>CAYGJP010000001.1:0-3136 GCA_964350175.1 uncultured Candidatus Bathyarchaeia archaeon
GTACCGGGAATCAGTGCAATCGATGTTGAAGTGGACTGGGGGGGATTTGAACCCCGCCAAAGGGGAGATGTTACCCGCAATTCCCAATTTTTTGCCTCAGATTTCCAGCGATTTGAGAACCGTGACTAAAGCATTTGGAAAATTTAGGAGTAGTGCAAACACTTCAACTTATACCATAAATAAATCCTGAAATGTGGCAGCAAATGGTGAGAAAATATAAATTACAGTGGGATAATTATATCATTTGGTGTTAAATATACCTACAAAAAGCGTTGGACCAAAGGGGCAAGTCGTAATTCCGAAACGGATGAGGGATGCCATTGGAATAAAACCAGGCGTAGATGTGAATCTCGAAATCCGAGAAGACGAAATAGTAATAAGCAAACCCAAAATTGAAGGCAATTATACCGAATATTACAGTTCCACTCGCGCTCCAAAACTGAAAAAACCCATAAACATCAAAGAAATCATAACCGAAGAGGTCTGCCACAGACATGCCTTACCTTGACTCAAATGTTTTCATCTACCCCGTAATCTATCAAGCAGAAGCTCAACCGAAAGCAAAGAAAGCCAAAGAAATACTGCTCAACGTGGAAAATGGAAAACTATCCGCATATACGTCAACGTTAACATGGGATGAAGTTGTATGGGTCGTCAGCAAAGCGATGGGTAGAAACGAAGGAATAACTCAAGGTCAAAAACTGCTCGGGTTCCCAAACCTACAATTCGTAACAGCAGACGAAAACGTCATAACCCACGCTCAAAGGTTAATGGGCAAATACAAAATGAGCCCACGCGATTCCATTCACTTGGCCTCCGCCCTTGAGAAAAGAACAAAATCAGTCATCAGCGACGATGCAGACTTTGACCAAGTCAAAGAAATAAAACGAACCCCCCTTGAGTAGACCCGCAAGCTTGCGTAAAACGCGGCAAAAGTTCTCTTAGAAACATAAAGAGTGGACTGGGGGGATTTGAACCCCCGACCTCTTGTGTGCAAGTCAAGTGTTCATACCGACTGGCTTTAGCCAAACGTTGTCGTAGCAGAATGATTTATTCGATTATTCGGTTGATATCACTGAATATGTCAAAGTCCGCAGTTCCTTGCGAACCTTATGCCAATTAGAGAGATCAGCTTTAAAATCCACATAAACTTTGTCAAAATACTCCGTCAAGTCAGCTACTTCCACTCCCAACTTAATCACCTGCAAAAAATTAGAGGTGAGAATATAAAGAATTTGTGGTGGACTGGGAGGATTCGAACCCTCACCAAAATGGAGATATTCACCCTCAAAACCTCTTTTTGAATATCCGCAAATTAAACTTAAATTTACACCTAAGAAAAATTAACGCCTTGGTTCTGCGAAACTTTATACTGATTTTCCTACCCAGATTGTTTCGGGCAAGTTCTTGAAGTGCTCATCTCCCGTAGCAATTTTCGATTTTAACAATCTGCCTGTGGCCAATACTATGGCGTCAAACAGGCTCGGCGTACTAAGTTTGGACTGTTTAGCGCGCTTCATTAGTTCCAAGTTGCATTTTGCTGCCTCCAGAGCTATTCCAACGTCCACATGAGTGACGTTTGAAGCCGAGGCGATAACTTCCAACCGTGCCGCAGCTGTCTTTTCGTCAGCACCCTCTCGGATATACTTGCGAGCAATCTCCGCCAAGACAGTTCCCGGAGTATAGATTTCCTCCGCGTTCTCCAAAATCTCCTTGACCTCGAGTCCTTTTTCACTGCCCACGAAAAACTCTATCCATGCATAGGCGTCAATTACGATCTTCGCCGCGGTCTTCCTCCGAAAAAGGCTTTATCTTTCCTTGATCCACGCTGAACGCTTTTTCTAAAACAGATTTTCTTTGTTTTTTGACAAGCGATTGTATTGTCTCGTCAAGGCTTTCTACGTTGAGTTTTTCTTTGAGGCGTTCAAGTGCTTCAGCCGTCTTTTTTGAGACCCTTATAGTTGTTGTTTCATTCAAAATCGGATACACCACTTAAGTATACATGTATACAAGTTAATAAATATACACACATTAAAAACCACATCTTTACAACGCCCTCCTCTCTGCACTAAAGGACAAAAGTAACCGATGTAGCTATTCGGTTAAGCAATGCATTTGCAAGAGGTGAAATATTCTCTGCTGTGCTTTTACTCTTTGTTTTTCGTTGGGCATGTTGGGTTGAGGCACAGATTCCACGGTCGCTTTCCCTTCAGCCAAACCTGCACCGTAGACCAACCGCAACCCTTACACACTCTGCCTGAAGGCTTAACCAAGCCTCGCTGGGGCAGGGGGAACGCTGTTTTGCAGGTGTTGTTGAAGTAGTTTGTGCAGCCAACGAAGCGTTTTTTGGTCTTTTTTGAATGGATAATTACCAGTTTTCCACCTTGGCAGGTCGGGCATGCGCCTACGGTTTTCTCGTCCAGTTTAGCCTTCTGCACTGCGCGGCTTAGCTGGTCGCCTATGGCTTTTTCGTTCTCTTTCAAACTCGCCGTTACCGTTTTGAGGTTTTCCACCGCGTCCAAGAGGATGTTTTCTTTTGTTTCGTTTCCCTGCTGGACCGCCTCCATTCGCTCTTCCAGCTTCCGAGTAAACTCCACCGAAACCACCGACGGGCAGTACTTCCGTAGGACATCGGTAACTTCAAAACCCAACTCCGAAACCGCCATCCTCTCGTCACAAATGTACTTTCTGTCGTAGAGGGTTTGTATGGTTCCTGCTCGGGTGGCTTTGGTTCCGATGTTGCCCTCCTCCATCTTCTTGAGCAGGGTTCTTGGGTTGTAGCGTGGCGGTGGCATGGTGAACTTGTCTTCTAAAATGACCTTCACACCTTTGACAATCTGACCTTCCGTGAGAGGTGGCAAAGGCGCGTCTTTCTTTCTTGTGAAGGGGCTGTAGAATCGCAGCCAACCCTCTTCTAAAGTCTGTTTGCCTGCGAGGCTGAATTTTTCTCCGCTGATGTTTATGGTTGCTTGGACGATTTGCCGAAGGGCTGGTTCGCCGAAAACCGCCATAAACCTCCTAACCACAAGGTTCCAGATGTTCTTTTCAGCTCCAACAAGGGGTTTTTCAGGCAGTTTTCCAGTCGGATAAATAGCAGGATGCGCAGGGTCCACCTTTTTTCCTTCATTTGGCTTCA
>CAYGJP010000001.1:3146-55789 GCA_964350175.1 uncultured Candidatus Bathyarchaeia archaeon
AACTCTGGTTTAGATAGAAGTTCCCCCGCAAGCCGCGTGTACTCGCGAACTTTCGCAAGATTCTTCAAAATCGCCTCGTAACCTATTTGCCGCGGAAGCTTTTGGCTGCTGGTCCTCGGATAAGAAATCAATGCGTCAAGATACAACCGCTGAGCAATGCTTGAGGTGCGCATAGGCGTGTACCCAAAAAAAGTGTACGCTTCACTTTGCAGCGCGCCCAAGTCGAACGGTACTGGCGGCATCTGCTTAAGCTTTCTGGATGCTACTTTCTCTATTTCCCCGCTTTTCCCCTTGCAGGCGTTGACCACAACGTCAGCTTCGTCTTTGACTGCTAACGTTTTCTTTTCGTACTCCGCCTCAAACTTTTCCTCGCCAATTTTCACCTTAGCCTTCAAGGTCCAGTACGGTACAGGAACAAAACAGGCAATGCTCCTTTCTCTGGTCACAAGAAACTTCAGCGTTGGTCCCTGCACACGCCCCGTGCTCAGCGTGGCGTAATATCCGCTTGCCTTTTTCGCCGCCAAAGTCAACGCCCTAGACAAGTTTATGCCATACAACCAGTCCACTTCATGCCTTGCCAGCCCAGCTTCGATGAGGGCAAAGTCCAGATGCGGCAACAGCGAAGTGTAGGATTTTTCCAGCTCTTCTTTTGTGAGGGTGGAGTACTTCATGCGTTTAGCTGCGTTTTCTTTTCCGCCGCAGGCATATTTTAGTATGCAGTAGCCGATTATGCTGCCTTCAATGTCATAGTCACACGCGTCGATGAATGTGTCTGCTTCTTTGGCGAGTTTAGAAATTGTCTGCAGCCAAACCCGAATTCGACTTGCTCCCCGCTCCGCCTCATACAGCGGCACCCACCTGAGGTTAAAAACGGGGTACTTGCCGCGCTCTTTTGCTTCACTTGTAACCGTGTACAGATGCCCTAAAGCTGGAACAACAACAATTTTCCCCTCACGCTGCGCCACATAGTATGGGACTCCCTTGTCTGCCATGCGCTTGGCTTTCCCCGTGAAGTCCAGAGCTGAGGCTATTCGGTTGGCGGCATCTGGCTTTTCAGTTACAATAAGCGTGTACTTTTCCAAGCGTGCATCCACACTGCGTAGTCGACTTATCTCCAAAATAAACATTGTACTCGCCTCTGCGTTTCTTTTCGGCAACAACAAGCCGTAGTTTGCAAGCAATTCAGCAAAACCACACCTGCAGAATGGAAAACATGACAACCATTAAATATGCTGAATGCACTTTGCTGTGATATACGAGTGACCATGATGCCGCAGCGTGTTATATGTCACGAATGCAGATGTGTTTTGTATGAGGGCACGGAGCTAAAACCTCCAGACGAAATTCTCCACCAACACGAGGGTAAGTGCCCTAAATGCGGCAAAAAGCTGTCTCTGATGCCCCTTGACGTGGACGTAAGACCTGCAAAATAACCAAAAACTCTTCTCCCAAACCTATTTTACATATTACATTATCCAAAAATTTATTACGCCCCGACCCCGGGTGCAGTTGGTAGTATTATGCAAATTCCGAGTCTGAACTTCTAATTATACTACACGCCACAAAATCCAACTAATTTTGCACACCTGCCGGTTTTGAGATTCTTGGAAAAGGCATATATGAATGGCTTTATGATATAACCCAATAACCGCAAAAATAAATAGACGGCATAATCAATCTGTGTAAAGAGATGGCACAAATGGGGTTCAAAGAGACATTGTCAAAAGGCCTTAAGGGCACTGGAAAACTGCGTATCCCAGTAAGTCACGCATCACTCATAACTATAACAGCTCTGTTGCTGATTTTATTCATCGCGTTTACCATACGCGTTCTGCCTATGCGATGGGAAATACCCTCAGGCACTCTGGGTCTTAACGAGTTCGACCCCTACTACCAGTATTCTTTAACTAATAAAATGGTGAACGACGGTCTCCTCTCGCCCTATTTGCCTGCTTCTTGGGTAAACACACAGCAGTGGTACCCTGACGGGTTAGACATGTCTCGGTCATTTCCATCTCTGCCGATGACCACGGCTGTACTTTACAATGTCATCTCAACATTAGGCGTGAACATCGATTTAATGTCGTTCTGCTCTCTGATGGCGCCATTGTTGGGTATGCTTGCAGTTCTAATAATGTACTTCGTTGGTAAAGACATGGGCGGCAAAACCGTTGGTTTGCTGTCCGCGCTTATTCTGGCTTTGATGCCCTCATATATTCAGAGGTCGTCTCTTGGTTTCTTCGATACAGAAACCGTTGGTGTGCTAGCTCTACTATTGTTCATTTTCCTATTCCTTCGAGCAATTGATCCAAACAAATCCTTCAAATCTATGGTACTATATTCCCTTGGCTCCGCAGCGGCCCTAGCTTATTTCACTGCTGGATGGGGCGCAGCCTACTTCCTGATAGACCTAATTGCACTATACGCCTTTGTGCTTGTCTTACTGAGAAAATACAGCCCAAGGCTTCTGTTTGCTTACAGCATAACTTTCGGTCTCGGTCTCTTCGCGGCTATAAGCATTCCTCTGCTGTCTCCTCACTACCTAACATCAGGCGCAATACTGCCAGTCGCAGCCGTATTTGTCGTACTTTGCCTCGCAGAAGTTCTACGGGCTAACCTCACAATGAAAACTAAAACCATCCTTACAGCCGCTTTCCTAGTTGTTTTGGTTGGAGGCGTTGCTGTTATATGGGGATTTGGCGATTTGACAAGCATCGCAGGCAAATTCACCTCCGTGCTTGATCCTTTCCAACGTGCAAGCCACCCTCTTATTGAATCCGTAGCTGAGCACCGAATCGCAGCTTGGGGCTCCATGTACTACGAGTTAGGCATAGGTATACTGTTCTTCCTAGTAGGCATCTACTTTACTGTGAAGAACCCGACTAACCGGAACGTGTTCTTGGTTCTATTCGGTTTGACATCTCTGTACTTTGCAAGCTCTATGGTGCGTTTACTCATCCTCTTGGCTCCAGCCTTTGCTCTCTTGGTTTCAATTGGAGTTCTCAATCTGCTAAAGCCGTTCTTCACGTTGCTTCGCGAAAGTGGAGGGCAAGTTACCGCCAAGTCAAAGCGCCGTCTGACCCGAGTGGGTAGAGAATATAGCGCATTAGTTATTCTCCTAATCTTTGGGCTGCTGGTAACAAACTTTGCTTTCTCGCCCCAGACTGGCGGTCAACCCCGAGTCTACAACATGGCTTACAGTCCTATGGCAATTACTGCATCAAGTCTGCCTATCTCAGCTAGCGAGCCTATTCCTCAATGGCGAAACATGGTAAGTTACATGCGAGAAAACCTCCAGCAAACCGACGTTGTGGCTAGTTGGTGGGACTACGGCAACTGGATAGGCTACATAGGCAACGTCACAACACTTTGCGATAACAATACCATAAATGCTACCCAAATAGAAAACGTAGGTTACGGCATGATGGCAAACGAAACCCAAGCGGTAAAGATGTTCGCGAACTATAACACCTCATACGTGCTGGTGTTCACTACGCTTCAGCTTCCTCTCTCAAGCAGCAGCCAGTTGACTGGCGGTGTCCGATTTGGCGGTTACGGCGACGAAGGCAAATGGGTGTGGATGGCGGATATTTCAGGCAACGCAAAAGACCGATTCATGAGTCAAGGTTTCATGACTGCAGACTACCAGTGGAGCAACAAAACCGACTTCGGTTTCAATGCCACAAGTGGCCAGATGAGCTGGAACGACATGGGATTGAATTCAACAATCTACAAGCTCATGAGCAACGCCGAGAAACAGTGGGCTGAACAGTACGGTTTCACTCCAACGGAGAGCGCATCCGATCTGTTGTTCTTTACGCCAGTGTACATTGCAGGCTTAGAAGTAGACCCAACAACTGCAGCGCAGCAATACTACACTTTGGTGCCTTTGGTTTGCCTCTACAAGATTAACTGGGACGCATACTACGCCGCAACAGCTACGCCCTAGGAAGCGAGCGCTTGTTCCCCAAAGTCCCCGACCAACACAAAACAGGCAAACCCTTGGTTCCATGGGGCTTAGGCGTAATCTACGTCCTATTCGCCACCGTCTACATTTTTTTAGCCTACTTTTTAGGCGTCGGCTCAGCTCCAAACGGAGTTTCCGCACCCTTAACCCTAGCCGTGTGCATACTGTTCGGCGGCTTCATGGGCATGCTGGATGACTGGATAGACCTCAAATGGCGATACAAAGCCTTCATGCCCCTCATTGCAGCTCTCCCCCTCATGTACTTTGTACTTGCCAACCCTGAAACTGTACGTACCTCCATATCCATTCCCCTACTAGGCACGGTGCAATTCGGGGACGCGTACATCTTTTTAATAATACCCTTAATCGTCATGGTAATCACTAACACCATCAACATGCTGGGCGGCTTAAACGGCTTAGAAACAGTTTGCCCTGCCATAATCCTCATCGGACTAACCGCTCTGTCCTCTAATGAATTTCAGATTCTCATGATTGGGCCCCTAATCGTTTGGCTGATTCTTGCCTTTTTTAATGTCCAAGGAAAAATCTTCGTGGGTAACACGGGGTCCTTCGCTATCGGCTTGTCTGTAGCCGCTTTCGCGGTTTTGACCGACCTTAAATCGAGTTTGCTCATCTCGATTCTTCCCAATGTCTTCAACTCAGTTCTCATACTGTTGACGGTTTTCTTTGTCCATAAGAGAGCCAGTGTCGCGTTTGATGGTCAAAAACTTGTATCTGAACACAGGCGAAGTTTGGTGACGCTGCTAACCTACCGCAGACCCCTAACGGAGCGCCAAGTGGTTGCTATAATTTCGTTTATTGTGGCGGTTTTCACTGTGCTTGCAGTACTAATCGAATTCATTTAGCAACCATCAAACGCACTCGTTTTAGTTTGGCTATGCCAGAAACCTTTCCAGCTTCGTTAACCCGATGATTTCGTCGAAGCTCAAGCCCAACGCATCTAAAACTTGGTCAAACGTGCTATGCAGGTGCGCTACGTACTTGTCCACATCCACCTCGTTTTTCGTCGTTAACTCTACAGGTTTAACATGAGGTTCACGTGTGGTTTTGACGAAGCGTATTAGGTCGCCTGCACGCACTTCCATTCCGCTTTGCTGCAAAATTTTTGCGGCTTTAACATGCTGTGGCGTGGTCTTCGTGTAGTGCTCAAGGTCATCGCCTAAAACGACGCTGAAGGCAAGCTCGTTCATGTCTTGCCATTCCCTGCGCTTGAGTCGCGTGTAGCGGTCGCGGACGATGTTGGCTATGTCTTTTTTGGCTTTCTCGAATTCTGCAGGGTTCTTGACCTGCGCGAGGCGTTCCTTCATTTGGTTAAACGCGTTTTTGATGAAAATCGGGATGTGCTTCTTCTTCCCTGTTAAACCTTTGACGTCTACGGCGCCGTCTTCGAGGACGCCTAGGTAGTTTTTCTTGCGGCTGCTAAAAACTGCGTACCGGTAATTTTTGTCCACGTCAATGCCCATTTTCAACTCATGCTCGGTCCAGTGGGCTAAGTCTCCGATTTGCTCTTTGGAGGGGTTTTTGAGGAAAAGGCTGTCGGTGTCGCCGTACAAAACCTGTATGCCTAGGGTTTCGGCTCGGCCAAGGATTTTTGTGATGGAGTGTCTGCCGATGGCTGCTGTGGCTTCCGCTACAGGTGGGCAGTAGAGGTCGAAGCTTTCGGCGCCAAAAACGCCGTAGCTGGCGTTTAAGATGACTTTTAGGGCGCCTTGGGCGACTTTGTACCAGCTTCTCTGCTCTTCAGTTAGGGTTTTGTCTTTGGCTTTGTTTTTGTACCATTGAACTCGCAGGTCTCTCAGGGAGCCTATGAGGAGGCTTTCCATGGCGCGTTTGCGGGTGCAGACCCAGTGGGGCGTGTTCGGAATTAGGTTGCTTTTGCATTCGGGGTGTGGGCACAGGATGGATTGGTAGCCTAGGTTCCAGACTTTGATGATGGAGGGGTACAGGCTGGGGAAGTCCATGACGGCTACGTTGAAGTGTACGCCTGGGGTGGGTTCGACGACTATGGCGCCTTGGTATTTTTTGCCTTTGATTATGGCTTTAGTGGCTGTTTGACCTTTTTCTACGAGGATGTCTTGGGCGTTTGGGATGAGCATGTTTTTGTGTCGGTGTTCACGGTGCATGAAGTTCCGAATCCATCTGGATACGCCTTGGCGGCTGACGTCTTCCATGGGCATGCTGCTGATTCTGGCGAGAACAAGGATGAGTTTCATGGCGAGTTCGTCTTCGAAGCTGGTTAGCTTGAAGGTTATTTCTGAATCTCTAAAGCAGTAGTCGGCGAGTTCAGTGTAGGTTAATTCGCCTATGGTTTTTTCGCACTTGATTTTTTCCAGCCCGAGGACGCCTTTGCCTACGTCGTTTAATGTGATGTCTCGGTAGCGGTTGCTGAACGCGTAGATTTGGATGGCACGGTTGAAGAAAAACTTGTACAGGTCGATGTGGATGCCATATTTGAGGAGACAGACGCGTCTGCCGATGTCTATAGGAATTTCCCGTCTTTCTATGCCTAAGTTTGCTGCGCGATGCACCATGTACCGTAAGTCAAAGTCGTCACCGTTGAATGTTAACAAGAACGGATATTCCCAGAGAATGTCAAAGATGGCTCGGAGCAGGTCTTCTTCAGTTTCATAATACTCCAGCTGGACATCGGGGGGCACCTGCGCGTTTCCTTCCCTGACGCCTGAACGTTTGAGGATGAGGACTTTTTTCTGGTTATCTGAAGCGTAAAGTGAGCAGCAGACTACGGGGTATGCGGCTTCGCGTGAGTCGGGTACGCGGGTGGATATAGGCGCGTAGACTTCTATGTCTATGGCGGCTCTGCGGAACTTCGGCGCAGGGTACTCTATGAGTCTAGCCCACTCTTCAATGTACTCAAGCTCTTCACTCGTGGCGTCTTTGAAAAGGCCTTTGAGGTTTGCGATTGTTTTTTCTGCTTCCTCCACGCGGCATGGAACAAGGTTGCCGTTTTTCACTTCAAAAATCATGCCTGGCAAATACCGCGTGTCGTAAATGTAAGATTGGTAATATTTTATTTTTGCTTCCCAGACTTTGGCGTCCTCAGGGTTCGCGGGTGTGTCTGAGGTTGTTGGGAAGTCTTCGGGGATGATGTCGCGTATGCTGCCCTGCGGTTTGCCGCCTATGGCTAGGGGGTCGTTGGTGACGATTTTTGTAACTGGGATTCTCTTGTCAGCCAAGGGGTCAAAGAGTTCCATGGATTCAAAGTGGTCAAAACCTTCATGGTGAACGACGCGGTCCATTTTCTCCAGTTCATACTGCGAGAGGTTGGTTAAGCAGTACGGCTTGTGTCCTGTGTTGTCGTACCAGAAGTAGATTTTGCCTTCGGTGGGCTCGTAGAGCTTAACCACCGCTTTTTTCTGGCGCCCGTCATACGTTGCAGAAACGAAATAGGATGCTGGCAGGTTTTCAGGTGCCTTCGGAGGGAAAACTCGGCGCTTCTTTTCATGCTCCTTAGTGGTTGCTGGTTCTGTGGTTGGTTGCGGTGGCGCTTCCGCTTTCGGTTTCTCTTTTTCTACGGCGGGTTTGCTGGGCAACTGGAACCATGCGTCTAAGCTTTTGGATTGCGGCATCCTGTTTCTTGTCCTTGCTACCTTCTATTGAGGGCGTGCTCTAAAATCTTTGGTGGCACATTTAGGTGCATCTTTGCAGGTAGTTTACACCAGTCGTTCATGAAACCTTGCTATGTAAGCTCATATTCTTATTAGGGTCTCTGCCGCTGTTTACCCTGTGCACCTGCCTTGTTGAAAGACGCTTGGACCATAGCCATCGAAACCCTAAGCTGGATAGAAATGCAAAAACTCAGCGAGCACATGGCTCTCACTCGAACCGTGAAGCAGCTGGGCATCAAAGACCCTGACGCCATCCGCTTAGGCTACGGACTCGTGGTTGAAACCGTCCGGCGAAGGAACCTGATTGACAAATTCATCAACAGCCAACTCACGTCTAAGCCCCTTGACGAGTTGACAATTGGTGTGCAGGCATTTCTGAGACTTTACGTTTACCAAACCCGCGTCACCAAAAACTGGGCCAAAGTCGATTTAGAAGAGGCGCAGCGCATCGCTAGGTTGGGCAGGGCGATTCTGGGCTGGGAAAATCTGCTGGAAGTTGAGCCTATACTTGGCTTCTTGCTTACCCGCAACATAAAACCGATAATGGACGCGGCAAAAGACGAAGAACGCGTAGCGCTGGAAACTTTTCACCCAACATGGTTTGTGAAGTACTGCTTTGACCTGATGGGTCGCAGCGAAGCCATAACCTTCCTCGAAGGCAACATGACCGCGCCTCCCGCGCACATACGGTTGAACACGCTTAAAGGTCCTCAGGAGGAACTTTTACAGAAACTCGCCGCTGAAGGCATCACCGTAGAAAAAGCAGAACCCCTCAAACACACCTACAAAGTAGTCAACTCCAAAAATCCACTTACCCGAACTGACAGCTTCCGCATAGGTCGCTTTTTCATTCAGGACAAAGCCAGCTGCTTTGCTGCAGAAGCTGCCGACCCAAAACCCGACATGACGGTTTTTGATGTTTGTGCGGCTCCAGGAGCCAAAACCACCTACCTCGCGCAGCTCATGGAGAACAAAGGCGTAATCTGCGCTGTTGACTTCTCAAAGCGCCGAATGAAGACTTGGCTGCAAGAGGTCGGGCGCATGTGGCTAAAAATAGCTGACCCCGTCATCGCCGACGCACGCACCCCATTACCCTTTAACGTGCAGGCTGATGTGGTGATTTTGGATCCGCCATGCACCAGCACAGGAGTATTCGCCAAGCTCCCCGCAGCCAAATGGCGCCTCACCCCAAAGTCGATTGATAAGATGACGGAGATTCAGTGGCAGATGATTAACAACTGCGCCCAAAACGTGGCTTCAGGCGGCACCCTCACATACAGCACATGCAGCATCACCGTTGAAGAAAACGAGGTGATTATCGAGCGTTTCCTGCAGGCGCACCCCGAATTCAGCTTAGTAGAAATTAACCCAAAGATGGGCTTGCCAGGGCTGAGAGGCTTAGATAAGTGCCAGAGGTTGTATCCGCATCTGCACCAGTGCAACGGCTTCTTCATAGCAAAACTCCAAAAACAATAGAATTCTCTCTCTTTGTCTGTTTTCGTCATATTTGGTGCCTATTAGTAATTCGATGCAGAAACGATAGAGGGGTCTACTCGTATTGGCGAATTTTTCAGCCCAATAATATGTTGGATTTCTGAAAAACCGAAGGGGGAAAGGGTAGGTCAAAACGATAGGGTACCTATCAGAGGTCAAGAAAAGCCATGTTGGATTCTATATATAGGGGGGCTATAGTCTGCTCCGAGCAACAGGGCTAACGCGTTTTCTGCGCCTTCTTCAGTTGGCACAGCATCTCAAACATCACTTTAGCCGCTGCAATCGCCGAGATTCCTTGGTCGTAAACTGGCGCAACCTCCAAAACATCAAACCCGACCACACGTTTGTCACATAACGCGCACACAATGTCCAGTAGTTCGCCTGTGGTTATGCCGTCTGCTTCTGGGTTCTGCACTGCAGGCGCAAACGCTGGGTCAACAACGTCCATGTCCACGGTCAGGTAGATGTTTTCGTAGGGCTCCAGCTTCTCCTTGAGTTGCTCAACGATTTTTTGGGTGCCTTCCTTCTTTATCTGCTGCGTCGGGAAAAACTCTATCCCCGCTTTCTTGGCGTAGTTTAGTTCGTCTTGGCAAACTGACCTTGTGCCCACTTCGAGGATTTTGGCTGGCTTAACTTCCTCATTAATCAGCCGCATAAACGTGGTATGCGACAACTTCAATCCGAGGAATTCTTTGCGCAAATCCAAATGCGCATCAAAACTGACGATGGCGGTTTTCTTGGCTTGCGCGCCAAACCCCTTCAGTATGCCCAAAGTTATCGTGTGTTCCCCGCCAATAGCAACAGGAACCTTGCCCGCAGCCAAAACGTCCTCAACCACCAACTTCAGCATATCCACGGTTTTCTTTGGGTCACTGCTCACATGCAAATCGCCCACATCATGCAACGCCAACTCCTCAACATCTTCGCCACTGCGGAAACTGTACGTTTCAATGTTCAGCGAAGCCTGCCGAATCGCAGCAGGACCAAACCGCGCCCCCGTCCGATACGAACTCGTAACATCAAAGGGCACGCCGAAAACCACGTACTTTGCCTCTTCAAAGGGCTTCTGCAACCCGCTGAAAACGTTCTGCTGTGAAGTGAACAGTTCAAGGTAGCTCATGTCTAATCTTTCCTGCTTTAGTGTTGCTCATAATCTGCTGTGGGGTGCTCAAAAACTTTTTCACTTGCCTTCTCGTAAAGAGCGTTGAACATTAAATTTATTAGTTCACACCCTAATGCATATGGTTAAAGGCGAACCAAAGTGGCTCTGTCACTCATATCCAAACTTAAAACAGAAAAACCTCTCTCACTCGCAACCCTGGCATTCTACGGCTTAGCCGGACTAATCCTCCTCATCATGTTGCCCCTGAGCGGTTTTCCACCACACATAGGCTTACTCGGAATAACCAGCCTCATAGCCGCATACGGATTGCTCACCAAACGTTTCTGGACAAGCTGGCTCATAGTCGCCTTATTCTTCGTGGTCACCGCCTCAGCAATATACACGTTGTACTATGTCATAGCCACTGATGTGCTAGCAAGCGCAGCCATGATTGCATACCTTGTTCTAACATGGTTTTTCACAGTTTACGCCATGTCCAACCGAAAAACAGCCGAATAAACCTAAACTCCCCCTTTACAGGGTTTCTTTGAAAAGCCAAACCGTAACTTTTTCGTCAACATCAACAAACTGCTGGTTCTCAGGAATCTCCACAAACCCATCAGCCTTCGCCAAAGTTGTTATGGCTCCCGAAGCTCCAGTTTCCACAGGCTCAGCAACCAACCGCTTCAACTCATCCCGATTCAGCTTGACGGTGACAAAGGTTCGCCTGCCCTTAGCCGAAAACATCCTTTTCCCAGCATAAGCCTCAACAGACCCCATTTCCCTCGGAGTTTTGCCCGCCATAACCTGAATAACAGGACGAGCAAGCAAATGAAACGTCAACAACGCCGAAGTTGGATGCCCTGGAAACGAGAAAATAGGTTTCTCTCCGATTAACCCCAATGTGACAGGTTTGCCGGGCTTCAGGGCGATTCCTGAGAAAATCAAACCAGGCGCACCCAAAGAACCCACCGTAGCTGGCACAATGTCTTTTGGACCTACAGAAACTCCGCCTGAAGTCAGCACCATGTCAGCCGAAGCCAACGCCTGCTCCAAAGCTTTTTGCAACTCCGCTTTCTCATCAGGCACCACTCCAGCATAAACTGGTTTTCCCCCGCTCTCACGAACAGCAATGCTCAAACTGTACGCGTTAATGTCGTAGATTTTTCCAGGCGGCAACTCACATCCAGGCTCAGTGACTTCGCCACCTGTAGAAAGAACAGCAACCGTGGGAACCTTGTAAACTTGAATTTTCGATTTGCCCAAAGCAGCCAAAACGCCAATTTCCCGAGACCCCAAAGTCTGCCCTGCTTTGAGGATAATTTCGCCGTTTTTTATGTCCGACCCCTTCTTCTGGACATTCTCGTTTTTCGTAACCGAACTGTAAACAAGAACTTCACTGTCTTGACGGTGTGTATCTTCAACCATGACGACTGCATCTGCACCTTCAGGAACAGGTGCGCCAGTGACGATTTCTGCAGCTTCACCCTTTGCCACAGCTACCTTGGGGAGTTCTCCGATGGGCACGTTGCCGCAGACTCTGAGTTTTACAGGCTGGTTTTCTTCTGCGCCATAGGTGTCTTCAGCCTTCACCGCAAAACCATCAACCGTTGACCTGTTGAACGGCGGAATATCCAAAGTGGAAATTGCATCTTCCGCAAGAACACGATCATAAGCCTCTAAAAGGGGAATCTCTTCCACGCCTAAAGGTTTCAAATTAAGATGTTGTTCTATAGCTTTTTTTGCCTCGTCGTAAGTGAGCAGTTTCCTAAACATTCAGGTTCCCCGAATCCACATCCGCAAAGAGGTGGACAGTCACGGTTTCGCCCTCACCCAAACCTTCACGATTCTCTGGGACAATGACGTATCCGTTGGCTTTGGTCATGGTGGAGATTGTTCCTGAACCTTTCGCGCTCACTGGGTCAGCGGCGAAATCATCATTCTTCTGGAAAACCCGTACCCGAACAAAATTCTTCCTACCCAACGCCGTGGCAACTTTCCGCGTCATGGTGGCTTTCACTGTGGGTCTTGTTTCCTCTTTTTGCAATCCAAGCATCTTGCAGATAAGTGGTCTGGCAAAAATCTCAAAACCAGTAATTGCCGCAACAGGGTTACCTGAAAGAATCATAACCGGTTTACCTTCCAACATGCCCAAAGCAGTCGGCATGGCAGGTCGAATAGCGATGCCGTGGACGATTACGCCTGGTTCGCCTGTCTTGTTCACAGCTTCAGGCACAAGGTCTAATCCGCCAACGCTGGTTCCGCCTGTGGTTATAACTGCATCAGCGATTTTTAGGGCAATTTGGATTTTCTCCACAATCTCTTCCACGTTGTCCTTTGCCAAACCCAAGTCCAGCGGTTCAGCGTCAAGTTCACTGCACATGCCAAACAGCATCACCCTGTTGGATTCGTAGATTTGCTTCTCGTTGCGTTCGGTGCCTGCTGTGGCAAGCTCGTTCCCCGTGGCTATAATGGCGATTTTTGGCTTTTCAACAACCTTAACTTCGGTGCTGCCCAGTGCCGACAGCATTGCTAAATGGTAAGGTTTTAGCCTTGTTCCCTGTTTTACAGCGGTTTCGCCTTTTTTCACGTCTTCGCCTCTACGGGAAATGTTATCGCATGGTGCCACCTGAACAGAGATTTCTATTTTTTCCTCTTTCTTCTGAGTATGCTCAAGCATGACTACAGCGTTTGCGCCCTTCGGGATGGGCTGTCCAGTCCAGACCTGTTTGGCATATCTTGGTCCGTTATCAGGCAATTCTTCTGCGTCAATTAACCTGAAAAGCAACGGTTTAGGTTGCGATGCCATATTGGTGTCTTCAGACCTGACAGCAAATCCGTCAACTGCCGATCTGTCAAATCTGGGCAAGTCCTCTGTGGCGACTATGTCTTCAGTTAAAACTCGGTTAAACGCTTCCGTTAGCGGGATGGTGACTTCTCTGCATCTTTGAATTTGCAGGGCGCTAAACCACGTTTGTAAAGCTTCATATGTGAATGTTAATTTTTGGAAACCCTTCAGTTTAGACAAAACAGCTCACACACAAGAGCATTTACCCGTTCTCACATAAAAAGCATATCGAAAAATACTCCCCTCTTTTTTGCTCCGAAACGCCTATACCCCCTTATTTCAAGGCAGAATAGCCTTAAAAATGAAGGGCTCAAGTGGTTTGTTTAACAGCTTACTTGTTTGGCCACTTGGAAATGTCTTTTTAATGCAGTTGCGCTTTCGGCGATTCCGAACAGAGAGTGACATTCGATGGTTAAGGGTAATTTTGAGATTCGATTTCCCATCGCGTGGAAAAGTCTGCCGAAATCTATGTTGCCTTCGCCAACTGGCAAATGTTCATCCTTGTCCCCGTAGTTGTCATGCAAATGCACATGCGCAATGCGTTTGTTGAACGTTTTGAAGTATTCTTCGGGTTTTCCAAACGTGTTGGCGTGCCCCACATCTAACGTCATTTTGCAGCCCACCGCTTCTAGGATAACTTGGATTTGTTTCTTGGTTCCTGCCAGAGTGGGATCTTCTGTTTTGCAGTCGTTTTCTATGGTGAAAACCATGCCTAAGTCGTTGCAGCGTTCGTTGATGATTTTGAGGGATTTCATGGCTTTCTGCGTAGCCTTGGCGGCAAATTTTCTCGGGTAGTCTTTGGATAAACGTCCCACGTGAGAAACCACAAGAGACGCATTTATTTTTGCAGCAAACTCCATTGCCTCCAACATGGCATTTTCCGAAGCTTTCTGCAGGGTAGGGTTCAAGCTTGACATGCAAACGTCGATGATGGGGGCATGAACGCAACGCCTAAAGTTGTATTGGTTTAGCAGTTGTTTGATTTCCAGCGTTTTGTTTTCATCTTTGAAAGCTGATAAGAATTCCGTGGAATCCAATCTGAGGTCAAGGGTATCTGCCTCTATTTTTTGTGCAAAGTCTAAAAACTCGGGGAATGTTAATGGAAGGGTTGGATGCATAGCTAAACCTAAAATCAATTTACCGTTCACCTTTTTTGATGCTGAACATTTGGAGATAAAGAGATATTGGGGGAAACATTTTGTCACCATTTAGAAGCTGCATGGTGTTTATTTTTAACAAAAAGGAAAAGGTTTGAAGGCGCAGTTTAGTTTGCGCGCTTACCTTGGATATATTCTTCCACCCACTGCATGGCTGTATAGTCAGCAACTTGGATTGGTGGATGCTTGAAGGCGTACGAAGAGATGCTGTTCAATGGTCCTCCAATTTTTCTGTCAAGGGCTATTTTGGCTGCTCTGATGACATCAATGACCATTCCTGCGCTGTTAGGCGAATCCTGAACCGACAACCTGACATCGATTGACAATGGTTGGTCACCAAATTTCTTGCCATTTAAACGGATATAGCAGACTTTTTCATCTCCCAAATGACTAATATAGCCACTTGGTCCCGCCCAAGCATCTGCCTCATACGGTATGAGGCTTTTAACAGCCATGGTTTTGCTGATTTTCTTATTCGTGAGCCTTGCCGGGTCAGTCATGTTTAAGAAATCAGTGTTTCCGCCAACGTTTAGCTGGTACGTGTTGTCAACTTTCACGCCTCTTTGAATGAAAAGTTCCGTTAAAACTCGGTGCACGATGGTGGCTCCAAGTTGGCTTTTAACATCGTCTCCAGCTACCGGTATTCCCTTCGCTTCAAATGCCTTGGCCCATTCAGGGTCCGAAGCTATGAACTCTGGAATGCCGTTAACAAAGGCGCAACCTGCATCTAAACAACTTTGAGCAAGAATTCTCGACGCTGCCGCGCTGCCTACGGGGAGAAAATTAACCAGCACGTCTGCCTTGGTGTCGATTAGAACCTTGGTTACGTCTGCAGCCTCTTTTGCTTCAGGATCGTAGGTTTCAAATGGCTTTCTCATGTGTGCGGCTACACCATCACTTATGGGGGATGGGAAAACCACGGCGTCCTGCTTGGGGACATCTGCGAATTTGGCGCAGCAGTTTGGCTGCATCCAGATTGCCTCAGATAAATCTTTACCGATTTTGTGCCTGTTCACGTCGAATCCGGCGACAAACTTCACGTCTTTTACATGATAGTTGCCGAATTTCACATGCATAAGTCCAGACACTTTAGCGTCAACTGCTGCATCTTTGTAGTATTCAACACCCTGGATAAGTGCAGATGCGCAGTTTCCTATTCCAGCAATTGCTACACGGATTGACATTTTTTTTACCTCAAAACATAATAAAACTTTTCGGCAATAATTATTACACATAACTTATAAATATTACCATTTTGCGATTATAAACGACTATTTAACTATGCTAATAACTAAACTTGAAAACTTTGCGGAATTGCTAAAAAACCCATCAAATTTACTACAACCGTTCGAATTAAACTGCCCCACAATAATGAGCCACTGCTCAATATTTGCGTAAGTTATTCCAACAAAATCAGCGACTTCACGCAGGTATGGAGTGGGTATAAAGTTGGGAAAGGAAGGTTTAAATAAATACTGACTCATTTCGTATATGCTTCAAGCTAAACGGAAGAAAAAATAGCATGTCAGCTCAGGAATTTCGTCACATAGTTCGTATATTGGGTTCAGACTCAGCAGGTACGCTGAAGGTTTCTTACGCAGTAACAAAAATTAAAGGTGTCAGCCTCAGCCTCTCCAACGCCATACTAAAGAAGGCTGGAGTAAACCCTGACTTGCGAGCAGGTTTCATCACAGAGGCAGACATCCAAAAAATCGAAGACGTCATAAAAGACCCAGTAAAATACAATTTACCAGTATGGCTTTTCAACCGCAGAAAGGATTCAGAATCCGGAAAAGACATGCACCTCATAACTGCAGACCTTGTTTTGAGGACAAAAACTGATATTGACCAAGCCAAAGAAATCCGGTCATGGCGCGGATACCGTCACGCTTATGGCCTGAAAGTTCGCGGACAAAGAACTAAAACCACCGGACGCGCAGGCAAAGCTTTGGGCGTAAAGAAGAAGACGCTAATGGGTAAACCTAGCGCGCCAGCTGAAGGAGGCAAGTAAACATGGGTGATCCAAAAAGGCAACGTAGAAAATTTGATACTCCACGTTTCCCATGGCGCAAAGACGTTCTGCAAGAAGAACTGAAACTTCTTGGCACTTTTGGCTTGAGAAACAAACATGAACTTTGGCGCCACGAAACCATGCTCTCAAAGTTCAGAGGCATCGCACGTTCACTAATCGGCAAAGCACCTGAAGACCGCATGAAAATGGAAAACGAGCTTCTCACAAAACTCAAGAAACTTGCTGTTCTGCAGGAAACCGCAGTCTTAGACAACATCTTAGACTTATCCATTGAAGACATTCTTGAACGGAGGCTACAAACCATAGTTTTCCGCAAGAGCCTAACCAAAACCGTTTACCAAGCAAGGCAACTAATTACACACGGCCACATCACCATAGGCAACCGCAGAGTCACCATTCCTGGCTACATAGTTTCACGAGAAGAAGAAAAACTCATCAATTACGCTCCTCAAAGCCAACTAAATAATGCGGCACACCCAACACGCGTAGCCATGACTGTCATGGTTAAGCCACGGGAAATTATTCAGCCTAGAGACAGAAGAAGAGGCGGAAGAGGCGGTAGATTTTGAGCAGTAGCAAACGAACTGAAAAATGGGGCGTTGTCCACGTCTTCAGCTCCTACAACAACACGATTATTCACATAACTGACATCTCAGGTGCAGAAACCATAGCCCGCACAAGCGGCGGCATGTATGTAAAAGCAGACCGCATGGAATCATCACCATACGCAGCCATGCGCGCAGCCACAGGCGCAGCAGAAGTAGCACGCGACAAAGGCATCACAGCCATACACATCAAAGTCCGCGCACCAGGCGGTGCAGGTCCACGAACACCCGGACCAGGCGCACAAGCAGCCATTAGAGCTCTCGCAAGATTCGGCTTCCGTATTGAACGCATAGAAGAAGTTACGCCTATTCCACACGACGGTACAAGAAGACCAGGTGGTAGAAGAGGCCGACGCGTATAGTCGCTTCACTTTCCCCTTTATTAACAGAAAAATTGAAATAATGCCCTCATCTGTTATTGAACGCACAGCTTTGTTATAGTCATTTGTGGAGTGTCCAAATAAGTGAAAATAGAAGTCCTCGAAAAAGACGAGACAAACCTTCGGATAGTCGTCAAAGACGCAGAGATTCCCTTAATGAACGCTCTGCGCAGGATAGCGCTCGCTGAAGTGCCCAGCATGGCCATCGATGAAGTGGTCATGATAGAGAACTCGTCAATTCTGCAGGATGAGATGATAGCTCACCGGCTTGGACTTGTCCCGTTGAAAACAGATTTGGACAGCTACAACCTCCCTGAAGATTGCGAATGCAAAAGTGAGTTCGGCTGCGCCCTATGCCGCGTCACATTAACATTTAACGCCGAGTCAAATGAGGGAACCCGAGTGGTTTACTCTGGCGAAATGGTCTCAGAAAACCCTGACATAGTTCCAGTTGCCGAGAAAGTGCCAATTGTAAAACTAGCTAAGGGACAAAAACTGAAACTCGAAGCCTACGCTAGGCTTGGAAAAGGAAAAACCCACGCCAAATGGCAACCCGTTTGCGTGTGCGCATACAAGTATTACCCAAAAATTGAGGTCCCGACCAAAGCCTGCGAGGACTGCGCAAAATGCGTGGACATCTGCCCCAAGAAAGTACTCGCCATGAAGGGCAGCAAAGTTGAAGTTCGCGACCTTTTGGCTTGCAATCTCTGCATGGACTGCGTGGAAACTTGCCCGCAAAAAGACAAAGGCATAAAGGTCGAGTGGGAAAAGGACGCATTCATCATGAACCTTGAATCAAACGGTGGGCTTCCTCCGGGAAGAATATTGCAGGAAGCAACCAAGATACTCAATAAACAACTAAAAGAGTTTGAAAAACAGCTAAAGGTGGCAGAAAAGTGAGAGAAACCAAAACCACAAACCCTGAAATCATACAGCTTATCAAATATCTCAAAAAGCAAAGCAAAGCGCAAGAAGCAGGTATCTGGCTGGACGTAGCTGAATACCTCTCTAAACCCAGCAGACAACGCTTAGCCGTGAACCTGAGCAGAATAAACAGGCACACTGAGAAAAACTCTACAGTAGTGGTTCCTGGAAAAATCTTGGCAACAGGAACGCTGGACCACGCAGTCACAGTGGCGGCGTTTTCTATTTCTGAGAAGGCAAAAGAGAAGTTAGCAGCCGCAAAGGCAAAATACCTCTCCATAAGTGAACTTGTGGAGCAGAATCCTAAAGGCTCTAACGTTAAGATAATTGGGTGAAAAAGATGCAAGCAGCAAAAACCTCAGCAGCTGTCGTAAACGCCGAAGGACTAATCCTAGGCCGAATGTGCAGCAAAATCGCCAAACGAATACTGAACGGCGAAGAAATCATCATAGTTAACGCAGAAAAAATCGTGATTTCAGGAAAGAAAAAGAGCAAAGTGGCAGAAGCCAAAGAGTTCCTTGAAGTCGGCGCTCCCGAAAGAGGACCCTTCCACTCCAGACGCCCTGACCGCATAGTCCGCAAAACCGTCAGAGGCATGGTTCCGTGGAAGCAGCCAAAAGGCAAAGTTGCCTACAAACGGCTGAAGGTTTTCATGGGAATACCTAAAGAGCTCAAAGGCATGAAAATGGAAACTGTTGACCAAGCAAAAGCGACAAAGCTCAAAGGTCCCCATTTCACACTTGAAGAATTAGCCGTAGAAGTAGGATGGAATAAAGGTGCATAATTATGCCAGGCAAAAAAGTACTCGTTGTTAGTGGAAAACGCAAAACCGCTACAGCCCGCGCCGTCATCAAACAAGGCGTCGGGAAAGTGCGCATAAACAAAACTCCAGTTGAAATCATCGAACCCGACATTGCACGTGAGAAAATTATGGAACCCCTCCTGCAAGCTGGAGACGCCACTTGGAAACAAGTAGATATGGACGTGAAAACCCAAGGCGGCGGCTATATGGGTCAAGCAGAAGCAGCCCGCACAGCAATCGCCAATGCATTGCTAAAATGGACTAAGAGTTCGCATTTACGCACAGTCTTCACCGAATACGACCGAACCATGGTTGCCGGAGACGCAAGAAGCAAAGAATCAAAGAAATTCGGTGGTCCAGGCGCAAGAGCCAAAGAGCAGAAGAGCTACAGATAGGAGAAAACACGCAAATGATTATACCCGTGAGATGCTTCACCTGCGGCAAACTGATAGGCGACCGATGGGAAGAGTTTGCCAGAAGGATTCGAACGGGCGAAAACGCCAAAGACGTACTAGACAGCTTAGGCGTAAAACGATACTGCTGTAGACGAATGCTGCTCTCCAACGTCGAAATCATCGACGAAATTCTGCGGTTCTACGAAGAAGCAGAGAAGAGAAAAGAAGCTCGAAACTTCTGATAAACCTCTTCCACCCCCCATAAAACTCTTCCTTTACTTTTTAACTACCGCAGTTATCAAAAGTTTTCAAACTGAAACTTTATAACCAAAAAAAATGACCTGTTATTGTTCTAGAAACTACGCTGTGTTAAGGTTGGCGTCTCCTGATATGTTTCATAAATCGTAATATAAGTTAAATGCTTTTAAGGATAATCTGCATTAACAAAGATAAAAACAAGTGAGTTGATAAAACAAATGAAGAAAAGTGGAGAAGAGGAGAAGGTTAAGCAAATATTAACAGATTCCAAGCTTTCAGCCATTAAGGCGATGCTTGAGAAGGACCACGCCATCGACTGTCTTTTGCTGCTTCACATCAACCGAGGCAAGTGGAAGGAAGCGAAGGATTTCATGCGGGAAAACAAGCTGACGTTAAGCGACGGCACTTTCAGGTCAAGGATGATTGAGATTGAGTCACTGGGCTTGGCGAAGAGCGAACGCATTGACCCGTTGAAGAAGTATTACTTGCAGACTGAGTTTGGCAAAAAAGTCGCGAAGCTTCTTCTTGGCTTTTTCGATGAACTCGAAAATAATGCCCCATAGTGTATAACTGTTGTACACTTCTTTTTTCGCGGCTCGGTAGAGGCAGTTCCAACGGTTTTTTTCTTTTTTCTTGTAGTTGTGTTCTACAAATAGTCAGTACGGTGTCGTAAGTAACAAGATTTAAATGGGTTTGTGTTTTCCTAACATAGTCGGCAATACCAAAAGGAGGTATATTTAGAAAATGAATAAATCTTTGAGGAAATTGTGGAAGAATGCGCGGGCTTTGAGTCCTGTTGTTGCGTCGATTATTTTGATTGCTGTGACTGTTGCGGTTAGTGTTGCTGTTGCTGCTTGGATGGGTGGAATGACTGTTGGTTTCATGGGGTCAACATCTGTTACAATAACAAATGTGCAATTCAATGGCGGTTCTGCAGTAAACGACAACATGATAGATCTTACATTGAAAAACACTGGAACTAAATCAGTAGTTATAGCGCAAGCAAAAGTAAACAATGCCGTCTTTACAATTACTTCTACATCGTTAGATCCTGGGGACGCAGACGTTGCTTTATCGATTGTCATGGGCACTACTCCATGGGTTGATGGAAACCCATACAAAGTTGACCTCTTCGACTCAAGCGGACAAGTAGTCTCATCATACCAAGCGAACGCGCCAGGCGCATAACCCACAATCTTTAACATAAAAAAATCTGAAGGGCAGGGTGAAAAAACAATTCACTCTCATCTTCCCTTTCTCTTATTTCATCCTTAGAAGGATGGTTTGAAAAATCATGGTAGTTGAAATAAAAGAGTACGCCTCAGCCGAAGAACTAGCCGACCGCCTAGACAAACAAATCGGCGACACAAAAAGCACCCTAGGCGAATACCTACGCCGACTAGACGACATCCGCACCCTAGCGGAGAAATCCAAGAAAATCCGTGAAGTCGTCCTTAAACTTGCAGGCAAAAAAGCCTCCAACGAAACCATGGGCGAAATCACCGTCGGCAGCCTAAACATAGTCCTAGACGCTAACCCCTTCCACGAGTTAACCGCCATCGAGCAGGTTGTGCGCAGCTTCCAAGAACGCTTACTCGTCTTGCAGAAGGCTCGTGAAGCCCTCAAGTGGCTTGACCAAATCGGCGACACTGAAGGTCTCAAGTATCTGGTCGTGGAGAGCGAGGGCGTCCCTGAACGTATCCTGTTCAAAATTTACTAGTCTGAAAGGTGACTGCGGGAGCCAAAAGAATGAGCGCTGAAGAATGTATCTTAGCAATCCAGAGTACTTTGAATGAAATCAAAAATGTTTGCCCACAGGTGGCTAACACTTTCATTTTTAAGCAGGACAAAAACGTCTTAGCCAAAGACAAAGAAACCGACGAAGCCACCATAAACCGCGCCGTGGAAGCCTTCAGTGCGCTTAACAAACGAGGCAAAGCCGCGGGCGGTTTAGAGTCCGTTACCTTTGAGGGCACAGATAGCCGAGCTACAGTCACTCGTGTAAACAATCTGTACTTAGCCACTGTAGCTTCAAGGGATGCAGACGAAAAAACCCTAAACGCTTTAACCCGCGTAATAGTTCCAACAGTTCTCAAACTTGTAGAACTCATTCAGCCAGAACTCACCAGCGTTCCGCCTGAGCTTCTGGAAGATGGGGCTGAAATAAATGAAAGGGTCAGAGAAATCGAGAGCAGAGAAACGGAATCATTCACCGTTGCGCAGTCCGAGCCAGATTTCACTTCTGAACTTTTGCTTCCTGACCCACTTGTAAGCCAACTAATTGTTGAGAACATAACAGGCATAAGCCGCATAATAGGCTCTCAGGACACCGTGCGAGTCGACACAGCCGTAATCGCCCGATGGGCAAACCTGTATGGGGACAGGGAAATTCTGGAAGTTGAAGTGGAGGAAACTTGCACGGGACAAACTGTGCGCTGCAAATACAAGCCAATAAAAGACTCGCAATCTGACGGAAAAGGCGTAATTCAACTGCCTGAAAAAGTGCAATCTGCCTTGCAGACTAAGAAGGGCGCCTTGGTTATGGTGAAACCCATAATCGAATAACGAGGCGCACAGACATGACCAAAAAGAAGAGAAGCCTAAACGAAACCGCAACAACAGTGCTCATTGACGGCGAAACCGAAGAAAACCCCGACACCGCAGACCTGCGTGCAAGGCTTGAGGAAATCCGCAGACTAGAAAGCGTTAAAGGCTACATTCTAAGAGACTCAACATCAGCAGTTATAGACTTTGAAGACCCAGCGAAGATGGCAGAATATGCGATGTTGTCTTCGCAAGCTTTTGAGTCATCAGAAGAACTTGGGGAACTTTTCAAGTTAGGCGACATAGAAAACATGCTGATAGAATTTGCTGACATCAATGTGCTCTGTGTGGCAATTGGCGAAGTCATGGTTAGCGTATTCATGGACAAAGATGCTGACCCCGCTGAAGTTCTGGCTAAACTTGAATCTTAAGCATTTTGGAAGCATCTTAAACTCGTTCACGGCATACATGCATGCGCTTTTGGTTCAGCATAAACTTTATATTTAAAATTCTTTCCCCTACTTGCTCTAGAGGGTTAATTGTAATGACCGCGCCGTTCGCAGCCAACAAATACGCAAACAACACTAATGGGTCCATTTGTGGATCTGGACGCGGACATGGAGCCGGCAGAAGCTAAACAGTTAACCTCGTTGTCCGTGTCGTTTTGGTTTTCTGGTTGCTGTTTGGTTTTGGATGTGGAAAGATGGGTGTGAAAACAATGGAGACAACACAGATTCAGCGTTTCATTACTCGTAACCCTAATCTGAGCGATAATGGAGAAATGTAAACATGCACAAAAAACTCTTAATCCCTGGACCAACCGAAGTAAGTCAGGACATACTCCGTGAACAAACTCGCCCACTACTGGGGCACCGAAGCAAAGAATTCACCGAATTCTACACTGGGGTAACCGCAAAACTGACCAAATTCTTCGAATTGCCCGCCGACTATAAGCCAACTACTACAACGTCTTCAGGCACCTTGTGGTTTGACATCGTCGGCAGGAGCATCGTGAAAAAGAAGGCGCTCTGCTGCATTAACGGTGCATTCTCTCAGCGGTTCGGCGAAATCGTTCGTGCCTGCGGCAAACCCGCAGACTGGATAGAGGTTGAGTGGGGCAAAGTTGCCAAACCCGACGCTATAGCCGAGAAACTATCAACGGGTGAATATGACACTTTAACCATGTGCCACAACGAGTCCTCAACTGGTGCAAGAAGTCCTGTGGCTGAAGTTGGAAAACTCGTACGCAAAGAATTTCCAGACGTTATCTTCGCAGTTGACAGCGTTTCCTCTATGGCTGGCGACAAGACACTGCCGCATGAAATGAATGTTGACATACTCTTCGCTTCCACTCAGAAATGCTTCGCGCTTCCACCTGGTTTAGCCGTTGCCATGGTTAATGACCGTGCGTTGGAAAGAGCTAAAGAAGTGCCTGACCGAGGCGGATACACCGATATGGTGGAGATTTTCGACTTCGAGAAAAAGCACCAGACACCTTACACTCCGAACGTTTCACTGCTTTACGCACTGGATAAACGCTTAGACCTTTTGCTTGCAGAAACTTACGACAAAGTCTATCAACGCCACAAAGACATGGCAGAGCTCACCCAGCGTTGGGCAACGAAGCACTTCGAGATGTTCCCTGAGAAAGGCTATGAATCCCTAACGGTGTCATGTATCAAAAACACTCTGGGCAAGAATGTGAAGGAGCTGAACCAGAAGCTTGCCGAACGCGGCTTAGAAATAAGCAACGGTTACGGCGCATTAGCTGAGAAAACTTTCCGCATTGGCCACATGGGCGAATGGACAGTAGCAGGAATCAAGGGCGCTCTCGATGCAATCGATGAGATTTGGGGTCTCGAAAAGTGACCTATAAGGTCTTAATCAGTGACAAAATATTCGACGAAGGCATAAAACTACTAGAAGAAAAAGGCTACCAGATAACAAAAGCTTGGGACATCCCCAAAGCTGAGCTTCCCCAAATCATAGGCGAATACGACGCACTCATCGTGCGCTCCGCAACCAAAGTCAAAGGCGAACTGCTCCAAAACGCCAAAAACCTCAAAGTAATTGGACGCGCAGGTGAAGGCTTAGACAACGTTGACGTGGAAAAAGCGCGGGCAATGGGCATAGCCGTCGTGAACACGCCCCATGTTTCTTACATGAGCGTTGCAGAATTAGCCATCGGGCACCTTTTAGCTATGGCAAGAGGCATCGTGGAAGGCACACAGACGCTTCGAGAAGGCAAATGGGTAAAAGAGGAACTCATAGGCGTAGAAGTCAACGGCAAAACCCTTGGCTTAATTGGCTGCGGATACATCGGCAAAACCGTGGAGCGTCTCGCCATCTCCTTGGGCATGAAGGTTCTTGTTGTAGAAGAATGTGCGTACGACCGCTTCATTCCTATAGATGAAATGCTGCCCGAAGCCGACTTCATAACCATACACGTTCCGCTTACCCCTCACACGCGGCACATGGTATCCACAAAAGAATTCAATAAGATGAAAAACGGCGTCATGATTATTGACTGCAGCAGAGGCGGCGTAGTTGACCAAGAAGCCCTATACCAAGCGCTCATGTCAGGCAAAGTGAAAGCAGCAGCAGTAGACGTTTTCGAAGAGGAACCCCCCAAAAACAGCAAACTCCTCACACTCAAAAACGTCATAGCCACTCCGCACATTGGCGCCCAGACTCAGGAAGCCCAGTTAAAAGCAAGCATACTAATAGCCAAAAAAGTAGTTGAAACGTTAGAGAAACCTGCGAGCTGAACCATGTGGTAGACATCAGACCCTTCAAAGCCATAAGGTACACCGAGAAAGCTGGCAACCTAAAGAATTTGATAACCCAGCCCTACGACAAAATAGACCAAGACATGCAACGCGAATACTACGAGAAGTCACCATACAACTATTGCCGCTTAATTTTGCCCATGGAGGAGAACAGGTACGCGGCAGTGCACCAACGCATCTACGAATGGCTAAGCGAACATGTCCTATCCAAAGACGATGCCCCATCCGTTTTTGTTTGCTGCCAAGAGTTCAAGCTCAACGGCAGAAACTGCACCCGCAAAGGACTAATCGCAGCTTTACGTCTGCACTCTTACGGCGAGGGCATAGTTTTTCCCCACGAAACCACGTATGCAGCTCCAAAAGCTGACCGCTTGAACATACTGCGAACCATCCAGAAAGACCTTGAACCTGTCTTCTTAATCTACTCTGACCCCGAAAACGTCACCGAGAACCTCTTCGCCGAAATCGCCAAAACACCGCCGACTATAGATGTGGAAGACCAGTTCCGTATCCGGAACAAAGTTTGGCGAATAACTGACCCAAAAAAAATAGCCATACTGCAGAAAGCCATAGAAAACAAAACAATGGTCATCACAGATGGGCATCACCGATACGAAAGCGCCATAGCCTACAGGGACGAACAGCGCACTCAAGAAGAGTGGACTGAGGACTCAGCGTTTAATTTTCACATGAGCTACATGGTCCCCGTCCAAGATGCGGGGCTTGTCATTTTGCCTGCTCATAGGCTTCTGCGAAAATTCGAGTTAACCAGCGAAACCTTAGAGGCACTCAAAAACTACTTTGTAATCTCTGAACTCACACCCAAAGTCGAAGCCATAGAACAATTCCTTACCGCTCACAAAAATGAGCATGCTTTCTGCGTGTACAACGGAACCAAAGCCTACGGCTTACTGCTAAAGGACGAGGAAAAAATAATCCAACTAGCCAACCACAACAGCAACTCACGAGAAGTGCGCCTCCTAGACGTCGTCATTTTACGTGATGTGATTTTTAAGGCTATGATGAAAACGGGCGAACTCAAAATTGACGAAGACATACTATACGAACGGTCAGCCAGAGTTGCCCTGGAAAAAGTTGACTTCGGCGAAGCCAAATTGGCGTTTCTAGTTAACCCCATTAGCCCCGAAGTTATTTGGCGGATTGCACAAAAACTTGAGAGGCTACCTGAGAAATCCACAGACTTCTACCCAAAGCCTGTTTCAGGTCTGGTTATGATGGATATTTCACGCGGCGAAAAACTTTAGCCGCGCTCAAAACTTTTTATCTGCACCCAGTTTTTGCGGTTGTTGTTTACTATTTTATGAATTTAGTTGCGTGCCGCTTGAATCTTTTCTTGCATTGCAAACTGCAAAAATGGTAAGTTTCACCTTGGTAAGTGATTTTGAACTTAGCCGTGTTTTCATCCAACATCATGCCGCAAACTGGGTCTCGAAACATTTTCTTGGTTCTTACCTCAAAGGAAAATGGGGTTTCAGCCTATTATGGTTAATGGTTTAATAAAAGCTCACAATAGGCGAATCTGGATTTTTTTGCGAGGCAATTTCTTCTATCTTTGTTTTCGTCAGCGCTTTGATGTTGTTGAAGTTTGACATTTCGCCGTAGCTTACCAATGTGATGGCGGTGCCGTCGTCTCCTTTTCTTGCCGTTCTGCCGATTCGGTGGAAATACACTAGTGGATCAGCTGGAACATCATAGTTGACTATGTGCGTGATGCCTTGGATGTCTAAGCCTCTGGCTGCGACGTCAGTGGCGATGAGTAAGTTTAGTCTTCCACATCGGAAATCGGTGATTGCACGGTCTCTTTGGGACTGTGTGAAGCCTGCGTGTAGTGCTTGAACTCGGTATCCTTTCCTTTCCAGTTGATCTGCAAGCCTGCTGGTATCTCTGCGTGTCCGGCAGAACACTATGGCTTTGTCCACGTGGTCGCTATGCAAGATTTTGCAGAGAGCCTCAAACTTGCCGTTCTGGTTTACAACGGTGTACAGCTGCTTCATCTGAGTTAGAGCGATTTCGTCTTTGCTCACCAGAATCTTCACTGGGTTCTTCATGTACCTGTTGGCGACGCTCATCACTTTCTTGTCGATGGTTGCACTAAAGAGGCTAGTCTGCCTATCTGTTGGCACCTTGCGAAGTATGAATTCTATGTCGTCGATGAATCCCATGTCCAACATGCGGTCAGCTTCATCAAGAACAACCACCTTAACAGCGGCCAAATTCAAGATGCGTCTTTCCAGCAGGTCAATTACGCGTCCTGGCGTACCCACAACAATCTGGGCGCCATTTTGCAGTTCACGAATTTGCCTCTCAATTGAAGTTCCACCATAAACTGGCAAAACCCTCAACTTCCGATACTTCGAAAATTGACTAAGGTTATTTGCCACCTGCACGGCGAGTTCGCGTGTTGGGCACAAAATTAAACCTTGAACTTTCTTGACCTGTGGGTCAAGGCGTTCCACCATGGGGACGCCGAACGCGGCGGTTTTGCCGGTTCCAGTTTGGGCTTGTCCGATGACGTCTTTGCCTTCCAGCAGCGGCGAAATGGCCTGCGCTTGGATGGGGAAGATGGTTTTAAAACCAAGTTCTTCTATGCTTTTTTGGACCTCCATACTCAATGGTAGGTCTTTGAATGACTCTATTTGTAACGTATTTTTTTTCCTGCCACAACTTGTTTTCATGCATCTTTTCAAAAGCTTGTGGAGCTTAGATTTGTTACATGAGTTAATGTGACGTACCATTCAACATGTGGAGGTATATAAAAAGGTTTAGCACGTCGCAAGAGATACAGTCCATTTTGGGGGTTGTTTTTGTTGTTTTTGTGGTTGTTTGTTGTGGTTTTTGTTGGGTGTGGTTTGTGTTTTTGATATATTTTTGGTTTGGGAGTATTGGTTTTTATGTGGTTTGGTGTTTTGTTTCTTGGAGAAGGTTGGTTAGTGTGGAGACTTCGGTTGCGGTTTTGATTTTGGTGGTTTCTGCGGTTGTTATTTCGTGTGTGGTTGTGGATTATGCGGTGAGTATTGTGGAGGCGACGTTGAATACGAGGGATATTCCTCAGTTGGTGCGGTTGCGTGAGATGCAGGGTGCGTTTTTGAATGAGACGGATGGGTTGTTTAATTCGACTTTGCCTGCTCCTTTGGAGTTTCCTGTTCCTGCTCCGTAGTTTTTTGGTTGTGCCAGTGTAGGTAGGTTTTTGGTTGGGCTTTGAAGCTTAGGCGTTTGAGGGTTGCTGCGAGTTGGGTTGGGTTTAGGCTGAGTAGTTTTTCTGTGTATTCTTGGTGGGTTGGGTAGAGGTTTTTTGTGTTTGCGAGTTGTTTGCGGGTTGCTGGGTTCTTTTTTGACAGGTTTGTTAGGATGTCTGTGGCTGCTTTGTGGGTGGCTGGGTTGTTTAGTTGTTGGGTGTAGGTGTTGCTTGAGAGGAGCGCTGGGTCAAAGCCCATTTTGGCGAGGTCGTTTAGGGCGTTTGTGATGGGTTTGTGCGGTTGGCTTGTTTTGATGTTTTGCATGCCTGCTTTTTCGAAGAACGGGTTGTATTTTGCCATGACGGCTACGGTTTCGACGTGTGGAGTGCCGCAGAGGTTGAGGGTTTCTTGGACGAGTTTTTCGCCCAGTCCAATGCTTCGGTACTTCGGATGCACCACCACGCGGCTAATCAGGCTAACGTCCTTTTGCAGCTCGCGCAGTGTGCCTTTGTAGACTTGTCTTCGCCCAAAACAGAAGGGTGTTGGGTAGCTATAGACTATTACGCCTATGGTTTGGTGTTTGCGTGTGAGTTTGAAGATTTTTCTGGGTGCTGGGCAGCGTGCGGTGCGGTAGTGGAATTGGCTAAGAGCCTTGTAGTCTTGGTATGTGCCTTGTTCGGTTTTGGTTTGTTTGGTTAGGCTGCACTGTTCTGCTTTGGCTTTTGGGTGGTATTTGATGGTGATTTCTTTGCCGAATCGTTTGTGGATGTGCACGTTAGGCGATAGGTCTTGGAGTAGGTCGTTGTGTGTTGTTGCGGCTATGACGGCTTTGCCCTGTTTTCTGGCTAGTTTTTGGAGGTTGTAGGCGACGATTTTGGCTGTGTCCCTATCCAGCGTGCTGGTGAATTCGTCAAGGAGCCACCATTGCGCTGCTGATTCGGCTAGGCGGGCGATTTGGTATCGGTGTTTTTGCCCATCACTCAGCTCTTGGTATGTTCGCAGGAAGAGGAAGGCGTCGTTTAAGCCCACTTTGCTCAAGAGTTCTAGGGCTTGGGTTGTGTTTTGTCCGATGGTTTCGATTATGGGTCTGTTTGGGTCTATGTTGAGTGTTTTGGTGTCCTGCGCTTGAGTGGTTAGGTCTGTTTGGATGGCTTTGAGTAGTGCGCTTTTGCCTGAGCCGCTGTCGCCTGTGATGAGCACAATGTCGGTTGGTTTGATTCTGATTTCTGTGTTATCATAGAGTGTGAAGCGTTGGGTTTGGTCTGTGCCCAGTCCGAAGGCTTCTGCAACTTCGGTGGTGCGTTTTGTTTTTTGGGTGGGTGCGGTTTCGTAGCTGATGTTGAAGGTGAATGTTGCGGTTTTTTGGTTGTAGGTGCGTTTGAGTTTGGTTACGCGGAGATGCTCGTAGTATAGGTGTCTGCGGGTCATCGTGTGTCTCCTGTGGTTTTGTGGCTGAGGAGTCGTTGGCGGAGGTTTTGGAGTTTGGTTTTGCCCCTTTGTGCGGTTTTGGCGACTATCCAGAGGTTGGGTGTGGGTGGAGTTCTGGTGGAGTATGCTGCAAGCGCCAAAGCCCAAAAGCGGTCGTCATGCGTGCCCTGTGGGTGGTTGAATTTGGTTTTTCCGTCCTTGGTTAGCTCGTACTGTTCGAGGTTGAGTTCGGCGATGAGTTCGCCATCGTAAGGAATGTGCAGCTGCTTTTGGGTCATGGTTTGTTTGAGGTGCTGCGCCATCTCCTGCTTGGATTCCACGGTGAATTTGACGCCCTGCGTGTTGGTTAAGCCTGCGTTCTGCATGTCTTCAACGATGTAGTCGCCTACGCCGCTTTGGTCGACGAGGATTTTGTGGATGGTTTGCCATCGGTCGTTTAGGGTTTTAACGTAGCCAATCACGCTTGCGTAGGGTGTGTTTAGGGCGAACTGTTTGATGTGGACAAGTTTGAGCTGTCCTTCTTCGGCTTTGATTATGGCGAGCGCGCTGTGGTCTTGGTGTTTGCCCAAATCTAGCCCTGCGTAGAAGTCGCCTTTGACTGCTGTTTCAAAGTGTGTGCATTCCAGCGTGTGGTCGATGCAGGTGGTGATGAGCGTTTGGTTGAGCCATGCGGCTTCGTTTTCTGCCCATTCGGCTTGCATTTCGCGTCGCCATCTGGCGGGGTCGCCTTCGTATTCGCGTTTTTTCTGTTCTATCCATCGGGTTTTTACTGGTCCGTTTGGTTCTGTGGCTTGTTGCCATGTGATGTGGCTTTTGGCGAAATGCGTGTAGGCTTCTTGGGTGCAGATTTTGTAGAACACGCTGTTGGTTGTCCATGGGGTGCTGGAGGCGATGAATTTGCCGTTTGTGGTTGCGAGTGTGAAGCCTATGGCGTCGAACATTTCTTCGTCGTTTGGGATGAAGTTCATTTCGTCGCAGTAGACTATGCTAAGTGTGAAGCCTCTGAGGTTGTGGGGGTTGTTTGGGAAGGCTTGGATGGTGCTTTCGTTTTTTAGATGTACTTTTGTGCATTGGGCTTTGTAGAAGTAGCCTTTTGGGAGTCTGGTTATGTAGTAGTTGATTTTTGTTATGGGAATCATTGTTTGTCTCCAGCTTGGACCCACAATGGCGATTTGGGTTGCTGGTTTGGTTAGTGCTTGGTGAAGAAGGTAAGCGGTTATGAGTTGGGTTTTTCCGCTTTGGCGGCACCATCGAAGGGCGATGTTGTTGTTTTCTTCTAAAAGTTGTGCGGCTTGAGTTTGGTACGGCGTTAAGTTTAATTGAAGTTTTTGTATGCAGAATTCTTGGAAGTCGCTTGGGATTTCTTCGGTTTCAGTTTTCTGTTGTGCGAAAAGTTTTTTCTCAAGTTTGTTGGCTCTCTTTAGTATCTCCTGCTTCATCTATCATCTTCTCCAAGCGTTCAATCTGTTCAAGAGCTTTTGCTTCTTCGAAGCTCTTTGAGAGGCTGTTTATGACTTGTCCAATGTAGCCCATGATGCGCACCCATTGTTGGATTTGTTTGGGTTTCGCGTTTTCCCCTTTCGATTTTTCGTTGTTTACCATTTCTTTGGCTAGTTTGAACATTTCTTTGAGGTCTTCAAGGAGATTCTCTCGAAGCTCCTGTGTATCATTCTTGAATCGTCTTCTACATCTCGCAGATAGTAACAAAAATTGACCTCTGATAGGTACCTGTCGTTTCATCTACCCCCTCCCCCCTCGGTTTTTTGTGAAATCAATATGCCTGTTATGGTGCCTGCTAAGCCTGTGATGGTTGCGAAGACTTCATTATTCCACCTGCCCAACAGTGCCAGATGCGCAATCTCCAACGCTGTCAAGCTGAAGGTTAGTGCTATGGCGAATTTTACTCCGAGCACCAGCCGCTCGCTGGGCGGCACTTCTGAGATTTTGCTTGAGGTTCGGCTCTTTGTCCGCCTTGTTAGGGCGCGTTTGACCCAGTCCGTCAATGGTTACGCACCCTCATCTGCCGTCTGCGGCAACGATTCGAACTGGTTTTGCCCTCTTTCATTTTTTCGTTGATGGTGAAGCTGTGCAGCAACACTCTTGCCTCGTCTGCTCCAACGTGCGCTTTAGCTATGACAGTTGCATTGGTTGCCCACGTCAGGGGCACCGCCGTATAGTCAATATCGTACAAGCCGTCGCTGTATCTGAAGCAGTTCTGAGCCAAAACCGCATGCTTGCGCTTCTGCCCAAGTACGCCGATGAACACGCCCCAGCTCTTCACAGGCACATCAATACCTGCTATGCCATTGCTCAAGCTCTTGCCAATCGAAGCGTCGTGCCACTCCAGCACCACAAGGTCGCCCGCAGCTAAACCACTAATCTGATTCAATACATCCTTCATGTTTGGTCATCAAAAAAGACGGGGCAGGCAGCCCATATAAAATGTCGTGAAATTTAGCAATTCACCAATTTACAAATTGGTAAATTCACAAATTTACACATTCAAATTTTGCAGACAGATAATCAAATGAGAAATTATATATTATCTAAACAATCCAATAATCAAGTTATGCTTGTTCAGAATAACTGGTGGTGCAAATAATGGTGAAAAAAGATGAACAAATCAAACTTATTTCTGCTGGTTTAAGTTCAGAAATTGCTAAAAAAGCCGCTAAGAAAGGGCTCACCATAGAGAAACTAAGCACTTTGTCGCAAAAGGAGTCGATTCAAGCTTTTGGATATTATGAAAATGGGTCAGTAGAAGGGGCATCTGTTTCAGAGGCTGTAAAAAGAAAACCAATTTCTCCTGAAACTGTTAAAAAACTCGTTTCAGAATCAGATTGGAAATGCTGCATGTGTTGGGACATTTCCAAAGAAACACCTGTAATTATTCATCATATAAACTTCCATTCAAAAACAAACGATGATTCTTATGAAAACCTTGTTGTGCTCTGTCCTAATCACCATGCGTTAGCACACAGCAACTGGTCGATATCCCGTCATCCTTTGCCACCTGAGTTGCTCAAAGAAAGAAAAAACAATTGGACTCAGGCTATTGCCGAATTCAAAAAAGGTCTTCGACCAGCCCCAACAAAAGAATCAGCAAAACAAGACATTTTTGGGCAAAGCGATAGAGATACATTAAATCTTTTGCGAATGTTTCTTGACCGTCCAGCAATTCACCAGCCTTTTGACTTAGAAGGAAACATGGCAGACTTTTTGAAAGCCATTACCGATGTCATTCAAGCACTAAACACTGGAATAATAGAAACAAGACAAGGAGTCGAAATCTGCAGAACAAAACCCCGTAGCATGCTCTCAAATCCTAAATGGATGGAAAAACTAGACCTTATTACCTCTAGATTCGAGGACCTTCGTACTCGATTTGAAATCGCGGTTCGAAATAACGAGTTAATCTTTAGGACTGACGGATTTTATGCATTTCATAATAGGGAACTTCCAAGCGAAATTGACTCAATGCGCGAATCAATAGTGCTTATGTTCAATGAATTACTACACGAAGCAGGTCTATTGCCACTACGGGGTGTGGATTCTCGGAGCATGTTTCGACGATGTTGGCGCGACTAAGAAAGAGACTCAATAACATCAAATTTCTTTTGGCTCTAAAGTTAGAACACTCGTAAACGTTTTATCTGTATGACTTCATTCATAGCTAGTATGCCAATTAGTAAAGATAACTTTGAAACGGGGTATTTTTGGGAGTACTATATGGATTTGGAACGTCAATTCATCGATTTCACGAAGTACGTTCCGTATCTCGACGGGAACGAAAACGTATACTCTTTTAGATTAGTGAACCTAATTTTAGCAATCGGTGCTCACGTTGATTCTGTCTTTAAAGAGATGTTCCGATGCTCTGATTTCTCTACTAAATATCCTGACATACTCAAAAAAATCAATGACGGCAAAGCTACCATAACTGATTATCGGGAAATAGAAAAAGAGTACTACATATCCAAAAGAAAGGTTGTTTTCAAAAGGCTCCCCGAACGCGAGACTATTTTTCCTTTTCAGCAATTTGGGACTAAGTCTCCCGATTGGTGGTCGGCTTACAATAAGATAAAGCATGAGTTCAGTCAGAATTTTAAAATGGCTACCCTTAAAACGGCAAGAGATGCTTTAGCATGCGCATTTTTGCTTAATGTTGTCCATAAACCCGCGATATTACGATTATTTGAGTATGGAGTAGTAAAATCAAAATATCCTGAGTGGGTAGTTTATGGTGACCAACATACAGCGCTACTGGAAGAACCCACTATCAACGTTCTTTATGATATTTTAAAGACAACAATTTATCCCCCACTCTACGTGGAAACAAATCTATTCTATTTCGATTACGAGTCTCCAAACAAACTTTCCCCTTCTCATTAGCTGTCTACGGTAATTGTTCTGTGGTGGGTTTTCTGTGGCTGCTTGTTTTGCTTTAGTGGTGAAGGGTGTAGTTGTAAGGGTGTTATTCCAGTTTTTCTAGGGGGATGAGGTTTTCTGGTTTTTTCTCGGCTTGGGCGCTTCTTTTTTGTAGCATTTCATAGAACCTGCGAGTCTTTCGCCCAGTCTCTTTTTTGTTCTTTGCTGCCAACCTGTTCACAGTCTCTTCTAGGGCGTTTCAGTTTTTAAGCCTTTTAGAAAGTGTTTTAAGAGTTGTGGCTTGCTGGGTTAATGAGTTAGGCTGGGCTGCGGTGGACCCAAAATGGTAACTCTGAGCCCCGTCAAACGCTAGGTTAATCATGGTTAATTTCAAGTTAATTGCAGTTAACTATATATCTGACGGCTGCCTACCTAAAAGCAGGTGTTAGACATGACCATTGAGAACCTAATTGTGCAGGCAAGCAAGAAATGCGAACTATTCGCAAACCCTCTGCGAAGTTTCATAGCAGCATTCATAGCTGTCAAAGAAGAGGTCACATGGTCTGAACTGAAAGACGCCATAGAAAAATGGGCGGGCAGCGTTAACCCGAACACGCTAAGCTTCCACCTGGGCGAACTCGCAGCCGCTGGGTTCATAACCAAAGTGGACATCAGAGGTCAACCAAGATATAGAGTCGTGAACGCTAAGCTCTCTGAAATTAAAAGACTGGTCGGAGAAGAACTACTTCAAGCCGTAAAGGAGAACGCGTAGAGATGCAGACCAAGCACGAATTGTCAGAAATCAGATATGCACTGCAAAAAGCTATTTCAGAAGCGCTAAACGAAGCCTCTTCTATCGCGGAAATTGAAATCCACGAAATAACCGTCAACGGCAACTACTCAATAAAAGGCGCGTTCAAGTTTGTCACGTTCTTATCCCAAACACTCAAGAGAAAAGGCAAATTCGAAACCAAACTAGATGAAAACCTAAAAATAGTAAACCTGAAAATAACAGAGGACCAACAGTAGTGAAAACGGATTGGACAAACCACCAACCATAATCCTGCTGCTCGGCAGTTTCGACCACCAAACAAAAACCCAACTCGAAAACCTCAAAGAAGAAATAGCCAAAGTCTTCTCTTTTGAAAACACATACACATTCATGCTTGACACAGTTGAAATCTACACATCAGACGGCATGGAGGTTCTAATAGAACACTTAAGCGAAAACAGAATTACCATCTTCACTTTCCAAAACGGCCAACTCATTGATGTGTCACCCGACATAAAACTGGAAGACACAGACGAGGACGAGATAATATACAAATATCTGAAAAAGGAACACCCGATTACCCACCTCTCCAAACTCCCCATCTTCAACAAACTGGACACATTGATGCGAGATGCCAAAGTCATCTTCTTGATAAGAGATAGAGAGGAAACTCGGGGCGGCGAATACCTAGAACTCATGCACGCGATTTTCCTAGGACACGACGAAAAAATCTGGTTCCTAAAGAATAACGACATTGAACTTTCAGCGATGCTAATGGAGTACCTCGATAAATACGAAGTCAAAATGCGAACCTACCGAGGACAAAGCGACCTTAAGAACGCCGTCATAAGAACTCTACAATATCAACTTCAAAATTCTGCCACAGACAATTAAAACGCGTTGTGTGGTTATGATTTTGTTTTTCTAGTTACCATGGCAGCTGCCTGGGGCTTCGTTTTTCCTGTTCGCTTGCTTATAAAACGAAACTAATGTTTGAGGCGGATTTTGCCTTTATTTAAGCGGTAAGTCGGGTGAGCTGTCGTCGCTCCATTTGCAGTCTCGGCAATACACATCGTACAGCTCCGATAAGTCGTGGGGCGATTTTAATTCTTGGGTGTGTATGTTGGTTGAGCCGCAGTTAGGGCACCGCTTCGGCGTTATCTTTCCCAATGTCACATCTCACTTGGTTTATTGCGCTTTTACTTCTTCAAGCGTCTTCATGACTTTGTCTTCTTCCGTTTTGTCCGCATAGCTGCCACATGCTTTGCAGCATCCAAAATTTGGGCGGCTTGCTTTTTCTTCAACTTATGCCTTTTCTTACCCAACTCATCAACGGCGCCTTCCATGTCAGCAACCTCAATTAAACCCCTGCTCAAACTCTCCAGCAGCACCGTCCAAGTGCCCCAAACCCTAAGCCCATACATCTTGGTAAGGTCCGACAGCACCTTCTCATCCACCAACAACTCCGACTTCTTGTCCTTAGCCAACAGCAGCGTCTCCGCATCAGCCAACGAAACACTCTCCCCAGCAGCCAACTTAGCCGCAGTCTTAGCCAACCGCTCAGGCACAACCACAACCTTCAACCAGCTCTCATCCAAAGCCTTGCCTATCAACCCAGCATCAGCACAACCCAGCCTGACGCCTTCATCAAAAGCTTCCACCTTAACCCTTGCCGTAACCAAAGCCTCGCCAAAAAGCCTCTCAAGCAACCACAACTTGCCAATTTGCGACAGATGAATCAGCGGTCCCGCATCAGAAACCACCACAGGCAACAACAATTACTCCTCATACTTTGTCCGCAAATAATCCAATGCGCCTTCGAAATCCCAGTTAACCGAGATACCCTTGCGCTCAAGCAACTCCAAAAACTCCCGCAGCGAAACACCCAAAACCTCCGCAGCCCACATAGCACTCACTTTCCCCTCATCATAAAGGTGAACCACACGATGCCGCAAGCCATCCTCGATGAACTCCTTAAACAACGTGGAACGGTCAACCTTCTCAAGCGCGCGGACAGCCTCAAGCCTCTTCAAATCACGGCGAGAAAGACGCACGGTGACAACGCTGCTCTTCTCAGACATGCATACTCCCCACATAAAGAGACTACAATGTAACACATAAGCATATCGCCAAAAACCACCAACACTCAAAATGTAAAATAACAAAAAATAGATAAATGACGGGGTCTTTTCTCATACAACAATAGAGGAATCTAAATGGCAAGCACCATCAAAGTAAGCGACATCATGACCAAATCTGTCCCAGTTGTGGACAACGAAACAAGCGTAGCAAAAGTAGTCAACCTCATGGCAGAAAAAGACCTAGGCTACGTCATGGTAGAAATGCAAAACAAACCCACAGGCATCATAACCGAACACGACCTCATCGTCAGGCTCATAACCCAAAACCTCGCAACCAACGCCGTCATAGCCCGCATGGTCTACACCAACCCAATCTTCACCATCGACCAAAACGCCACCATCACAGAAGCAGTCCAGATGATGAACCACTGGGGCGTCAAACACCTACCCGTCACAGGCGCCAAAGGCGAACTAGTCGGCGTCATCACCGCAGACAACATCATCGTAGCAGTCCCCGCCATGCTAGCAGAACTAGCCGAACTCTACAAACCAGGCTACAAACGCGTACGATAAACAACTCTACCAACAAAAACAAACACCATCCGCAAAAATTCTTGCGGAAAATTTTTTCCACCCAAACAGCCACGCCAGAGTCTGAAACCGCAACAGCCCCTCCCCTAAACCGAAAACAAAAATAAACCTCTAACCAGTCGCTTTTGCGTTCACTACGGCTGACCTCTCTGATGATTCGCTTATCTTGCCGTAAGTAAAAATAAGAAAAATGTTTCTGATAACAGAAAAGCTTGTCTGTGCTTAGTTGTGGTCTACTAAGTGAGCTGTCCCGTCAGGACAATAGACTTTCTCGTCTTTTGATACTCGCTGGTAGCGTTCACTGCAAATGTGCAGCTGAGTACATCCGTCACAGTCTCTTGAAAGCATACATTCGCCTCCTGTAAGTATTCCATGAAGGGTCTAAACTGCTAATAAGCTTATGTAATATGCACAGATATACAACACAAACTTCTAAAACACACCCAAGTGCAGCCTGCCCAATTTTGTGTTTTCAGTGGCTGCCCCCACAGTTACCACTCCCCAGAGGTAGCATCAAACCACACAAACCCTGCAACGCAGTCTCACTTGACTTCTTTCACGTGAACAACAACAAACCTAGGATTCCCCTGAGTCACCACGGGGTAGTACTCCTGCGTAATGAAGTCACCAACCCCAACGCGCCCATCACCATCAACATCAACATGAACCTGCACCACATACATCCCCCTCAAATCCGAAATCTCAGCCGCCAAAGAAAACTCCACCTCACGCACAACCCCCGCCCTCCACTCATCCTCCGCCACCCCAACATTCCCTATAACCTGCTCCGCAAGGGTCTGCGAGGGCACATCCATCTTGCTGACATCTTCCAACCGTACGTAAACCGTTGCGTTCGCAAACGGCTTCGCTACCCCATCAAACACAATTTTCCCCGAAACCACCACTTTCTCACTTGGCATACTACTCACACCTCAACTCACCCACATATATAAAAAGAAAAAAGGGGAAAAAACCTGAAAGTTACACTGGACGTAACATGCACTCCCTGTACCTTCGCGTGTAGAGCTGACACAGACTATAATGATACTTATTGCGTGTATAGCTAAACAGGCAACAGTAGTACGCCGCCAAGAACCGATAGTAATAGCACAGATACACCTTAACCCGCCGCGTCCTATACAAACTCAGATAATACGCCGCCCGCTTCCGGTAAACATCACAGCTTCGAATGTCAAGCGCTGGCTCCAGCTCCACTTCTGCTTCCTCTTCCAGCGGCAGTTCCGCCTCTTCCTCAAGCATCGGCTCCAGCTCCACTTCCTCCTCAAACGGCACCTCCAACTCTTCCGCAAACTCAGGCTCCACTGCTTCCGCTTCCACAGCTTCAAATTCCTGCTCCGGAACCACCAGCCCCTTCGGTATAGGTCCAACTGGTCCATAACGCGCCCGATAGATCTTGTAGAGATTCAAGTACTTCACCTGCCTCGTAAACCGGTACTTGCACAAGAAATACGCAACGATATACCTGTAATAGCAAAGATAATTCCTCAACCGCAAACAATTCTGCGCCGCCACCCAATACTTCCGACAAGGATCCGGCAACACACAATCAGGATACATCGTCTTCATCGCCGCGATGTCACCCGCACTAAGCGCAGTTCTTTGACCCATACATTCCGCTCCCGCCTTAAGAGGGGTTATCGTATCTTGTCCATTAATCGAAAACGCTTTCCGAGGATAATGCATTATCGAGCAGTAATCATAAGCTCCGATGTCTTGACCTGAATTCAGGTATTGCGCAAAATTATGCTGCGCACTCGCAACTATATTCTGCCAATTAATCGTCACAAAATTGTTCCTGTCATTGCGGCTTTGCTCATGGAAGTAACCAATGGCGTGCCCCATCTCGTGAACAGCATTCCCAAAAGAGAAACCTGTACCCAGACACAAATCCTGCTTGCCGCCCCGCCGACCAACATAAGACCATAAACTCCCTGTGCCGTCATCAAAGAACCGCACATAATCACTCTCGGTCGTTCGCGCCTTAAACTTGAAGCTTGTCTTATCCGTCCAATGATTCATGGCATCCGTCACTTTTGCCTGATCCGAAAGACTAGCGTCAAAAACATATGCCATGGTGCAGCTTGGCCACCTGTACTGCGCTCCCACAATTGCACCCGCCGCCAAAGGCATCGATGTAACTGCGTCATCAGACCTCATTTTTTCTTCAGCTGCCTTCTGCAACAAAACCGTGTTGTCGTTGCTCTTCTTCAGCTCTTCAGCAGTGCCAAGACAAATATCCCCTTCAGCCAAAGCCATGCCATTCATAATCACATACTCTACTTTTTCATTGACAAATCCTGGTCCTGACCAAAAACCCGACAGTGGCTCCGAATCTGATGCTGGAAATTCACCTTTCAGTTTTTTTCCCGATTCACTTTTTTTCATAAAAATCACCTCCTTTGCGAATTAATAAACCGAGAACTACATTTTACATCTAGCATCCTAGCTTATAATCATTATCAGCCACAAAACGGCGCGCGTGTTGATTTTACAAATGAAACAGTTTGGTGATTTTGCAATCACATGTGAAATCCGCTAATTACATTGTAGCGTATTAATCCCGTCAAAAGAGCATTATATCTGCGCTTGAACTCCTTCTGAAGTCAAACTTATGCACAACCCTGCAGGCTCACTATGCAATAACCTATAAAATTAACCCTGCTACACAATCTACAGACACACACCCCGCAAACTAAGGAGGCAAAGAACATGCGCGACGATGTCATGTACCAAAAAGCCCGCTACCTCATAGAAAGCGGCAGAGTCGAAAACCTAGGAAACGGAGTTTTCAACGTCATAGGCGAACACGGCACCTACACCGTCGCACAGGAACCCGCCACAGGCAAGCTAAGCTGCACCTGCCAAGGCTTCCTACGCAAAGGCCAATGCAGCCACGCCCAAGCCGTCGCGCTGATGCCCAAGCGGCGCCGCAGACCACGGTAACCACAAACTTATTAGCCTAAAAAACAGAAACTTCTAGTATGCGAAAAATTTTAGTCACAACAGTTTTTGTTGCTGTTTGGTCCGCCATAACCATATTGGCGATGCTCTACGGGGCATACTATGATTGGCCAGACAATGTGCATACTGATTACGGCTGGCCATCTGCGTACGCTACGCATACTACGAGTACCTTTGCAGGCGCGGCTGACCTGTGGGTCGTCAACACGGTATACCTTGCCACGGACCTCATTTTCTGGCTGGGCAGCCTAACAGCGGCAGTGGCGATAATACAAATAGTCCTTAACAAAAAACAGACAAAATAAACAAAAGAGACAGGGAAGACCAGCAACAATTCCCCGCCCCTTCAAGTTTTCTTAATTATTAGCGTCCATTTTGATCCTTCCCATGTTACTCTCAACCTATTATTCGGGTTCGATTTTGCGGGTGGCTTCTCGTTTTGCACGTGAAAACACGTACTCGGCGAAAGCGATAGGCACGGCGCACAGGCCCAAGCCCACTACGACTAAAGTTCCAATATCCCTGTTTTTCACACATCCTTTGTTTTTAGTAACTCCATAGCAACCAACGTATATAAAGCGAGTTGAGAACTGTTCATAACTTTTAAGAAAAACCTGACATGCGCACAGTGAAAAACTGTTGTTGTGGATAAAAGTTGAATGTTGTGGGTTAGTGGTAGACGTTTGTCCCAAAGCTTCCTGAGCTACTTGCTGCCCTTCAAAGCTTGAAGTATCTCCAAGGTGCCTTCCTTCTTCGCCTGCCGCTTCACCGCGGCTAAATCCACTTTTGTAAAAGCCAAAATCGCCTTCACATCTTCCACATCCTTCACAGTCCGCTCTCTGGGAACTGTCACTTTAATCATCCGCAACTTCGCCAAAACCAATCCTTCAGGCTTCTGGAAAAACGTATTCACCCCCGCTACTGTGCCCGCCTGCTTGTCCAGCTTCTCACCAGAAAAAATAACATCCACAGTGTAAGCTGATGCCTTATCCCGAAACGTAGCAATATTATAACCCGAAGCCAAAGCTTCAGAGATTTTCCGTTCCTCCACCTCCAAACCAGCCCGACGCAGCACAGCCCCAACTTTTTTGACATCCGCTCCGCCAACACCCACCATAACATCAACATCACTTGTGGTTCTGGGCGCACCGTAGAAACTCACCGCCAACGCCCCCGTAAAAGCATAATCCAAACCTTCGCTGTTGAAAGCTTCTGCCAGCCGATTAGCAAACCTATAAAACTTCTCCATGCTGCTTTCACCGTTTACGATGACGCTTAGACCACTCCAGCCGCTCCCGAAGCTTCACAATCAATTCTTCTTCGCTGATGCCTGGGTTCTGGGCTCTAATGCCCTCCGCGCAGATTTGCACGCAAGCGTCAGACATGTCCATGCAGATGGCTACTTTCTCTTCAGGCAACAACCGCCCCAACCGCATCCAGTCTTTATCCACGCGCCAAAACCTCGACACAAGGATAGTGCAGTTTAGCCTTAAGAAACATTCCCTTGGACAGCAGCGTCAACCCGCCGCGGAAAAGCTGCGAATCATCGTCGTGTCCCCATCTCTTGAACCCTGACTAGCGTAAACCCAAAGCTTACCCCCATACACAAACATGTTCTCAACTGCCATGCCGCTTAGCTCGTAGACGCTACTCCATGTCGTGCCGTCGAAGCTGCGAACTAAACCTTGGTAATGCGAGTTCCAGAACACGTACAGCTTCCCTTCATACACACATGCACCCGCGCTTCCGCTGCCATACTGCCCCACAGGACTAACCGCCTCAAACACACCCAAAACGCCATCAGCACCAAGGCGCCTTATAGCCAACGCTGAAGGCGAAAAATACTCGCTTTCCCAAAAAACAAACCGCTCCCCCATAAAACCAACCATGAAAGGTCCCAGGTTCGTGGCGTCATCATCAGGCATGTTCAACCATGCTACGTCGCTCCAGTTTTCTCCGTCAAAACTGCCCACGTAAATGTCTTCATGCGTGTGAAAAACTGGTGGACCCTGCCGAACGGTCTGGTTCTCCCAAACAGCCCATAACTTGCCATCCAAAACCGTGAAACTCTGACCGTTCGGCGCCGACGTGGGAAAAACGGCGTTTCGTGTTTCACTCCACGTTTCGCCGTCAAATGTCTTGAAAGAAAAAACATTGTACCCAGGCTGCACCCAAATCAACCATGCTTTGTCGTCTATACCGAGCACTTTTGCGCCGTAGTGAATTTCATTTTGGCTGAATGCCCCGGATGCCTCTTCCCATCTGGTGCCATCAAACCACTTTAGCTTACTTTGTGAGGTCCACTCGTAACTGGTGTAGTTTACTATCCACTTCTCCGTTAGCAACGCGTATAGCTTCCCATTATAAACGAAACATCCGCCCTCAGTGCTCACCTCATCCGCGGGGTTGCTTACCGCTACTGCGTCACTGACGTTTTCTCCATCAAACGTACGGTAAAACGTGTCATAAAGAAAGTATTCACTAGGCTTGAGGAAGTCACTGGTGTAGGTGTGGGTGTCCTTGGTTATTGAGGAGTAGAACATGTACAGTTTGCCCTGAAACTCTACCGGCGAAGGCCAACCTAAATTCAGAGTTTGCCTGTCGCTCCACTGTCCCCCTCCCAAGACCGCGAAGACTCACCAAGAAAGTTCAAGCAAACTAGCAGCGAAGCCACAACAACAATAACGGCTAACATGACAGCCAGCGCAACCAGAACCCCATGCCTCATATTAATGAGGTTTTGTTTTGTCATTTTTTCTCGGTCCACTTGTTTACGAAAACCTTGGGTTGTATAGGGTATAGGTTGGTTGTCAATAAAAGTTTAACCAACCCTGCAAGCGTGCAATTATTCAAACCTTTAGCCGCTTTACCAATGCCTTAACGCGCTCTTCATCCTTTAAGTAGTCTTCAAGTAAAGCATTGGTTGCCTCATAAATCTTCAAGTCATTCAGCAAAGCCAGCTTGCGCAGTTCCCGATGCAAATCCTCCCTGACCTCTATGACCACGCGCCTACGCTTATCCACCATGGTTTATCGCTTCGCTGCCTTATACCTGCTCAAACTGTCCGTCTTGCTCCGCAGCGCGTACACGTAGTCTGCCAAAAGCGGCGCCTCCCGCCCCAACTCCAGCCGCGTTTCCAAAATCTGAGAGCCCCCATCCACCCGGTACTCCATGCTCAACACCCGAAAATCTGCATCCACACCCTCAACAGGCAACTCAACATGCACCGTGTCACCTGCCAACACAGGCGTTGCCCCGTAATCCAGAACCGAACTTTGCAGCGACAAGCTCTCCGCTGGGTCCTTCAAATTCGACAGCAACGCCTTCGCCCGCCCAGCACATTCGGTGTCGCTCCACAACTCCTCGTTAACCTCCACCAGCTCCCGCAAACCAAAACTGCCCTGACTAACCACATCTTGCTGCACGCTGCCATAGCGACGACCCCCAAAAAACACGCTATCCACCCAGAATGCGCCCGTGCCCACATCGTCAAACCAGCAAATCACCCGCACCCGCCAAATCCTTGTCCAGTCAAACCCGCTCTGCACCTGCCACAAATCCGCACTCCCAGCGCCCACCTCCATTTGGGTTTGGAACCATTTGCCAGAGCCAACCGTGAATTCCCGCGTGGCTGCGCGGTCCAAGTTGTCAAACAGCGTCAGCGTCACGTTCCCGTTAAAAGTGGTGTCTCTGCACAGCCACAGGTTCAAAACTGGGTACGCTCCAGTATCTACTAGTTTGTCGCTGTTTAGGGTGAACACGCAGCCTGCATACTGAAAGTTGTCCATGTAGGTTTTCACGCTGCCCCACCCCTTCACCTGCATCGCGGTGTCGAAGCTGACGGTGCCTGCCATGGCAGTCCAAACCCCATCCAGCGGCGTTAGGCTCTCAGTCCACGCATCCTTGTCGGCGGGCACGCTTTTGTCGGCGGCGCCGTAAACTGTGATTTTGTTTCGCACCCTGTGCACATCATTGGTGTACTCGTAGTATTCGACGCGCTCGCTGAGGCTGACGCTGCTGGGTTTGGTGCCTTTTGGGAAAAACTCGAATTTGCCGTCAGGCGACACGCGGAAATCGTAGCCGATTACGCCCTGCTTGTCCGCGCTTTCTGCCACAAATTTGAGCACATCTACGACGGGGGTGCCCTCGTAGGCTAAGTTGGCGTAGGTTGTGTCTGTAGTTTCCACCAGTTCCACGCCGCCTCGGCTGTGGCTCAAACCCACATAGTAGTCCAACAGGTCCTTAACGATGTCTTCGCCCTTCACGTTGGTGTAGGTTTTGGTGATGACTCGGCGGAACAACCGCTCACCCCAACAACGCCCACTGACATGCACGTAACTTTCCACAGGCGAAGATTCGTACTTGATGCCCTCCACGCGACAAGTCATCAACAAGGGACACGTGGCGCCGCGCCCAATGCTTAAGCTGCCATCAACGCCAACGCTCAGGGGGCTGGCGCCGTTGGGGCTGTATTTGCCGCCAAAATTCTGCAACCTCACCTCGAAGCTGCTCACCTCGTTTGTGCAGCCTAAATGCACCTTCAACTCCACAATGTCACCTTGGGACGGCGCAACCGAGCCGAAAACCACCGCCACCGTGGGAGCAACAACACTCACAGTTTATTCGACTCCTCGCCTATACAGCTCCGCTGCACCCGCACGCTGAATACTACGAGTATGCTGGGGAGTATCCGAGGTGGCACTGTTGAAGTCCTGCACGCTGGCGGCGGCTTTGTTCATGCTGCTCGCGAAACTTATCATGGCGGCGGATGCGGCAACAATTACGGCTATGCCTACGCCCGTTAACGCGAGAAAAGTGGCGAAGCTGATGTTCAAGCTGTTTTGGACGGTGGTGGCAAACGCGGTTGCTGCCGCATACACCTTCTGGGCTACCGCAACGCCTGCACTGGTCCGCATAAACATACCCATCACGCTGACAACCATCATGGCGCTGTTGAACACTCTTGCCTGGGCATCGTTCAAAACTCCGAACTGGTTCGCAACATAACCCACAACGGTTCCTGCAGCGCCCAGTCCAGCAATTGCGGAGCCTAAACTTTTAACCCGCGTGGCAAGGCTTTGCGCGTCGGTTTGGATGCGGCTGAATTCGGAGCTTGCGCGGTTGACGGCTCGGATGGTGACCGCTATTTCTCTAAAACTCAAAGGTTAGCCTCCGTCTTAGCTGTGTCTAAAGCGTCTAGCAGTGTGGGTTCCAGCTGAGGCAAGAGCTGTTCCAATGCGGGTTGGATGAACGGTTTCGCTTGGGCGTAGCGGGTGCCGAACTCGACGGCTGCGGCGTAGGCGGCTTCTGCACCAACTTCACTTTGCCACTGCTGTGTTCTGGTGTAGATGGTGCTCCGCAGGTAACCCGTCCTTGAAGGCGCAAGGTTTGCAGCTTGAGTTTTGGCATTCTCAGCCCACTCGCTAAGACGCTGCTGCACTTGCCTCTGCATACCACTATCGAAACGGCTGAGTGCCTGCGCGAATTCCTCTGCGCCTGCAAGGTCAATTTGAACTTCAACGCTCATGTTTCTTGGCTTCCTCCTCGGTTTGGCGGTCTACTTCGTTGAGGATGATGGTGAACTGCTGGATAGTTTTGGCTGGCTGTTTTGCGAGTTCTGTTGGGAGCCATCCGAATTCTTTGCATAAGCGGAAGTCTGTGACTGTGGGGTTGGGTTTTTGGCGTCTGATGGCTCGGATAAAAAAGCCGATTCTTCCCTTGTCACGGCGCACAGGTTGTTGACTGTTTGCGAGAGCAGTTCGCCCAGCGCGATGGGGATGCCGTTTTCTTCGCCCAGCAGCTTCTCCAGCGTCAGCGGCTGACTTGACGGTTGCTCTTTTAGGGCTGCCCAGATGGTTTCAGCCTGTATGGCTATGAAGTCGCTGCTCAACACCTGCCCCGACACAGGGTGGTAGCGGGTGTGTTTTTGGATGATGCGGCTGCGTTTTGCCCAAGTGATTTCTTGGAAAACATAGTTGCCCACGTATTCTGCGCCGTATTCAGCGCCAACTTCCAAAGTTTCTTTGCGCATTAAGTCCACCTCAGGTTATGGTGAAGGTTTTGGCGACAAACTCCGCTTTGAGACTCACGAGTTCTTCTATGCGTGTTGGCGCGGCAACGTTTTCCCATTTACAGTTGCTAAAAACGGCTTTGCTGGTTCCGCCTAAACCAAACTCCAAAGTGAATTCGGCGTCGTTGACGACGTTGTCGAATTCTTCTTTGCTTTCAAACTCGAAAACCACTTCGCCTGTGAGGTTGCGGTGCCTATGCGGTAAGTACTTCAGGATGTGGCCGTTGGTGCTGCGTATGACGGGGACGCTTTTGAGGTTGTTTTCCACGCTAAATTTCCAGTCAGTGACGCGGTCCAGCGTGGCGGTGTCTTTTTTGATGTAGCTCTCGTAGAACGGCACCGCTCCAACGTAGTCGGCGTAGGTGGCACCTGAAATCTTCGCGGTTCCCGCCGTGAGGTTTTGAGCAAGCAGCTCCACGTTCGCTTTCACGACTTCTTCGATGCTGCATTCCACGGTGAGTTTTTGGAATTTGCAGCCCGAATACAAAAGCGAAATTATGTCAGTGGCAGACGCGAAGACGCCCTTGTAGTAGAGCAGTTGGATGCTCAGGGACTTATCCAGTTCGTTTCTGGCGTACTGGAGAAAGTTTATGGGTGCATCGCTTGGCAACGGATACGCAATTTTTAGACTTGGCGCTCGTAGTCCTTTCTTTATCGCTTGCAGGTCAACGCTGCCGACTCCACGCAGCTTAATGTTGTTTGGATTCACCGTTGGCTCCAAGCTTTCTGCGGGGATGCCCAGCATCGTGGGGTTTGTTGGGGTTTGCCCGTAAGCCGTTTCGTCCACGTAGTAGACGCGGCTTTCGTGGGCGCTGTATGTTTCTGGCATTTGTTTTTTACACTCCTATGTTCTCAAAAAACCATGATTTCACCGTGAACTCGGTGCGGAAAATGAAGGGCATAACGTCCACGCGGTCTAAATCTCGGTAGTTGACAACGTCGCAGTACGTTATGCCGTTCACCGTGACCACCGCGCAAGCGTAGTCGCAGTGCAGAACTGCGGGTGTCTGGGCGCTGGCGGGGTTGGTTGTTCGGGCAAGAAACCAGACGTAGCCGTCTTCGTCTATGTAGTCTGGCATGTTCACTGTTAGGGGGATGGCGATTGTTTCGTCGCTTCCGCCTGTGCCGCCTGACTGCGCATTCTCCCATGAGCAACTTTCGCTGTTCCACGCTTTCACGGTGACCCCGTTGCCGCTAGGCGCCGTGCCGAATCCTTCAAAGGACAGGACTATTTTCTTGGTGGTTTTTTCTCTACTTTCCACTTTGAAGCCAAAAAGAACAGCCGCATACGCGCCAACTTCGTTTACGCTTAGTTGGTAGCGGTTGTCGTCGCTTGCCCAGAACTTCTGATAACCCTCACTTGCCAGTTCAGTCCAAGCGTTTGGCGTGTAAGGCGAAGCTTCAATTTTGCCAAAGTAGGTTTTGTGCGTTTGGCTGCCTGCCCCCAGATTGTAGAAGTCGTAGGTGGTTTCGTTGGGTCGGATGCGTTTTTGCCGCACGACGCGGTTGACTTCTTCCACGATTTTTCCTCGCATGACCCTGCCCGATTCGCCTGCGCCTGACTGCTCCGATGTCCACACGTTAACCCGTAGAACTTGCAGTCGTTTGCGCCATTTTCCTGTTAACTCGATTTTCTGGTCTGCGCTTTCAGCAAAGCCCACGGTGACTTGCCCGTCAAAGCCCTTGATGGCTTCCGCATTCTGCCACTCCCTGGTGACGTTTACATTGGCTAAACCGCCGTCGTCCTTGACAACGCGCAGATTCGTCTTAAGCAGCCTCGCCACCGTTGCAGATGCCTCTTCGGTTTCACTCATTAGTTAATTAGCCTCCTGCATGTGGCTTTGCGAAACGCGGTTTCGCCCTTGAACATGTAGTCCTGTACGGTGAGGATTTCGTAGTCTTGGCCGTTTCGGCGGATTTTGTCGTGTTGCCGCACAGGCGCGAAAACGTGCATGGCGAAATAGTCGTGGGTGACATAACCTGGTTCCAACAGAACCTCTTCGGTTTTTGTGGGCAAAACGATGGCTTTGACGTCTACGCCTTTGCCGTAAACCGTTCTGTCGCCCGCTTGGGTCAGGGGGTACAGTGTTAGGTTTTCGCCTTTGCTGTTTAGAACCTGCGTGAACCGCGTAACAGGCGCCTCGTAACCCAGTAATAGTTGCGCTAGCCAACACACCGTAGCCGTCGCTTGCTTGTTCTCCACAAAACTGTAGTCCGCGTGCTTGACGCCCCAAAACATAAACTCGTCTGCATGTGCCGTGATGATGTTGACGCTGAACTCGTAGGCGGATTTGTCGTGGTCACGGCGAATCGGCGCCAGAATCCCCGAGGTCACTGCGTCGTAGTAGTCGCAGGTGGGCACTTTTGATACCGCGTCAAGGTACCCTGCCCAGCACACAGCAGGATTATAGGCTGGATACGCTTGCGAAGCGCCGATGGCATTAATGTAGCTGTAGGCTTTCTGCACTGTGCCGCTGTAGCCTTCGTAATCGTAAAGCCCAAACAGCGCGTAAGCCAGCGAATCGTCAATTATGACGCGGTCAGCTTGGTCCACACGGTGCCAGCCTCCGTCCCCAGCAGGCAGCGGACTATAATGGTCAAAGCATTCCTCTAAGCCAACACGGTAAAAATTCACCGCGTCCGCCATAATTGCTTCATACTGAGTCTTGTTTGCTGGGTCCGCTTCGCACAGCATCCTCAACGCAGGCAGCCCGTGGAGGCAAACCACATCCATCTCGGGGAGCCACTGGTCCCCAAGCGAAACAGCCCTCGCAAACCCACCGTAAAAGCGGTCATGCACGCCCAACTGGCTTGGTTTATGCTGCATGTTGAACAGAAAAACGTTGCCCGCCAATACTGCCCCCTCCAAATAGGCGATGTTGTTTGTGAGTTCGTAGGCTTTCAGCAGCGCAGGCACCGTGCGGCACGCATCCACAGCGTAGTACTCTGTGCTGGTTTCTTGGCTCTTGAAACCCCCGTAAGCCAGCTTATTTGCATCTGTGCATTGTTGCGTGAGGATCCAGTCGGCAAGCTCCACGATTTTTGCTTCTATTTCGCTGCTTCGAGCGTCGAACTGGGGGTGGAAGTAGGCTTCGAACAGAAAATCCACTGCGAACGCCGCGGAAAACGCTGCTTTTCCCCATGTCTGGTCGGGTCCAACATCTGGGACCACATAGAGGTACGGCGCATACTCCATGACGTACTCGTAGTAAGCTTCAGGAACCTTTGGCATGGTTTTCAGGCGCTCCCCACAACCGGCGGCTTCAACGCGCTCAACAAGCGTTCCAGTTCTTGCTGTAAAATGCACAGCGGCGGCGCCTTATCCAAGACGCTCACGTTCTGGTCGCCCACGCTAAAACTCAACCCAACCGCAGAACCACCCGTCAAGTAGCAAACCACATAAACCGCCGCCAACAAAACGATGCACTCTTTCTCCGCATCCGCGCAGTTTGCAGAGTCAATTTCTTTGCCAAGTTCAAGTTCAATTGTGACCGTTGCGCGTTTAACCATTTTTTGAAGCTTAACGTCGGGAACATCCACAACGCTAACATTGATGGCGTCGCGCACGTCGCTGAGGGCTACGTTTGCCAAACAGGTTCACCTTCACACCCAAAACAGGTGAATACTGTAGATTTAAGGAATTTTCACGAAATAAAACCCAATTACTGACCAGATTAACCAAAAAGGCGTTTGGGCTAAGTATTAATCAAAGGTGTTTTTGGGCATTCCGCGAGTACGCATGTGTTTTTTAGCTGGGCAGCAGAATTCTGACGAAGTTTTGGATTTCTTTGGATATCCCTTTTATGTTGTCTGCTTTTTGTTGTCCTTGGCTGGTTAAGGTGTACACTCTGCCTGGGTTTTCTCGGACGGTTCTTATCCAACCCTTGCGCTCCATGTTTGAAAGTTTAGAGTAGACCGTGCTTGGGCCTACCCTGACGCCGAATTTTTTTGTGATGGTGCTGTTTACTTCGTATCCCGTCATGGGTCTGTGCGCTAACATTTGTAGTATAACTAAATCGAGGTAAGCTAGTAAACTTCGATGGCGGATGCTTGGTTTTATTTCTGTTTTGGTCCCCAACTACAACTTTCTCCTTTCGCAGGCAAGATTAACTTAATCTTTAATCCTGTGTGCTCTTAAAAATTAAACCACACCGTGTATAAATCACTACCTAAACCCAACAGCCAACACAGTAAATGTTCAACACAAATACTCAAACTGCATCATACTCAAAATTAGACTAAAACTAATAGTACGATTCCAAAGCAGCCCTTATAAGTCCTCTGCGGCAACCTGCAACCAGATAGTCAAGCCAAAAACGTGGCTCAGAACGCTGCGCCAGCTGGAGTTGAATGATGTGCCTCGCAAATGTGTAGTTAAAGTCTGGCTAAGCACCGAACAAAGAGGCATCCTAGACGAGTTAGCAAGGCGGCTGGGCGCCAGCGAAAGCGAAATCCTACGCATAGCCCTCCTAGACTACGCCAAAGAACTCAGCATGGTCAAAGAACACGTCCACAAAGGACAAAACTAACTCAATTTACTGATTTGTCGCCAAATTCCGTTTGAGTCTTGAACAATCGATAATGCAAAAAGTGTAATAGTTTGAGTATGTAAATATTCGGTGGTGGTTGAGTATGAAATATGACGTAGCCGTCTTAGTTTTCTTGTTTTTGTTATCTCAACTATTAGTTGTGGCGTTGCCTGTTGAGGCAGACTCTGAAGCGCCTCAGGTGCAGTGGAGACAAACCTACAGTGCAGGATACAGTTCAGGACCAAATAGTGGGATTCGGTCAATGGCTCCTACAAGCGATGGAGGATACGTCTTAGCAGGGACAGCTATGTATCTTGGTGACCCTCAAAGGTTCACAAGTGACATGTGGCTTGTAAAAACCAATGCGTCAGGTGAGGTGCAGTGGACACAATCCTACATGAACTTAGCAAACGCTTATTCTGTTGTGCAGACAAGCGATGGAGGATATGTATTAACTGGTGGGGGTCATTTAGTTAAAGCTGATTCTTCTGGGAACATTCAGTGGAACCAAACTTACTCTAGTGGCGGAACAATGTGCGTGGTGCAAACAAACGACGGCGGCTACGCAACTGCAGGAACAGTAAAGTCGGCGAACTACACTTTTTGGCTTGTTAAAACAGATGCCTTTGGCAATTATCAGTGGAACCAAAGTTACAGCGGACACGGAGATGAGATAGCGTGGACCCTCATACAGACAAGCGACGGAGGATACGTCTTAGCGGGAGGTTCCAGCTCTGGAGACTATGGCTATTTAGTTAAAACGGATACTTCTGGCAGTATGCAGTGGAATCAGACATACGGCGGAATGCTATATTCAGTTATTCAAACAAACGATGATGGATATGCTCTTGCAGGTAACGTGATTGCAGCCTCGGGTAGCAATAATATGTGGTTAGCTAAAACCGATTCCTTAGGTAATATGCAATGGAACCAAACATTCGGTGGAGGGGATGCTTGGTCAGTAATCCAGACAAGCGATGAAGGCTATGCCTTAGCAGGTAGCTCTAGCTTGGTAAAAACTGATTCGCCTGGAAACATGCAGTGGAATCAAACGTACAATGGAACGGCTTATTCCGTGGTTCAGGTCAGTGACGGAAGCTACGTGTTGGCAGGTGGCGATGCAGGCATCTTCTTTAGAGGCGCATGGCTGATGAAAATTGCAGCTATCGCTACTTCGCCTTCAACTTCTACGGTTCCAACGTCGTCTCCGAGCCAATCTTTCACACAGCAGCCTACTCCTTTGCCCAGTTTCAGCCTTACCCCAAACGAAACCCCTTCGCCTAGTTTATCGCCTTCATCTTTGCAACAAGAGAATAACTCGGTGCCAGTGGATGTCACCTTAATCGCGGTAGCAACAGTTGCTACAATAGCGGTAACCGCAACAATAGCGTTAGTAGTGGGTGCTAAGAAGAGACGCAAATAGCAAATTTACTTTTTTCTTTTCTTGACGTAAAACATGGCTGCTGCTGAAATTATGATTGCTGCAACTGATACGCCTAATGTGACTATTAGTGGCCAAGAGAAGCTTTCGTTTTGTGGGGTGTTTGGAGTGGCTTGTGGAGACAGGGAAGGTTCAGGTGTTGGGGTTTGAGTATGGTTTTCGCTTGGTGAAGTTGCTGGTAAATCAGTTGCGGAAGGCGAAGGTGATGTGTCAGGGATAGTTATGGTCTGTGTGTTACTC
>CAYGJP010000002.1:0-33859 GCA_964350175.1 uncultured Candidatus Bathyarchaeia archaeon
CCAAACTTTTCAGAAACAAAAAAGCACAAAAAAGACCCAGTTTACAAAACAAGCAAAACAACAAAAAGTGGGCCGAGCCGGACTTGAACCGGCGACCTTTGGCGTGTAAAGCCAACGTCCTAACCAGGCTAGACGACCGGCCCCTAACAGTTTCCCCTTCACTTAGGGTTTTGTGCTTTTTAAGTTTGTTTGATTGAGAATAAATATAAATCGGTTCCGTTCCATATCAAACCATCACAGAACCCCATTCATCCACAGCTTGGTGTCTTAGAACATGACAAACACAAAAAGAATCCTATGCACAGGCGCTGGAGGCCCAGCAGGCATAAACTTCACACAATCCCTACGCATCGCACCAGAAAAAATGTTCCTCGTCGGCACCGAAGCCAACCAGCATTTCCTGCACCTGGCCGCCACAGACAAAACATACATAATTCCAAGGTCAAAAGACCCAAGCTACATCGACAAACTAAACGAAATCATAACCAAAGAAAACATCGAATTCCTCCACGCCCAACCCGACATCGAAGTAGAAGTCGTCTCTGAAAAGCGAGAAAAACTCAACGCCCCCGTTTTCCTCCCCTCAAAGGGGGCCGTGAAAGCGTGCCAAGACAAACTTGAATCAGCCAACGTCTGGAAACAGAAAAACGTCCCCGTCGCAAGAACCCTTGAAGTAAAAAAAGACGCAGACATCAACAGAGCGTTTGAGGAGTTCGGCAGCCCCATCTGGATACGGGCAAGACACGGCGCAGGCGGAAAAGGAAGCACCCCCGCAGACAACAAAGAAACCGCACTCACATGGATACAATACTGGAAGTCCAGAAAAGTAGATTGGGAGTTCATCGCTCAAGAACACCTGCCAGGAAGAAACATCGCATTCCACAGCATCTGGAAAGACGGCGAACTTGTAACTTCGATGGCGCGACAACGAATCGAGTACATTTACGCATATCTTGCCCCTTCAGGAATCACCGGCACACCAGCAGTGCAGAAAACCGTTCACGACCCATTAGTGAATAAAATCGGAACCGAAGCAGTCCTATCCATAGACTCAAGCTTTACTGGGATAGCCTCGGTGGATTTGAAGGAAAACACCGAAGGCACCCCCTGCGTCACAGAAATTAACCCCGGACGAATGTTCACAACGTCTTTCTTCTTTTCATACGCCAGCAAAATTCTGCGGCAGGATTACTTTGCGAACATTCCGTATTTGTGCGTAAAGTTGGCGTTCAAAGAGCAAATCCCAAAACTGCCAAAGTACAACATCTTACCAGAAGAAGTCTACTGGATAAGACACATGGATGCCCCAGCACGACTCGTCAAAGACAACAAGGTTCTCGGGGCAATGTACAGTTGATTGAAGCCGTCATTTTCGACCTTGACGGAACCCTGATTCAGTTGCCCCTCGACTACCCAAAAATGTACGCTACGTTCAAGAAGATAATGAAAACAGACCAGATTCGGCCAGTGCTGGAGACCGTAGCAAAACTTGACCCGACGACAAAAGCGCAGGTTTTCAAGGCATGGGACAAAGCGGAACGGGCAGTTACAGAAAAAATCACACCCAACAAAGAAGGAATGACCCTCTACCAAAAATACGCCGATAAACCCAAAGCACTGGTCACTATGCAGGGCAAAGCCATCGTGGATGTCGTGGTTGACCGATGTGAATTGTGCTTTGACTTCATTGCCACACGAGAAAACTCGCTTAGCAGAGCTGAACAACTTGAAATTGCCGCGGAAAAACTGAAAACGCCACTAAAAAGCATCCTGTTTGTCGGAAACTCAGACGGTGATGCCATAGCAGCTGAAAAAGTAGGCTGCACATTCCAGAGAGTAAAATAACAAAAAGCAGAATTATTGGCTATTAAAGAAAGCGTTCACTTTTCTTGGACTGTAGACAGTGAAAGTTGCCGCGCGGATTCTTCTGCCAAGACTTGGTATTAATCCTGCCGCGTCTGTTCCAAGCTTGCAAACCAACGCGTGCTCAAACATTCCTAAAGATTCTATGTCGACAACGTCCCGGTCCAGCATCGCCTGTTCCACAGCCATCTTCACCTGAGACAAAGACACCCCCAGAACTAGTAGCCTATCCAGAAGCGAGTCTCGCCAAAGCATGAATTTCTCAATTTGTTCAGCAGCCAACTCTGCGTCTATTCGGTTCTCCTCCGCGTTTACGTTCGCAATTTTGACTCTTAATGGCAGATATTCGCAGATACCCCAAAGCTCAGCCATTTTCTTTAAAGCCATGTTCTTTCCGCTTGCAAGTTGAGACTGCAGATTACCCAGAGGCACAACCGCCTGAACCGCTTTTGGCTTGAACACCCCAACGTCTACGAGCAGTTCTTCTTTGCTGTTTTTCAGATTAGTTACAAAACCCTTCAATATGGAACCGGTTTCAACGTTTTCCAAAGCTGACGGACAGAACCCAAAATCCCGTGCCAGCAGATTTGTGGCTACTGCGTCATCTTCTCCTGAAAGCGACACATGAACCCAGCGTTCGTTGGAAGCTCCACTGACCGTTGCCTCCACAGCTAAGCCCTCAAACAAGTCTTTCACAGTTTGGTCAATGTGTCGTCTCTGGTTAGAACTGTAAATTTTCGTCAACAAAGTCAAGGTAGTCATGGTTTGTCCCCAACAATTTTGGCTATTTCATCGTGAATTTTTTGCACTCTTTCCGCGGCAACATCCAATTTTTCTTCCCGAAGCTTACTTACGGTCATTTCTATGGGCACCCGCTCAGAAGTTTCAACCAACTTGTCAGCGTACGAGACAATTTTCTCCTCAAGCGTTAATGGAACATAATTGTCCTCGGGCCAGCCTAATTCTGTGGCTTCAGCTGTTGTTATGCCGCCTCCAACATGCCGTTTTATGATTGCAATTACAGGCTCTGAGAGACCTGCGTTTGTGGCTATTTCAACTCCCGCTACAACGTGGTGAACACTGTGCGTTTTTGACCTGCCAAGATCATGCAGCAAAGCGCCGATTTCTACGAGGTCCGCGTTAACTTTCAAACCTTTCTTTTGGCAGATTTCCGCGGTTTCTTTGGCAAGTTTTGCCACGGCTTCACAGTGGGCTATAACTTTTGCTGAGCAGTGGTTTTCATGGAGAAGTTGTAGTGCTTGCTCCCTAGACGGAAGCAGTTTACTCACCCAGTTCCTTCCTGAGCTGCTCAACTTTCCCTGCCAGTTTCTCAGTCATTTGTTCATTTTCAAAATGAACCAAGGATTTGCCGCATGCGTTGCAGTGAAAAACTGCTTCGACGGCTTCTTCAAAAGTTACTCTTCGGCATCCGGGTGTGTCGCAGTAGTAAAAGTCGTGGTTTGTCTCGTATTCCAGTCGGACGTTGAGTTTTTCGAGAACTCTTCGTTTTTGGCTTAAAATGAAACCTTCAAGCTGGTCAGGCTGAAGTTTCCAGTGAAAAATAAACCAGCCAGTTTTTGGGTCTCGGGTTCGCCTCAAACTCACAAGAGAATGGTCGTAGAGTTTGTAGAGGATTTTGCGGACCGCGTTAAGCCTGATGCCTGTTTTGTTGGCTATTTCATCATCTGTTATTTCGTCCAGGGTCTTGAGAAACTCGATAAGTTTTACAGCCTCTTCTTCGCCGAGAGAAACTGCCACCTTCATCAAAGTTGCATCGTCAATGGTAGATAACATAGTCGGGTTCCTTAAACACTATAAATAAAGCATCATGCTTGCATAAAACTCTTCTTGAAACAAAGCGCCAAACCCATCATTCTACTCTATTTGCTTGCCGCGTTTCTTGGGAACTATACTCATTTTAGCTTTTTCGAACGTTTTCGCCAACGTTTTTCCCTCAAAAAACCTGTCCAGAAAAATGGCAAGCGCAGCACATTCTGAGTGAGGTTGGTTACCGACAGCCACGTTGAAATCCGAAACCTCGTCGGAGTAGAAGCTTGGAGGCACTTTCTGGCTGCCCACTAAGATCAAGATGTCTTTTCCAGTGTTCCTTATTTCGTTTAGAACATTGCTTGACTGGATGTTTTCTCCGTACGCTGTGAGGTGAACAACTATTCCGCCTCTTTGTTTCCATTCTTGCACTGTTTTTTTCCATGGAGTTCCCATTTCAAAGGAGAAATCGCCACCCCAGCTTTCCATAACGTGCTCTATGGTTTTTTTGATGGCGTTATCCATTGTGTCGGAAAGCACAAAACCTGACGCGCCTAGTGCACGTGCGGCGAGGGCAACGTGGGTGGTGAGTCTTGCGTCTCTTTGTGGTCTGTGTCCCCAGCGTAAAATGACAATTTTGGGTGTTTGCGTTTGCATTTCGCCTCTATTGGGGCTGAGTGTCTGTTTCGAATTTTCCGTTGAGTTCCTTAACGCGGTTTTTGACTTTTTCTGCGAATTCAGGGTTAGCTTCGAACACTACTTGCACGGTGTTGTTGGTGTAATCGGTTTTTTTCACGTCAGCTTCTGAGTGTACCCAAGATACCAGCGGCATGGCTTGGTTAGTGTTTGGAATAGTGAATGAGGCGTGTATGTAGCCTTCGAGTTCTTTTAGTATTTCTTGTCTTAGCTGGTCAAGGTTTGTTCGTTTGAGTGCTGATACTAGAATGGGATTTTTGGTGACATCTTTGAGTTGTTCGAACTTTTGTTTTGCTTCTGCCTCGGTTAGTTTGTCTATTTTGTTGAGAACTGTTATCACTGGAACGCTTGATGCGCCGATGCGGTCTATTGTTTCTTGGCAGGTTTTGTTCTTTTTCTCGATGGCTTCTATGGGTTCGTTTATGTCCAGAACCAAGATTATGAGGTCGGAGTAGACGGTTTCCTCGAGCGTGGAGAGAAATGCTTCGATGAGCGTCAGGGGTAACCGTTCGATGAAACCAACGGTGTCGGTTAGAAGGAACTTTCTTTTTGAGAATTCAATAAGTCGGGTGGTTGTTGAAAGCGTTGTGAACAGGGCGTTGTTCACGCGTGTTGTCTCTTCGGCTAAAGCGTTGAATAGGGAGCTTTTTCCCGCGTTCGTGTATCCTGCTAAAGATATCGAGTAGAAGCCTAGTTCGGTTCTTCTGTCGCGGTGCAGGACTCGTTTTTCTCGGACGTTTTTGAGTTTTTTCTGGATGGTGTGAACTTGTTTTTTTAGGGTCTCTTTGTAAACATCAGCTTCGTACACGCCTATACCCATAAACCCGGGTTGTTCGCCCCTTTTGGAAAGTCTTACTTTTTCTTTGGCGTGTTTAATTTCATTCTTCAGTGTTGCTAGCTGAATCTGGAGATTAGCTTCGGTTGTTGTGGCTCTTTTGGTGAAGATTTCCAGTATGAGCTGGAAGCGGTCGATGTTTTCGGCGCCTGTGGCTTTCGTCAGGTTATAAGCTTGGATTGTCCTCAAAGAGTTGTCAAAAATTACTTTTTCTGCGCCTTTTTCCTTGACAAGAGCGGCGAGTTCTTCGACTTTTCCTGCGCCCAGTTGGTAGCGTGCGTCTGGTCGTCTTGTCTGTTCCATTTGGGCTACAATGGTGTATCCTGCGGATAATGATAGGTTCTTGAGTTCGTCTAGGTTTGATTGTTCACGGTTTAGTCGTCGCTGCACTATGATTGCTTTCGTTGTTTGGGTTCATCTCCCTTGTTTTTCTTGTCGAATTGTATAATATCTCCAAGGGTTAGTTCACTATTTGCCGCTTTGGCGGTTTTTTGCGTGGTTTGTTCTTCTGGTACGGGGACAAGCAGCTTGATTTTCAAGGCGTGCTCCAGTTTTGACACAAGCAGGTCGCTGGGGGAGACTTTTCCTGTCTCAATTTTTCGTAGCAGAGATTCTTTTTCGTTAATTTTCTGTCCGAGGTCTTCGTGACTGAGTCCAAATTTTTCTCTTGCCTGCCGTATTACTTCGCTGTAGTCTTCCACTATCTCTTGGCTGGTGTCGACTCTGGCTTGGATAACTCTCTTTTTAATCTGGATAGGACCTTGAATAGGCGCGTAACCTGGAGAGGTCAGGTTTGGTTTTTGGAGCTCCACTTGTGGCTTTGGAGCTTCTGACCACGTTGTTTTCCCATGTTTGGCGCATTCGTGGCATACTGTCATCTTAGCGCCTTCAATTATGACTTTGTTTGGGTTTTCACGAATTTTGCGTCCGCATACTTCGCATCGCATTATGTTTACCCAGTTTGTTTTTATTGTGTTACGGTATGTTTATAGTTGTCGAATCGGAAAGGAAACTTACACGGTGAAAAACAGGTGGAAAACGCTCTTAGACAAATCAGGAGCATTGCTGATTACCAGTTTGGGCAAGGTGTAGGAGCTAAACTTTTTCCAGATAACGTGGAGCTGGTGTATTCTCCTGCAACCAAGAGGATACGCTTCATAAACTTAAACGGTACAAGACTTGCCACGCTTCGTCCCACAGACAGCCTCTTGTCTTTGAGTGTTACTGCGGCACGGTTCCTAGCAGAGAACGTGGCTTCTTTGCATTGCTTTGTTACTGTTCGCAATGATGTGGCAAAGTTTGTGGCTGACGGTGGCGACGTTTTTGCAGCACACGTTGTTAAGGTTGACGAGGAAATCTGCGCGAAAGAGGAAGTTATCGCTGTTGACGAGGATAAACGGGTTTTGGCTGTTGGACGTGCCATGCTGTCGGGCGCAGAGATGTTGGCTTTCAAGGTTGGGGTTGCCGTGAAGGTTCGCCACGGAAGCAGCAAAAGTTAAGTATATTTGTTGGGTATGCAGAATAGTTTGTTGGATGTGAATATTATGCAAAGACGCGTTAATCCTCGAGATGCAAAGCGCATGATGCAGCGCATGGGCATGAACATGGAAGGTGTAGATGACGTGGAAGAAGTCATCATACGAACCCCAAGCAAAGAAATCGTTATCGAAGGACCTGAAGTGGCTATTGTTCAGATGCAGGGACAGAAAATCTTCCAAGTCGCAGGCGGAAGCGTAACCGAGAGAGCACCTCAACGCAAAACATCGGCTTCACCAGCGGCGACGGTTTCTGAGGAAGATGTGCAGCTTGTGGCGGGTCAAACAGGCAAAGGCGTTGATGCAGCCCGAAGAGCGTTGATTGAATGTGAAGGGGATTTGGCGAAGGCGATTTTGCTGCTTCAGTCTTAGCTGTTTCTTTTGTGCTCGGAGCAGACTATAGCCCCCTTATATATAGATTAAATTTTGAAGTGAACTTTGGTTTTACTTTTCGTTTTATTTTCAGTTTTAGCGACGGTTATTTCTATATATGAGTTAACTGTTTTAGATGTTCTGTGGAATGATGGCTCAGCAGAAATCAGATGTTGCCGTGGTTGGACACTTCTCAATAGACACCATCAAATTGCCAAGCAGGACCGCGCCTTTTGTGGTCATGGGTGGTTCAGTGGCTTATGCTTCGTTGACGACTAAGCTTTTGGGCGGCACCGCCTCGGTTTTCTCTAAGGTTGGCGGAGATTTCCCTGAGGCTTACATGCAGCGCCTTCAGCAGGAAGGCGTCGACGTGTCGGGTGTTGTTAAGGTTGCTGATGCACAGACGACGCGTTTTGAACTTGAGTATACTGCTGATTTGGCTTCTAGAACCCTGCGATTGAAAAATAAGGCTCCCGCCATCACTTTAGATGACTTACCAAGTTCTCTTCAGGCTAAGGCGGTTCATGTAGCGCCCATCGCTGGAGAAATCCCATACGAAGTGGTTGAACACCTCAGGGGGCGCGGTGAAGTTTTGGCTCTTGACCCACAGGGTATACTGCGAAGCTTTGACGACGCAGGAAACGTCACTTTCCGCTCCAAGGCTGAAAAACGTCTGCTTGCACTCGTTGACATTTACAAGTCTTCCTCAGAAGAAATTCAGGCAACCACAGGGCTATCGGACCTTAACGCGGCTGTTAAAGCTGTTCACGACTTCGGAGTAAAGATTATCCTTGTCACCATGGGTGCAAAAGGCGCAGTGCTGTCCGCCGAAGGAGCACTGCACAAGATTCCAGCGTGCATCTGCCAAAAATATGTTGACCCAACAGGTGCAGGCGACGTTTTCATCGGCGCCTTCCTAACCGAGTACAACCGCCAGAAAGACCCCTTGTGGTGTGCATGTGTTGGGTCTGCTGCCGCTTCATCGGTTGTTGAAAGCGTTGGCCCAACAGTTTTGGGGGAGAAAGAAGACATCTACCAAAGAGCACGCATTATTTATGAAAAAGAAATAAAGCAATGATGCGTGTATTGTAGTGCGTAAATACTTCATGTGAGGCACTAACTGTGGGTCGAATAGATAAAGGCGAAAAATGCAGCGTATCTGGCTGCAGTAGAGAAGCAGAACGTTCGGTTCCAACTGACAAGGCTAAGTCTGCAGGCTTAAATGTTAGCAGCGGCGAGAAACGGGCTTACCTATGCAAAGAGCACTATAAAGAATTCAAGAAGAAGAACAAAAAAGATAAGACTCTGGAAAAGTGGCGTTACGGCACATAAGGCGTGAAGGCACATGCGGATACTGCAGCTACACTCTAACTTTATTGTTTACCAGCCTGTTGAGAAAGAAATACAGATAGCTGAAGAAGCCGAGAGAAAAGAGAACCGTGTCGAAGAAGTCTTGGTGTTGTTCACCGCCATCGAAGCAGGCGACACACAGGCTTTAGTGGAGAAAGCCATAAACGAAACACGGGCGTTCCTTGGAAAACTCAAAGTTAACCGAATTCTGATTTACCCCTTCGCTCACCTAAGCAGCGGCTTAGCAAGCCCCTCCGAAGCGCTGAATCTCATAAAAGCTATGGAAGCATACGCTAAAGAGAAAGGCATCGAAACATACCGTGCACCGTTTGGCTGGAACAAGCAATTCACCATATCCATAAAAGGTCACCCGTTAGCAGAACAAGCCCGCTCCTACGCACCCACCGCAGCTGAAACTAAAACGGAAGGCGAAGAAAAGAAAGAGGAACCAGTTTCCGCAGCGTTGAAAGCTGAAGACAAGATGCAGTCTTTCTGGCATGTTATGCTGCCTGACGGCTCGTTGGTGCCCGTTGAAGAGTTCAAGTTCAAAGGACACGTTAACCTCCAGAAGTTTTCACAGTACGAGATAAAGAAAGCGCGGGCAGTCACACAGATGCCTCCGCATGTACCCTTGATGAAGAGGCTTGAAATTGCTGACTACGAAAGCGGCAGTGACCCAGGCAACATCCGCTGGTACCCCAAAGGGCGCATGATAAAATCCCTGCTGGAACAGTACGTCACCTTGAGGATGAACCAGTATGGCGCCATGGAAGTGGAAACACCCATCATGTACGACTTCAACCATCCAAGCCTGAAAAGCTATCTGAACCGTTTCCCAGCCCGCCAATACGTCCTCAAATCCGAAGACAAAGAACTTTTCCTCAGGTTTGCTGCTTGCTTTGGGCAGTTCCTCATGGCTCACGACGCACAGTTCAGCTACAAGCAGATGCCCATCAAACTCTACGAGTTAACCCGCTACAGTTTCAGACGCGAAAAAAGCGGTGAAGTCGTTGGCCTAAAACGTCTCCGCGCGTTCACTATGCCTGACTGCCATGCCTTCTGCACGGACTTGGAGCAGGCGAAGAAAGAATTCTTGACGCGATTTGACATGTGTATCGAAGTCCTAAGCAACATAGGTTTAACGAAAGACGATTACGAGATAGCCATGCGCTTCACCAAGGGCTTCTACGACGAAAACAAAGCCTTCCTAGCCGAGTTAGCAACGACTTTCGGCAAACCCATACTGGCTGAAGTTTGGAACGAGCGATTCTTCTACTTCATCCTCAAATGGGACCTGAACTTCGTGGACAACCAAGACAAAGCCGCCGCACTTTCCACCGACCAGATTGATGTGGAAAACTCAAAGCGCTATGAGATAACTTTTGTTGACGAGAAAGGCGAAAAACAGTACCCTCTGATTCTGCACTGCTCACCAAGCGGCGCCATAGAACGAGACATCTACGCGCTGCTGGAAAAAGCTTACCGCGACCAAATGGCAGGCAAAGCACCTATGCTTCCGCTGTGGCTTTCCCCCACCCAAGTGCGCCTGATTCCCATCTCGGACAAGTACATGGACAAAGTTGAGGAAATCGCAGCAAAAATCGAAGCCAGCAGCATCCGCGTGGACATCGACGATAGTGCTTCAACGTTGCAGAAGAAAATCCGCGAAGCCGAACAGGAATGGGTTCCATACATCGTTGTCATAGGCGAAAAAGAGGTAGAATCAGGAATGCTCTCTGTGAGAGACCGCGAACTTAAGGGGGCACAGCAAAACATGACAGTGGATGAGTTGCTGAACAAAATTGCACCAAAAATAGCGGGCAAACCTTTCAAGCCGCTTCCGCTGCCTCGGAGTCTTAGCAAGAGACCCCAATTCCACGGGTAACAAGTGAATCGCATAGTTCATTGACAAAAGCTATATCAAACCATAGCGCAATATGAACGACCAAAGTTAGAGGGAAAACTATGGACAAAGAGGTAGAAATCTACATAGACGGAAAGTACTATCCGAAGTCACAGGCTAAAATCAGCGTGTACGACCATGGCTTCTTATACGGAGACGGCGTTTTCGAAGGCATCCGCGCCTACAGCGGAGTAGTTTTCAAACTTAAAGAACACGTTACGAGGCTTTACGATTCAGCCCATGCCATGATGCTGAAAATTCCCCTAACCCAAGAACAAATGGTAGAAGCAGTTCTGGGAACCCTCAGAAAGAACAAACTCAAAGACGCCTACATACGTTTGGTAGTGACACGAGGCGTAGGCGATTTAGGTCTGGACCCCAGAAAATGCAACACCGCCACAATAATCGTCATAGCAGACCACATAAAACTGCACGACGGCGAAGCCAAAACCAAAGGAATAACCACACTGGTTTCTTGGGTGAGAAGAGACCCCGTGGACGGCACATCACACGAAATAAAATCGCTCAACTACCTCAACAGTGTGATGGCGAAAATTGAAGCTAACATGAGCGGCGCCGACGAAGCCATATGCCTCGACAGAAACGGCTGCGTAGCCGAAGGCGTAGGCGAAAACATATTCGTCATCAAAAACGGCAAAATCACCACACCCCCAAGCTCAACAGGGGCGCTGTCAGGAATAACCGCTAAAGCAGTCATAGGTTTAGCCAAGAAATTCGGCTACGACATCACCGAAGCCAACGTCACCCCCTTCCAGCTAATCAACGCTGACGAATTGTTTTTCACAGGAACCGCCGCAGAAATCGTACCCATCCGGCAAGTAAACTGGAGACAAATAGGCGCCGGAAACGTGGGTCCAGTGACCCAGCAGTTGATGGCGGAATTTAAGAAAATTGTGAGTGACCCCAAAGAAGGGGTACTAATCTAAAAAAGGTTAAACAGAGCCTTTTTTCTTCTTTTTCATGAACTGCTCCAGCGCATCGAAAGCTATCTGCAGCTCGTTAATTGGCGGAAGGAAAACCAATCGGGCATGTCCAGCGCCGTAGACAGAGTCAAACCCTGAACCCTGAACCAAAAGCACCCCAGTCGCCCGTAACAGTTCCACAACGAACTCTAAGTCAGTTTTCCAACGTGAACCTACATCGTGAATTTTCGGGAAAGCATAGAAAGCGCCCTCAGGCTTTGTGCAGCTAATGCCCTCAATCTCGTTCAACCGTTTCCATGCGTAATCGCGCCTCTGTTTGAGCTTCTCCACCATCACTTGGATGTGGTCTTGCGGACCTTCCAGCGCAGCGGTTGCCGCTTTCTGAACGGGCGTGTTGGCGCACAACCGTATGCGGCACTCTTTCAGAATAGACTGCTTTAGCTCCTCAAGCTGGTTGCCTTCAGATTTGAAGTAGGCGTAACCAAGTCGCCAGCCAGTCATCAAATACGTTTTTGAGAAGCCATTCAGCCCCACCACAGGAATGTCCTTGGCTAAGTGGGCGGTGCTGGCAAAATCCTCCGAATAAGCTAACTGGTCATAAATCTCATCAGACACCACTAAAAGGTCGTGCTCTCCAGCTATATCCACCATCTCTTTAACAACTTTCTTGCTGTAAAGCGCACCCGTCGGATTATTCGGGTTAGTGATTACAATGGCGCGAGTCTTACTCGTGATTTTGCTTCGCAAGTCATCAACATCGGGTTGCCATCGGTCTTCCTCGATGGTTCGGTACGCAACAGGCGTGCCGTCAAAGAACTTGGTGTAGGAAATGTACGGTGGATAGGTAGGACCTGGAAAGAGAATTTCGTCGCCTTTCTCCACGAGGGCAGCCAACAACATCTCTATACCCTCCGAGACACCTGAAGTGACTAAGACATCATCCGCTGAAATGTTCACGCCATTAACACGCTTCTCTTTTTGCGCAATAGCCTGCCTAAGTTCAGGCGTTCCCTCCGAAGGCGAATAATGATTATCATCCTCTTGAACCGCCTTACAGAGAGCCTCTTTGATGTGCTGCGGAGTGTGAAAATCGAAAGCAGCAGGGTCTCCGATGTTTAAGTAATAGATTTTTTTCCCGTCTTTCACCAACTGTTCAGCGTAGGCTACGATGTCCCGTATGGCGTACTCCACGGACTTTGCACGGTTGGTGACTTTGATGCGCGCCAAGTTCTAATCCCTTAAGAAGGCACAAGAACACTACTCGGAAAATAAAGCTTACTAAATAAAAACACCGCCCAGAATCAACTATTAAGCTTAAAAAACAGAAAAAAGAGCGCTACGTCCATTCAGTAAACTTTTATCTGCCTGCCTCCATCATTAGTATCCTGAAAGTTTTGATAGGGGAAAACCACATGTTTGGTTGGAACGGTTATTTTCTCTACATTAACCTCAGCAAGAAAAAATCCACTGCAGAAGCCTACGATGCAACGTTTGCTTCAAACTTTATGGGCGGCAGAGGCTTCGCAGCCAAAATCCTCTGGGACACGTTACCCGCTGGAACTGACCCGCTGTCGCCTGAGAACAAACTCATATTCGCCACGGGACCATTAACGGGGTTTGCGTTGCCTAACAGCGGCAAACTCGTCGTCGCCTCCAAAAGTCCCCTAACAGGTGGCTACGGGGACGGAAACATCGGCACCTACGCAGCGGTCCACATGCGCAAGGCAGGCTACGACGCCGTAATAGTCGAAGGCAAAGCTGAAAACCCAGTGGTCCTGCATGTTAAAGACAAAACCGCGGAATTCCTAGACGCCAAAGACTACTGGGGCTTAGACAGCTTTGAAGCCGAAGCGCAACTAAAAAAGATTTACGGGCGCGCCGCGGGCATAGTCTCAATAGGGCAAGGCGGGGAGAACCTTGTCAAGTTCGCCTGCGTGGTATCTCAAGAGGGTCGTGCAGGTGGGCGACCTGGAATGGGCGCAGTTATGGGTTCCAAGAACTTGAAGGCTGTGGTGTTTGAAGGTTCAGGTGCTCTGCCTGCTGCTTACCCGAAGGAGCTGAAGGAACTTGGCTTGGCTGGCTACAGGGAAATCTTGGGTAAGCCTAGCTACGGGTTTTGGAAGAGGCAGGGAACACTGAGCACGGTTGAGTGGAGTAACGAGCAAAGCGTGCTTCCCACTCGCAATTATCGTGAAGGCGTCTTTGCCGACGCTGAAAAGATAGGCGGTTTTGCTGCGGAGGAAATTAAAGTTGCCAATCGCGGCTGCCCCAACTGTAACATGACTTGCGGTAACGTTGTTAAAGACGCCGAAGGCAAACAAAGCGAGCTTGACTACGAGAACGTTGCTATGCTTGGCAGCAACATCGGTTTGGGTGACCTTGGGCAGGTGGCAGCGTTAAACCGTGTCGCAGACGAATTAGGTCTCGACGCCATTTCCTTAGGTAGCGCAATTGGCTTTGCTATGGAAGCGTCTGAAAAGAAACTAATCAACCGGACAATCAGATGGGGTGATTTCGCGGACGCAAAGAAACTCGTAGAAGACATAACCCTCAGACGGGGCATTGGTAACATACTTGCTGAAGGCGTCCGAATTGCAGCTGCTAAGATAGGCGGGAAGTCCGCTGATTGGGCAATGCACGTCAAAGGTTTGGAGATAACCGCGTACGATTGTCATACTGCGCCTGCTATGGCGTTGGCTTACGGCACCAGCCCCATCGGAGCCCATCATAAGGATGCGTTTGTGCTGGGTTGGGAGGTTCAGCATGACCGCGAAGGGTACGGTGAAGAAAAAGCAGCTAAAGTCATAGAGTACCAGCATACCCGAGGCATCTTTGAATGTCTGGGTGTTTGCCGTTTTCCCCTCGTCAACATTGGCTTAGACAAAAATTGGTACCCAAAGTACCTTCACGCAGCAACGGGGATGGAGTTCTCGTGGGATACTCTTGAGTTGGTTGCGGAGCGCGTGTTTAATCTTGTTCGGGCTTTCTGGATTCGCGAACACAAAGGAAACTGGACACAGGAAATGGATGTTCCGCCTGCGCGTTGGTTCTCGGAGCCCTTAACCGAAGGCGCGCTGAAGGGTACGAAACTGGACAGAGCAAAATATGATGCGTTGCTGCAGGAGTATTATGTGAAACGGGGTTGGGACGAGCGAGGCGTACCTAGAAAGCAAACATTAGAAAGAGTAGGGTTGGGGGAAGTTGCCGCTCAACTCGACAGGTACGTGAAACTGTCCGAGTAAGCAGCCAGTTTTAGTATGAACGGGCGAAGTACACTATTTCCTTAGCTTTTTGTCCGCAGTAAACGCAGTTGACAGAGGGCTCTTCCTTCTCGAACGGTCTAACCCTGATGGTTGCACCTGTGTCATCTTTTATCTTTGCTTCACATTCCGCGCTGCCACACCAAGCGGCCTTTAGGAAGCCGCCTTTCTCCGCGACGACTTTTTTGAATACGTCGTAGTTCTGCACTGAGGTGGTTTTTTCGGCTAAAGTTGCTTTGGCTTTAGCGAACATGTTGCTCTGGATTTCTTCGAAAAGCTTCTCCACCGTGACGAGCACATCTTCTTCTTTTACGGCGGTTTTCTGGTACGTATCACGTCTGGCAATGGTGACTTGTTGCTGTTTGAGGTCTCGGGGACCAATCTCTATTCGCACGGGTACACCTTTGAGTTCCCACTGGTTGAATTTCCAGCCTGGCGTGTACTCGTCACGGTCATCTAAAACAACCGATACGCCTTTCGCTTTGAGTTTGTCTGCGACTTCTTTGGCTTTGGCAGCTATCGCGGCGGGGTCGGCACCCTTGTAAGGTATAGGCACTATAACGACCTGCACTGGAGCTATTTTCGGCGGCAGCACCAAGCCCTTGTCGTCGCCGTGAACCATAACAACAGCGCCTATAAGCCTCGTAGTAATGCCCCACGAGGTTTGCCAAACCTGATGGTCTTTCTCGTCTTCTCCGATGAATTTGATATCAAAAACTTTGGCGAAGTTTTGACCAAGATTATGCGAAGTGCCCATCTGCAAAGCTTTCCCATCAGGCATTATGGCTTCCAGTGCTGTGGTGTAAAGAGCTCCCGCGAACTTTTCGCTGTCACTTTTCACGCCGACAAGCACCGGAATCGCAAGGTAATTCTCCATTATGTCTCTGTATTCGCCAAGGACATACATGACTTCTTTTTCAGCTTCTTCACTGGTTGCGTGTGCAGTGTGGCCTTCTTGCCAGAGGAACTCGCGGGTTCTCAGGAACAGTTTGGTGGCTTTTGTTTCCCAGCGAACGATGTTGCACCACTGGTTAATCTTAAGTGGCAAGTCGCGCCAACTGCGTATCCATTTGGCAAACGTCGCGTACATTATCGTTTCAGAAGTCGGTCTCACAGCAAGTTTTTCTTCCAGCGGGGTGTCTCCTCCGTGGGTTACCCACGCCACTTCAGGAATGAAGCCTTCAAAATGCTCGGATTCTTTCTTGAGGAAGCCTTCGGGGATGAACATGGGGAAATACACGTTTCTGTGACCTGTATCCCGTATTTTCTTGTTGAGAATTTCCTGAATTTTCTCCCACATCGCGTAAGAGTGCTCTCTGATTATCATACAGCCCTTTATTGGGGCGTAGTCTGCCATTCCAGACTTCACGATGACTTCGGTGTACCACTCTGAAAAGTCTTCGCTCTTCTTGACCGTTACTCCAATATCCGACATAACTATCTCTCCTCATGTTTCCTACTGGCTGAATATAACCATAACGCAGCACTAAGCTAAAAATTAAAGCCAACCTTGCAGCAAACAGTTTTTGGGGGTTACTCGTTAGTCTTATATAGTTAAGGCTGTTTAAGAAAAAAGAGGCAGCGTAGGCAAATCGACCCACACGCCTATCTGAGCTAAGTAATTATTGAGAAAAGGTGTCCACATGAAAGCCTTAGTACTAAGCGGCGGAAAAGGAACCAGACTCCGACCGTTAACATTCACATTAGCCAAACAACTAATCCCAGTAGCCAACAAACCCATACTTGGCTATGTCCTTGACCAAATAGCTGAAACCAAAATAAAAGAAGTCGGCATAATCATCGCGCCAGAAACAGGCAACTACGTCAAAGAATACGTCGGCGACGGCTCAAAATGGAAATTCAAAGTCACATACATCCCCCAAGAACCGTTTGGTCTGGCGCACGCGGTGAAAACAGCCCAAAAGTTCCTAGCTGACGATTCATTCATCATGTGTCTTGGCGACAACGTGACAGGGCAAGGCGTCAAAACTCTCGTTGAAAAATTCCAAAAAGAAAAACTCGACTCGCTAATTCTGCTCAAAGAAGTAGATGACCCCTCACGCTTCGGCATTGCACAGCTAGACAAAAAGGGCAACATCGTCAAACTGGTTGAAAAACCCAAAGTTCCCATGGGGAATCTCGCCATAATCGGAACCTACTTGTTCTCCAACAAAGTCCACAAAGCCATAGAACAGATAAAGCCTTCTTGGCGGGGAGAACTCGAAATAACCGATGCCATTCAAGAAATGGTTAACATGGGCTTCATAGTTAAGGCTGACATCCTCAACTCTTGGTGGCTGGACACAGGCAAAAAAGACGACATCCTCTCAGCGAACGCCAGAATTCTGGACGAATACATAAAAACAGACATCAAAGGCGAGACAAAAGGCAGCACCATAGAAGGTAGAGTAAAAATCGCCCCTGACGCCAAAGTGGTTAACAGCACTATCAGAGGACCCTGCATCATAGGGAAAAACACGAAAATAGAAAACTCGTTCATCGGACCATACACCAGCATCGGAGACAACTCACAAGTCACCAACTCCAACCTCGAATACTGCATACTCATGGAAAACGTAGTAGTCAAGGACGTGGAACGCATGGAAGACAGCCTAATCGGCAAAAATGCAACCGTGAAAAAAAACTTGAGGTGTGGAACCATCAAGCTGCACGTTGGAGACTACTCAGAAGTGGAAGTCTAGCAGGCACTGAACCTTTTAAAACAACAGGTATTAAATAGGTTTTAGGGAATACTGTAAAGTAGAAAAGGCGGGAAAAAAAGAAGTGTTAACAGGCATTGTGGTTAAGCCAATAAAACGTGCTCCAGACGAAAGAGGTTCCTTCGCAGAAGTAATGCGTAAAGACTGGAAAGATCTCTTCGGAGAGGAAGAAGTAGCCCAAGCAAACCTTTCCATAACCTACCCAGGCATAATACGTGCTTGGCACAGACATCTAAAAGGGCAAACCGACTATTTTCTCGCCCTAAACGGCGCCATAAAAATATGCGCATTCGACGAAAAAACCAAAGAACTAAACGAAATCGTCTCCACAGGGCAAATTCCACAAATAGTTCGCATGCCTGGACATTACTGGCACGGCTTCAAGGCGCTTGGTAACGAACCCGCCATGCTTCTATATTTCACCACGAAAATGTACGATTACGCCAACCCAGATGAAGAACGGAAACCTTGGGACGACCCCAAATTTGTTCCCAAATTGGTAAACGGCAAAAAAGACGACCCCCGCGTTGGAAAACCGTGGGATTGGAACTACCCCCCTCACAAGTGATGCTACCATGAAGATTCTTGTGACAGGCGGGTTAGGCTTCATAGGAAGCAACTTCTGCAGATATGTACTCACAAAACACCCTGACTATGAACTGACAAACATAGACAAAGTCGGCATAGGCGCTAATCCAGCAAACTTGCTTGACTTAGAGGATAATCAAAAATACACATTCATTAAAGGTGACATATGCAATTCGCATCTCCTTAACAAGGTGATTAATCATGTTGACGCCATAGTAAACATAGCAGCAGAAACCCACGTAGACCGAAGCATAGCGGACCCCAATGTTTTTCTCCAAAACAACACAATCGGAACCTTCACACTACTGGAAGCCATCAGAAAACATAACCCCAAAGCCAAATTTGTCCAAGTCTCCACCGACGAAGTGTACGGTCAAGCACTTGAAGGCTCATTCACAGAAAACACTCCGCCTGATCCATCTAACCCCTACTCCGCCTCAAAAGCAGCCGCCGATATGTTTGTACTGTCTTATCACAAAACTTACGGCTTAAACGTGTCCATCACCAGATGCACAAACAACTTCGGACCCTACCAGCTCCCAGAAAAACTCATCCCCAAAACAATCATCCGAGCCCTCAAAAATCTGCCCATCCCAATCTACGGTTCAGGAACAAATATTCGCGACTGGATCTACGTGCAAGACCACTGTGCAGGCGTAGAAGCAGTTCTGGAAAAAGGCAAATCGGGCGAAGTCTACAATATTTCAGCGGGAAATGAAATTCAAAATATCGAAATAGCCAAAAAAATCCTAACTCTGCTCAACAAACCTGAGAGTTTGATAAATTTCGTGGAAGACCGTCCCGGACACGACGTACGGTACAGCCTTGACTCAACCAAAATTCAATCAAGGCTAGGCTGGAAGCCAAGGTTCGCCTTTGCTGATTCATTGGAACTGACGGTTAAATGGTATCTCGAAAACGAACATTGGTGGACGCCCTTCGCAACCGAAAACATCCTGCACCCTACACCTTGGAAGCTAAGTGGTGCTCATTGAAACTTCTCATCACAGGCGCATCAGGTCTTTATGGTTCAAAACTGGCTGAAATAGCTAGAAGAAAAAATATCGACGTTTACTCTGGGTACAGCCGAGACCGCCCTGCTTATGGAACTGCTGTGCAGTTTGACGTTGCAGACAAAAACAGGGTCGAACAGGTTTTCGGAGAAATAAATCCTGATGTCGTTGTGCATGCTGCCACGTTAACTGACGTTGACAAGTGTGAAACAAACAAGGACCTCGCTTGGAAAGTGAACGTGGAGGGCACCAGAAACATTGCTGAAACAGCCAAAAAAAGCCACGCCTTCATGGTCTACATATCTACGGACTACGTTTTTAACGGCGAAAAAGGAAACTACAAAGAAAACGACACGCCAGACCCAGTGGACTATTATGGGTTCACCAAGCTGAAAGCTGAAGAACTCGTGCAAGGAATAGTGGAAGAGTACTGTATTGCAAGAGGCAGCGTCATTTATGGGGCTTTGCCAGCTGCTGGCAAAATCAACTTTGGGCTATGGCTAATCAGCAAACTCCGAGGAAACGAATCTCCGAAAGTTTTGACTGACCAGTGGAACTCGCCCACCCTGAACATAAGCATGGCAGATATGACATTGGAGATAGTTGAACGCAGGTTAACTGGGATATACCATATTTCTGGCGCCACCCGCATCAGCCGATACGACTTCGCCAAACTGCTGGCTCAAACCTTCAGCCTGAACACTGCGCTTTTAACGCCGAGCACCATGGCAGAGTTCTCGTGGACAGCCAAAAGACCAAAAGATTCTTCGCTGGACACATCTAAAGCTCAGCAAACACTAAAAAACAAGCCGCTTCAAATTCAACAGGCACTGGAACAATTAAAGACTGAACTTACAGTCATCTAAGCAGCATAAAAAAGGAGACGAAACAGGTTGCACATAGCTCAGATTGGAACAGGGCGCGTCGGGCGACCAACAGCCTACGCCATAATGAACATGGGACTCGCAGACACGCTAACAGTGTGCGACACTAAGCTGGGACTTGCTGCGGCTTTTGCTGAAGAACTCAAGCATGTAACTGCCAGCACAGGGTTAACTGTAGAAATAAACTCTTGTGACAAAGACGAGCAAGTTGCCGGCGCAGACATTATTCTAATTTCAGCTGGAGAAGCACGCGCCCCCGGCGTCAGAATGACTAGACGCGACCTTGCAATCCAGAACGCAAGAATTGTGAAAACTGTATCTGAAGCCACAGCTTCACGAAATCAAGGCGCGAAGTATATTGTAATTTCGAATCCTGTAGATGCTATGGGTATGGTCTGTAAGAAGTATACAAAAGCCGACTTTGTAATTAGCACCGGAACAAATCTTGAGTCTTTGCGGTTCAGGTCGAAAATAGCGCAGACGCTCGGTGTTCCTGTGTCTCAGGTTCGAGGCTGGGTTGGCGGGGAACATGGCGACGCAGCAATTCCTTTGTGGTCAACCACAAAAATCGGCGCGAGGCAAATTGATGAGTACGCTGCGTCGAGGGGCATGGTTCTTCCTAAGAATGAAATCGAAGCCTACGTGAAATCTGTGTCTAAACACATAGTGGATAACATCGGGGCCACTGAATTTGGTCCAGCGGCATCTTTCAGGGACATAACCAGAGCCATAGTACAAAACACTAACGAGGTTTTGCCTATTGCTGCGCCTGTCGTATTCGAAGGATTCCCCGAGGCAACCTGCGTGAGCGTACCTAGACCTCTGGGTAATGCTATAGGCGCGTCAATTTACGATAATCTATCTGAAGAGGAACAGGGTGGAATAAGGGAATCGGCAAAGGCGATTTACCAAACCTATCAGTTAGCTATAGAAAACATAGAATAGCCAAGTCAAGTAGGGGTTAGCATAGTATTTATAATCCGACAGAGCCATTCACTTAAAGATGACAACTGAGACGCCATGATAAAACTTAGAATAGACGTAGATTACCCGTACCCTTCGAGGCTTCAAAGTTTCATTTTTACCGCGCTAAACCGCAAAACAAGCAGAAACTACTTGAAAAATTCGAAGATAATCGCGAAAATGATTAACGATTCGCCACAAGAAGTCATGACGTACTGGTTTTTCACGCCCCAGACAACCCCTGACCAAGAACTACTAGATTTGCTGCACCCTGACAGACATGAGGTGGCTCTACACGTTGCAAACAACCCATATCCGGAACTGGAACATTTAGAGAAAGCTACCAACCGCAAAGTAAAGTATTACACTGTGCACGGCACCGCCCGCTTGATTGCGCGGTTGATGTGGAGGCGGAAACTGTGGGAAGATAGAGCGGCTATTCCGGCTGGTTTTCCGTTGAAGTCTTTTTATGATTTCCCAACTTTGGGATTGGACGTTCTATGTTATAGCAATCCGGTTGGGCAAGCTGTAAAGGTTGCTGAAAATAGCATCGCGAAAGGTGAAGTTCTACACATCCATCCAGAGTGGCTGTTTCAGCGGGGAACAATCAACCATAGAGGACCATACTACGAGATACTGAAAACTATCTTGAAAGTGGATAACGACTTAGAAAAGCTGATTCTGACAAAGAAAATCTTTTTTGTGTTGGCAAAAGACCCGGAAGAATACCAGAAGGACATCGTTCCAACAAGAGAGTTTTGCGAAAAACTTCGAGAGAGAGAAGTTGATGTTTTCACTTTTGCGGAAAGAAGCTGGATTGCGTCCACGCCGAATCCTAGTTCGCTTTGGGTTAGGGAAGAGGACAGCGTTGGGTTGTTACGTGTCACGTCTTACGAGAAATGGCTTAAAGATATAGTTAAGAAGACACGCCATAACATGGTTCGCAGGGCAGAGAAGTTTGGGATACGCACGGAAATTGTTACAGAAATTAATGAAAAGTTCATCCAAGATGTCTGGAAAATTTATAACGAGACCCCGATAAGGCAGAACAGGGCGTTTCCACATTACGGAATCTCAACAGAAGCTTTGAAAAATATGATCCATAAGGAGAACTGCACAATCATCGCCGCTTTTATGCAAGATGAGCTTGTGGGCGTCGCCCAGATGTCACATGGCAACAACGTAGTCATATTGTCTCAACTGCTTTCGCTTCAAAAGCACTGGAAAACAGCCATAAACAACGCGCTAATAGCGAAGGCTGTGCAAATCTGCGAGGCAAGAGGCATCAGGTGGCTTTTGTATGGCAGGATGGAAACGGCTCATCCGTCACTGGACAGCTTCAAAAGACACAATGGCTTTTCAAAGTTTCCGTTGACCAGATTCTACGTCCCATTAACTGGTAAGGGAAAAATTGCGCTGAAACTTGGGCTTCATAAAGAGTTAAAAGATGCACTTCCAAAAAGAATCAAATACCCAATGATACCCCTTTACAGTTGGATTAGTAGAACAAAAATGAGAATGAAACTAAAGTTGAAGAGGGCTTGAAACACATGACAGGAGTAGCAGAAACTTTCTGGGAAAAAGGCAACCTGACCCGAATGGGCATCTACATAACCACTTTAGAAATGGACTTCCTATCAAGTTCCCTTGACGAGACTAAAAACAAGGACATTCTTGACATAGGAGCGGGTGCAGGCAGATTCTCCATTCCCCTATCTGAGAAAGGCATGCGTGCTACCTCTTTAGATTTGGATTCACACTCACTCAAGAGGTTAAAATTCAAAAATGGAAACGTCAACGTCATCCAATCAGATGCACGCGTCATTCCCCTGAAAGGAGACGCCATGGACATGATTGTGACGGTGGAGTTGGTGGATGTGGTTCACGAGTTGAATCTCGTGATGGAAGAAATTGAAAGAATTCTAAAGCCAAATGGGTGCCTTGTGTTCTCATTCGGGAACAAATCCAGCTTTAAAGGAAAACTCAAAAGTTGGCGTGGAACACCCTATTACCATTCGTACCGCGAAGTTGTAAACAGCCTAGAAAAGAGGGGATTCACCATTGTGAAACGCAAAGGTTTCAACTGGTTGCCGTTTAACCGAACCTCAAACAGCCGATTGGTTCCGTTTATGGCAAAAGTTGAGAGGCTGTTTGGGCTGAGAAAAGTCGTCCGATATAGCCCATGGGTTATTTTGTACGCGGTTAAGTCGAAGTAGCCCAGCTTTTTCCTTTGGCAGACGGGCAGCCCACTAATCGATATGCGGTGTGAAACAAAAGCGGTGGCTTGCGCGCCGCAAGTCCATTTGTCAAGAGATTTTTGAAAAACTGTGATTACGCGCCATTAGGGCGAGGAGTCAAAGGTGTCACAGCAGAAGAGCCGCTAGGAGGTTATGCAGGTCTTCTTTGCTTTTGATGCTTCGGAAAATGGCTTTCCCACTTGAGTACACACGGAAGGAAGTTCCTTGAAAAGTTAATTCGTATATTATCCCTGAAAGGTTATTTTTGAGTTCGGCTTTTTTTAGGATGTGGGCTATGGCTTCTTCTTTCTTTTCATACTTGAATACGACTATGATGTCTTTTTCTGCGCCGCAGGTGCCTTCGATTCTTGCCACGTAATCTTCAACTGTTGACATTAGAATTGCTCCATCTCCTTTAGAACCTCTATGAAACGGTCAATTTCTTCGGTTGTGTTGTAGATGTAGAAGCTTGCGCGTGCTGAAGACTGCAGCTTGAAAACTTGGTGCAATGGCTGGGCACAGTGGAATCCGCTGCGCAGCATGATGCCGAAGTTGTCGCAGAAAAGGGCAACGTCGTGAGAGGATAAGCCTTGCACGCCGAAGGGAAGTATGCCACATTTAAGCTTCACATCGGTTGGTCCGTAAACTGTGACTTTCTTGAGCTCCTGCATCCGCTTTAGAGCGTACTCGGTTAACATCACTTCGTGTTTTAGGACCTCAGTCATGCCTAGATGTTCAAGGTATTTGATGGCTTCAGCCAGAGCAATTCCACCCGCTATGTTGGGTGTTCCAGCCTCAAACTTCCATGGGGGTTCATTCCAAGATATGCCGCAGCGCCCTTTCTCTTGGCTAAACGAGACCTCTTTAATCATTTCGCCTCCGCCTTGGAAAGGCGCCATCTTTTCAAGGAGGGCTTTTTTGCCGTAGAGTGCGCCGATGCCTGTTGGACCCAGCATTTTATGCCCTGAGAAAACCAGAAAATCCGCGTCTAAGTCTTGAACGTCTACGGGCATGTGGGGAACAGATTGGGCGGCATCTACCAGCATTAACGCACCATGTTCGTGGGCAACTTTGGCTATTCGTTTGACGTTGTTGACTACGCCGCTGACGTTTGAGACGTGGCTTAGGCAGGCGAGTTTGGTTTTACTGCTGAATGTTCCTTCAAAATCCTCGTAGTCTAGTGTGCCGTCGTTGTTTACTTTGGCGTATTTGATGCTGGACCCAGTTATTTTTGAGATAATCTCCCATGGGACGATGTTGCTGTGATGCTCCATTAACGAGAGCAGTACTTCGTCGCCCTGTTTCAGGTTGCGAAGTCCCCAAGAGTAAGCGACCAAGTTTATGGCTTCGGTTGTGCCCCTCACAAAAACTATCTCAGATGTGTCTTTGGCGTTTATGAAGCGGGCAACTTTTTCGCGTGCACCCTCGTACATCTCAGTGGCTTCCTGTGAGAGCGTGTGCACTGCCCTGTGCACGTTGCCGTTGTGGTTCTCGTAATAGTTCTTTTCAGCTTCAATGACTTGTCTAGGCTTTTGCGTGGTTGCCGCGTTGTCGAAGTAGACGAGGGGGTAACCGTTTATTTTCCGTTTTAATATGGGGAAATCTTCGCGAATCCTGTGGGCATCAAGAATTATTTTTCTTCCTCCGTCTTCAACCGCTTCGTCAGTCTCTTTGCCAGTTCTTCTTCTTCCAACGCTTGCTTCTCTTCAAAAGTGTGTTCCTGAGGCAACCAGCTTGGCGCTGCACCCTTCTTTTCGAAGTACAGCCTAATTGCTCGTTTTAAGGCTCCTACCGCGAGAACTCCACAGTGGAACTTTATGCTCGGCAAGCCGCCGACTTCGTCAGTTACTTTTTTCCACGTTATGTCTTCCCAGGCACTTTTGAGGCTTAAGCCTTTGACCATCTCGGTGACTATGCTGGATGTGGCGATGTTGGCGGCGCAGCCGTAGCTTTCAAAAGACGCTTTTTCGATGATTTCTTGCTCGCTGATTTTCAAGTAGAAAGTCACCATGTCTCCGCATGAAGGGTTCCCAGCAACTGCTGTAACGGTGGCATCTTCCATTTTTCCCAGGTTTTTCGGGTTTCTAAAAAGGTCAAGAACTTTAGGGTTGTAAGGTAAGGGTGTTCGGGACATTCTAATCAACTCCGGTTGAGCCCACTATTTTTCTAATGCGCTCCACTGAACTAGGAAGCACATCTAAGACATAAGCAATATCTTCTTCTGTGTGGTATCGCGTGACCTTCATGAGTATGCTGCCGTGAGCTTCACTGTACCTTCTGCCTATCGCAACAAGCACGTGGCTCGGCTGGAGTAGTCTTCGGCTGCAGGCGCTGCCGCTGGAAACGTAGACGCCTTTGAGGCTTAACTCGATGGTTAACGCTTCGCCTTCGCAACGCAGAAAACTTATGTTTGCGTTGTCGGGTGCGCGCTTGTCACCTTTTGCACCATTAAACTTGACATCAGTCATTTTCGCAAATATTCCATCGACGAGTTTGTCACGCATCACGCGCATGTGATTGACGTTTGCGGCGAAATTGGTGAAAGCCAACTCGGAAGCCTTCGTGAAACCAACGATTAATGGCGTGTTTTCAATGCCTGGCCAGAGTTTCTGGGTGCCTATTTGTCCTTCCAAGATTTTCTCCACGTTTACGCCTTCTCGGATGTAGAGGGCGCCGACGCCGCGTGGTCCCATGATTTTGTAGCTGCTTAAAGTTGCCATGTCGACTTTTAGGTCTTGCACGTTGAAGGGGATTCTGCCGTAGGCGTCGGAGGCATCAGTGTGGAAAAGTGTTCCGGGATTTTTGTCTTTGACTATGTTGATGGCTTCTTTGAGGGGTTGGACGGTTCCGATTTCGTTGTTCACTGCTGATATGCTCACGAGGACTGTTTCTTTGTCTACGGCTTCTTTGAGTTTTTCAAGGTTAACTGTGCCTTCTTGGTTTACTGGAATTTTGGTGGTGGTGTACCCGTATTTTTTCATCAGGTCAGTGGCGACGTTCATGACGTTTATGGGTTCGATTTCGCTGATGACGATTTTTTTGCCCTTGTCTTTTGCTGCAAACGCAGCACCCATCAGTGCCAAGTTGTTGGCTTCGGTTTCTCCTGGGGTAAAGGTGATTTCTTCGAGGATTTTGGCTCCGACGAACTTGGCAATTTTTTGGCTGGACTCCATTATGGCGGAGAAGGCTTCCCAGCCTGGCTTGTGCGTAAGCGTCGGGTTACCATACGCCTTTTTGTTGTAGTAGGGCAGCATGGCGTCAAGCACTTCCTGAGGAACCATGCTGGAGTTTTCGTTGTCCAAGTAGACTTCGTGTTTTATGCCTTCGTGAAGCTTGAGTAATTCTCTAACATTTTCAACCATACAAACACGTCCTGTTCACAGAAATAATAACAGGCTTATATGTTAATACGGCAATTCAAGTAAAAAAACCTAACCGCAAAAAACATCAGGAAAGACATTAACACTATAAATCTGCCCGTTGCCATATTCTCGCTGAAAACAAACAAACTTTGGCGCATCCAAGTGAAGATAGCAGAACTCTCCATCCCCGAACAACTCAAAGAACTCATAATCCAAAGCGGAATCACCGAGTTGTATCCTCCGCAGGAAGAAGCCATACAAGCGGGAGCACTGGAAGGCAAAAACCTCGTTTTGGCGAGTCCGACGGCTTCGGGGAAAACTTTGGTGGCTGAGCTCTGCTGCCTAAAACATGTTCTGGAAAGAAACGGCAAAGCCATATACCTTGCGCCTTTGAGGGCGCTGGCAAGCGAAAAATTCGACGACCTCAAAAAATACGAATCACTCAAAAAAGCAAACGGCAGACACGTGAGCATCGGCATCAGCACAGGTGACTTTGACAGCAGCGACCCCTGGCTGGAAAAACACGACATAATCATAACAACCAACGAGAAAGCCGACTCGCTTCTTAGGCACAGAGCCAAATGGATGGACGAAATCTCGCTGGTAGTCGCGGATGAGGTACACTTGCTTAACGAGTCAGAACGCGGACCAACATTGGAGGTCGTCTTGGCAAGGCTCATGCAAGTCAATCCATCCATGCAAGTGTTAGCTCTAAGTGCAACTATGGGCAACGTCGACGAAATCGCAACGTGGCTCAAAGCACAATTTGTCATAACCGAGTGGCGACCCGTCACCCTCAAAGAAGGCGTACTACTACATGATGAAATTCAGTTCAAAGACGGCAGCGCCAGAAAAATCGACCGCAAAACAAGCAACGACGCAGTCAACTTGGCTTTGAACACCATAAAAACAGGCGGACAAGCACTGGTTTTCGCATCCACACGCAGAAACGCAGCATCCTTGGCTAAAAAAATCGCAGACCAAACCTCCAAAGAACTTTCCAAACTCGCCAAGAAGACTCTGGAACATGAGGCAAAGAAAGTAAGGACCGCTGATGAGCGGACCCAGATAAGTGATTCATTAGCCGAGCTTGTGAGTTGTGGCGTAGCTTTTCATCATGCAGGATTAGCTGGGGCGCACCGCAGGTTAATTGAGGATTTGTTTAGGCAAGGCAGAATTAAGGTGTTAACTGCAACGCCAACCTTAGCTTTTGGCATGAACCTTCCAGCACGCGTCGTGATTGTGCAGGATTATAGGCGTTACGAACCAGGCTATGGTTACTATCCGATTAGCGTTTTAGAGTACAAGCAGATGGCAGGCAGGGCGGGAAGACCAAAATATGACAAGGCAGGCGAATCCATCCTTATCGCCAAAACTGGTGACGAAGCAGACTACTTGATGGAGAACTTTGTTCTTGCACGCCCCGAGCGGATATGGTCAAGGCTTGCCGTAGAAAAAATCATCCGAGGACACGTGCTGGCAACGGTGGCGTCAGGTTTTGCGCACACAGAAAACGGCGTTTACGAGTTTTTCGGGAAAACCTTCTATGCGCACCAGTACGATGTGAAAGCCATCAAGTCCGTGATAGCCAAAATTCTAAAGTACCTCTACGATGAGCAGATGCTCTACGTCGACGGCGACAACATCCACGCTACACAGTTTGGCAAGCGCATCAGCGAACTCTACCTTGACCCTGTTTCAGGCGTAATTATCCGTGACGCTTTAAAACACAAACCAGCCTGCCTGACAGATTTGAGCATGCTGCATTTGATAACGCATACACCGGACATGGGACCCGTTATGCGACCCTACGGACAGGAGCTTGATGCTGTGGCAGTTCTCATGGAGGAACACCGCAAAGAACTCTTCACATCACCGCCTGTGGAGTGGGAAGACCGCGTAGGTTACGAAGAGTTTTTGGGCGAAGTAAAAACCGCTATGATTCTGAAGGGCTGGATTGAAGAAACCAGCGAAGAGCAACTTTTGGAAAAATACAAGGTTCAGCCTGGAGACCTCTACAGGATAATTGAGAACGGAAAATGGCTGCTTCACGCAATGCATGAGCTGGCAACTCTTTTGCGCGATAAGGAAAGCTTGCCCTTAGCTTCTGAGCTGCTAGAAAGGGTGACTAAAGGAATCAAGCGGGAACTGTTGCCCATCGTAAAACTTGAAGGCATCGGTCGAGTACGAGGACGTGCAATGTACAATGCGGGATACAAAACGGTAGAAGACATAAAGCACGCAAAGATGGATGATTTGATAAAACTTCTTGGCTCCGCTTTAGCTAAAAAAGTAAAAGTGCAGGTTGGCGGGTTTGTTAAGAAGGAAACTTGGGAGCATCTTGACAAAGGTGAAGAGTGGAAACAGAAGTCGCTTGGAGACTTCTAGGATTTCGCGAAAGCTTCTGCCTGTTTAACTGCGGTGCCAAGGTAGCTTTTTGGGTTCAAAGCTTCATCTATTTCGGCGTCAGTCAGTTTGCTGCTTACAAACTTGTCTGCGAGGAGGATTTCTTTGAAGTGGCGCTTTTCGGCTTCGCTTTTGATGGTTAGTTTCCTGAGTAATTCATGGGCTTCTTGCCTGTTCACGCCTTTGCGCGTTAGAGCCATCATAACGGACTCGGACATGGTGCGTCCCTGAGTCAAACCGATGTTCTGAAGCATCCGTTGTTCGTCAACTCGCAGGTTAACCACTACGGTGGTCAACAGGGAAAGGATGTAATCGGTGAGGATGCATGATTCGGGAAGCACAAACCGCTCAGTTGAGGACTGCGTCAAATCGCGTTCATGCCAAGTTACCATGTCTTCAAATGCGGGAATTGTTAGGCTTCGAACGATGCGGGCTACACCGCAGACGCGCTCGCAAATTTCAGGGTTACGCTTGTGCGGCATGGTGGAGCTGCCGACCTGTTTTTCAGCTTCGAAGGATTCGAACATTTCCGCAATTTCGGGTCTTTGGAGTTCTCGTATTTCAGTGGCGAAATTCTCCAGAGACGTGGCAACCATGGATAGAATACAGACGAATTCGGCGTAGCGGTCGCGCTGCACAATCTGCGTCGAAATTTCAGCCGCACGGATGCCCAGCTGCTTCATGACGAGTTCTTGAATTTGTGAGGCGTGCTCGCCTAAGCTTGCTTGTGTGCCGACGGCGCCGCTTATCTTGCCTGCTACCACGCGTTCACGGCAATCAGAAAGCCTCTGAATGTGGCGGTTAACTTCGTATCCCCAGACCGCAAACTTGAAGCCCAAAGTTATTGGAAGAGCATGTTGACCGTGGGTTCTACCCATCATGACGGTTTCTTTGTACTTGCCAGCTTTCTCTTGTAAGATGCTTTTCAAAGTGGTCAGGTGCTTCACAATTATGTCGATGGCGTCTTTCAACTGTAGAGCGTTAGCAGTGTCAACTATATCGTAGCTGGTAGCGCCCAAGTGAACGTAAGCGCCGCTGGAACCACATTGCTCAGCCAAGGCTCTCACGAGCGACGCGAGGTCATGTTTTATCTCTTTTTCGATTGCTTTCACGCGTTCCACTTTGACGTATTTCACTGAAGCCAGCGCAACAATTTTTTCTGCATCCTTCTTTGGGATGTTTCCTACTTCGGCGTGGGCCCAAGCTAAAGCGGCTTCAACGTCAAGCAGTTTCTGGACGCGCGCTTCTTCCTCGAAGACTTTAAGCATCTCAGGGGTTCCATAGCGACCCGTATCTATGGGTAGAATCGGCAAGTGTTATCTCCTCTTCAGAATGATATGCGGGTTAAACATTAATGTTTTACCAAAACAATTACCCTCAGTATTGAATCGGGAATGTTGACAGGCATGAAGATGACAGTTGCGGTGTTGGATAAGAGCGGCGGAAACGCCACGCCAAAAATTATTGAGATACTGAAAGCGTTGAGTTCAGAGGGTACTTCACGTTTTGAAATTGCAACCCCCTCCACAGTAGCAACATCAAAAAACTTGGAGAGTTTGCGCGTTCAAAAGTTGAGTTCACCCGTAGCAGTAGGCTTGGCAAAATCGAAACACAGCACAGAAACGGAATTGGTGAGGTTAGATGATGCAACCGTTGTCTTTGAAGGAAGAATTTACTCGCCCTCACTAACCCCGATTGCAGAGTTAGTAGCTAAAAAACCAAGGCACACCTATGACGAGGTAGCTGAAGAGTTCGTTAAAGGTGTTGAGGGCGACTTTTCGTTAATGGTTGCTAAAGCAGATGAAATAGTAACGGCAAGGGACCCCGTAGGCGTGGAACCGCTGTACTACGGCGAAAATGCGTCAGTCGCTGCGTTTGCCTCGAACCGAAAAGCCTTATGGAAACTTGGAATTGATGAGCCCAAGTCTTTTCCACCTGGACATGTAGCGGTGGTTAACCGTGAAGGCTTCAAGTTCAAACCTGTTAAGACGCTTGCGTACTCAGAGCCAACCCCGGTAACGTTGCAGGATGCGGCAGAGAAACTGCAGAAACTGCTGGAGCAATCAGTTCAGATGCGTGTTCAAGGGTTACGGAAGGCGGCGGTGGCTTTTTCTGGAGGCTTAGATAGCAGCATGGTTGCTTTTTTGGTTAAGAAATGTGGCGTGGACGTTCAGCTTGTGCATGTGAGTTTGGAGAATCAACCTGAAACTGAAGATGCGTGGAGCGCTGCGGAAGAGTTGGGTTTGCCTTTGCAGGTCCACCTGTTCAAGGAAACCGACATCGAGAAAGTCATCGGGAAAGTGGTTGCGCTCGTTGAGGAGGCTGACCCAGTCAAAGCCAGCATAGGCGTGCCGTTTTATTGGGCGGCAGAGAAAGTAGCCGAAGCAGGGTTACGTGTGTTGTTGGCGGGGCAGGGTGCGGATGAGCTTTTCGGAGGCTATCAACGTTACGTTAACGAATACTTGGCGGAAGGAGACGAGAAAGTGAGAAGAACCATGTACAACGACGTGGCCAGCATTCACGAGAGCAATATTGAACGGGACGAGAAAATCTGCGGTTTCCACGATGTTGAACTGCGTTTGCCTTTTGCGTCGTATCAAATCGCCGAGTTTGCATTGGGTTTGCCTACGGAGTTGAAGTTTGAGAAGAAGGCGGATTCGTTGAGGAAGCTTGTTTTGCGGAAGGCTGCTGAGAATTTGGGTCTTTCTGAGGCTATAACAGCGAAGCCTAAGAAGGCGGTGCAGTACGGCACAGGAATCAGTAGCGCCTTAAAGAAACTTGCAAAGAAACGAAAGACCACATTAACCGATTACGTGAGCGGTTTTTTCCAAAAAGTGGAGTGATAAAGAAAGGAAGAGTCAGTTAATTGACTCTTGTTGAATCGGTGACAGATGCGGAAAGGAGTAGCCGAGATAGGTTTACTCGATTACTTGGATGGCGCCTGTTGGGCATTGTGATTCACATGCCCTGCATATTAGGCAGTCATCAACTTTGACTGGCACGGATTTGCCGTCTTTCATTTCGTAAACGCCTACTGGGCAGGTGTTTACGCATGTTTCGCATCCATTGCACTTGTCATCAACTACGATTTTTACCATGTTTTATTCCTCTATTGAATTTTATCAAAAACCAAAAAGGAAGATAAAAGCGTTTAGGTTAACTAACGGAATTCTCAACGTAGCCTTAGCAGAAGTCCGCTAATTGTGCCTTCCACTTTAGTTTTTCGCCGCTCAAGGTCTTCAAGTTGCTTTCGGTAGTCTCCCAATGACAGTTCGCCTATTTCGTGGCGTGTTTGGATGGCTTTGATGCTTTGTTCAACTTCAGTAAGTTCAGTTTCTGCGTTTTCGAGCTGCCTGTTTAAGTCTGCGTAGTTGCCGCCTGCGTTTCGCATGAGTTCTCTGATGTTGGTGATGGTTTGGTTTAGTGAGTTGAGGCGAAGTTCTAGTTTTTTGCGTTTGGCTTTGTATTTTTGTCTGGGGATTCTGCCTCTTTGTGCTCTGGCGTCAAGTGAGGCAATTTCGGTGTTTATGCGGTTTTTCTCTTCGTATGCTTCGGTGAATACTTTGACTTGTTCGCGGCTGAGTCCAGTTTCCACTTTGGGTGCTACGATTTTTGTGCTGGGTGCTTGTGCTGCTTTGGCCTTGGCTTTGGGTCGTTTGTAAACTGCAACCACGACGCTGCCCACGATTGCTAATGCCCACATCCAAGAACTTGGGCGGAAGGATATCCACAGAGGACTGTAATTGAAGGTTATTGATGTGACATCCTCGGAGGGGATTATGCTGTCTATGTAGCTTACGCCTTCTTTGTTGATGGTGAGGGTTTCTTGGAAGGCGTTGCGGGTTAGGTCTGTGGAAGACCCGATTGAAGTGAGTTGTGGGGTTACTATTTGTGCGCCTTCAGGGGGATTTATGGTTACTGAAGCGGCTTCAACGTAGTAGTCGAAGTAGGGAAACAGGTCCAGATTCAGCACGAATTGTCCTGATTGTGGGGAAACGTTGGGTAGTTTGTAGTCTATTGTTATGATGCTGGATTCGCCTGACTTCATGGCTAAACTTAAGCTTACGTTTGCGGCGCGTGCGACGTTGCTGTCTTGGATTTCAACTGTTAGGGTTCTGCCGAATTGGTCTTTTCCAACTACGTTGGAAGCGTTGAAGGATAAGTTGATTTTGAAGGAGCTTATGCTGCTGGCTGCGTTGTTAATTAGTTTGTAGGTGTCGGTGCAGGTTAATTCTCCTGAGGGGCTTATGTTGATTTGCCTGTTCAAAGTTGGGATGCTGACTTGCTGGATGTAGCCTGATGGACTTGTGAAGGTGGCAACTGCGGTGGAAGAAGAGAACGCAGGCAAATTATTTGTGGTGTAGCTTGTTGTGTTTATTGCACCATCGGGTTTTGCGATTTTTACGCTGCTTGAGCCTACTGGGAGGTCAAGAGTTACGCTAACTTGAGAAGCAGCTGTTGTTAAGGTGGGGTAAGTTGGAAAATCAAGGGTGAATCCACTTGCGGTTGGGGTTAGGAGACTGTTTGATAAGATGAAGATTACGGTGAAGGTTTGGGATGTGCCTGATGGGAGAGTTACGCTGGCGCCGTAGAAGCTTCTTCCCGCTTGTGATTGCATGCTTAGGACCATGGGAAGATTTTGGTTGTTGCTGTCGTACGCAGCGCCTTTGAGCACGTAAGCAGCATATTTAGTCGGGAAGCCTATTTGGAAGGTGTCTGGTAGTTGGCCTGAAATTTGGATGGTGTCGCTTATGACTGTGTGTCCTGAGTATAGGACTTCGACTTTGTGGTCCACGTTGGTTATGCTGTAGTTTGTGTTTTGGGCGTTGGCTGTTTGAGTGTTAAGTATAAGGGGCAAGAACATAGCCAGTGAAAGAATTGTTAACGCAAAGACCACCGAGGTTCGTTTCACTTGAATTCCTCCAAGTTTCAGGTTTCTCTATGTTAATGTGAGCTTGTTTATTTACTTTTAGAATAACCCCGCTGTGTTTTGGGGTATTTAGGTTTTGGCGAGGTTGCGCAGGGATTGTTGAGTTGGTTTTGTAAATTGGGTCTTTTTGGTTGCGGTTAGTTGCTGTTTGTTGCGGTGTGTGCGTTTCTGCTGTTTTCTGTTGCGTGTGCTTTGTTTTTTGTTTAGTTGTTGTTGTGGGTGGTTTGGTGT
>CAYGJP010000003.1:0-33497 GCA_964350175.1 uncultured Candidatus Bathyarchaeia archaeon
GTTGTGCGAATCCAAGGCAACGGAACAGCCACCTCTCACTACGAGGGCATCTACAGTCTGAAAATCCCACATGGAAGTCGCATGGACTGGCAAGGCTGAACAGAAAACCACAAAAATCAGGGAAAACAAAAGCAGATTCAAAGTCCAGCCAACACGCATGTTATCCGCTCACAATAGGGTGGGTAGACGTTATATTTATGTCCACTCGCCCAACCCAAATTCAACCAAACCACACAATTTCCACTAAATACACATATTTCCAACCATTTTACTCTGTTCTACGCCAGTTTTACCCAACGGAAAAAGCCCAAATCAAACCCTGAATCAAAAAAGAAAAAACGAGCAGCAGACACAAAAACCAAAACGCCCAGAAAAAGCCCACACCTACATCAGTTTGTCACTACCTGCACAACCAAAACAAAACCCAAAAACAGGCCCAGACAACAAATTTCAGCAAACAGAACAACCCAAAAAAGAAGTAGTGAAACACCAAACCACTCATCAACAACAACTAAACAAAAAAACAAACACACGCACAACAGAAAACAACAAAAACCCACAAACAACAACAAAAAAGACCCAAATTACAAAACAGCAGTTTCGTAACACACCACAAACTTTTTATCTCCACATCGAGGTAAAAGATAGGAAAGCTCTACTCGGAGGAAAGAACGTGAGGGATCGTCACCTCAATCCAGTATTCGTTCGCCATTTTGTTCAGGCAACCCTCTAAAACAACCCAAAAACATGTTCAACCCTCCAAAAAACAATTTTCTATAGAGCAAATGATAGTAACATAAAACACAGAAGGTGCTAAAAAACGACCAAAATGACAGGAGCAGAAGCCCTAATAAAATCCCTCGAACAACAAAAAGTAGACGTAATTTTCGGCATACTCGGAGGAGCCATACTCCCAGTCTACGACGCCCTATGCGGCAACACAAAAATCCGCCACATACTCAGCAGACACGAACAATGCGCAGCCCACGCAGCCGAAGGATACGCACGAGCAAGCGGAAGACCAGGCGTATGCATGGCAACTTCAGGACCAGGCGCAACCAACCTAGTCACAGGCATAGCCAACGCCTACATGGACTCCTCACCACTTATCGCCCTAACAGGACAGGTACCATCAAAAGGCATCAACACCTCTTACATGATCGGCAGAGACGCCTTCCAAGAAGCCGACATAATCGGCATCACCACGCCCATAACCAAACATAACTACCAAGTACGAAACCCAGCGGACATACCAAAAATCGTCAACACCGCATTCTACATAGCCACAACTGGCAGACCCGGACCAGTACTAATCGACTTACCAAAGAACGTGCAGGCGGAAACAACCGAGGTAGAATTCACAAATAAAATCGACGCACGAGGATACAATGTAGTAACAGACCCTGACTTAGCGCAGATTATCATAGCCGCCGAACTGCTATCAGAAGCAGAAAAACCAATAATACTGGCAGGAGGCGGAGTGATAACCTCCAACGCTTCAGACGAACTCATGCAAATGTCAGACCTGCTAATGGCGCCAGTGGCAACAACGTTCATGGGTAAAGGCGCATTCCCCGAAGTTCATCCCCTGTCAGTTGGGAGCATCGGAATGCATGGAAACCCCGCTGCCAACAGGCTAATTTCCGAAGCTGATACGTTGCTTGCCGTGGGAACAAGATTCTCCGACAGGGCAACCACGAACATAGATACCTTCTGCTCAAACGCAAAGAAGATTCATATTGACGTTGATGCCGCAGAAATCGGAAAGAACATCGATGTCGATGTACCAATAGTGGGTGACGCAAAAGCATCTTTGCGCATTTTACATGCTGCACTATTGAAAAAGCTGAAAAAGAAAGAAGGCAAAGCGTGGACAAAACGGGTAAAGGAAGCAAAAGAAAAACTTAGCCCACTAATAAAAGACACACCAAAAGACCTGGTACCAAAAACACTGCTATCAGAACTCAGAAAACTGCTGCCCGAAGACGCCATAGTCACAACCGAAGTAGGTCAAAACCAGATGTGGTCTGCACTCTACTTCCAAGCGCTCAAACCAAGAACCTTCATAAGTTCAGGCGGCTTGGGAACCATGGGTTTTGGTTTTCCAGCTGCATTAGGAGCCAAAGTCGCCTGTCCAAACAGAGCAGTCGTAGATATCGCAGGAGACGGCAGCTTCATAATGACCGAGCAGGAACTGGCAAGTTCAGTAACGGAGAACATCCCAGTCACCGTAATCGTGCTGAATAACTCCGTGCTGGGCATGGTAGCTCAATGGCAAAGAGCCCTCTACAAAAAACGGTACATGGCAGTTAACCTAGGAAAAACACCTGACTTCGTCAAACTAGCCGAAGCATACGGAGCACAAGGCTTTCGCGTAGGTTCAGTGACGGAATTCCAAAAAGCAGTAAAAGAAGCACTTAAAAGCAAAGTAACAACAGTAATCGATGTACCAATAGGCTCTGAAGAAGACGTGGTGCCCTTTGTGCCTCCAGGCTGCGGCTTACCACAACAAAAAGGGGATTACTAAATGGAAAACAGAAAAGCCAGAGTAGTTTCAGCAATCGTAGAGAACAAACCCGGTGTACTCCACAGCGTATCCAACCTATTCCGAAGGCGAAATTTTAACATCGAAAGCATCACGGTTGGAGCCACAGAAGACCGAGAATTATCTCGAATCACCATAACCGTTACAGCAGACGAAAAAACCCTTGACCAAGTAGTTAAACAACTCGACAAGCTTGTGGACGTGGTTGGAGTTGCCGAGTTGGAACCTGACAGCATCGTTACCCGCGAATTAGCACTAGTAAAAATTAATGCTCCAAGTGCAAAAGAAAGGTCTGACATAATCAGCTGCGTTCACGTGTTTAGGGGTCGTGTGGTCGATGTGTCCCCCGACAGTCTAATGGTGGAAATCACGGGTACTTCAGACAAAATAGACGCGTTCCTAAACCTCATGAGAACCTTCGGCATAATAGAACTCGCTCGAACAGGCATAACCGCGCTTTCACGAGGAGCAAGAGCCGTCAACATAGACGAGTAACCTAAAGAACAACTCTTCCACCCCTTTACGCGCCAGTTAATAATGCAATCGTGAGCACCAGCGAAGCTCTTCCCTCATTATTCACGAGTATAACATCAGAAACAGTTACTTGTCCATAGAAACGCTTAACTTCGCGGCACAAGAAAAATGGGAATCATCCAGTAAAGTGAACAAAGTCACAATCAGTAGACTGAAAGAGGCAATGAAAATGAACATCACAGAAAAAATCTTGGCAAAAGCCTCAGGAAAATCCACTGTCCAACCAGGCGACATCGTGGATGCAAACGTGGACGTGATAATGGTTCACGACCTGACAGGTCCTTTAGCCATAGAAGCCTTCAAGAAAATAGGCGTAAACAAAGTTTGGGATAACAAAAAAGTAGTGACGATTCTAGACCACCAGATTCCCGCGGAGTCCGTGAAGATGGCTGAACTGCACAAGATGCTCCGCAAATTCGCAAAAGAACAGTCCATCCGCCTCTACGACGTAGGCGAAGGCGGCATATGCCACCAAGTTATGCCTGAGAAAGGCTACGTTGCCCCAGGCGCTTTGATAGTTGGCGCTGACTCACACACCTGCACATACGGCGCGTTTGGCGCATTCGCCACAGGCATAGGCTCAACCGAAGCCGCCGCCGTGTTCGCCACGGGCAAGATTTGGCTGAAGGTTCCTGAGACCATCAGATTTAACGTTGAAGGGCAATTCCAGAAGTACGTCACGCCCAAAGACTTAATCCTGCACATAATCGGCAAGGTCGGCGTGGACGGTGCGATATACAAGAGCGTTGAGTTTACAGGCCCAACCATCCGAAACATGAGCATAGCAGGCAGGATGACTGTGTGCAACATGGCTGTGGAAATGGGCGCCAAAAACGGCATAGTGGAACCAGATGACGCGACAGCGACGTTCCTGAAGGGCAGAACCGCGAAGGCCTCAGACTATAAGTGGTTGAAGAGCGATGTAGACGCCAAGTACGAGAAAACCGTAGACATCGACGTGGAAGACTTGGAGCCTCAAGTGGCTTGCCCCAGCTCAGTGGACAACGTGAAACCCATCTCCAAAGTAGGCAACGTTGAAGTTAACCAAGCATTCATCGGTTCTTGCACTAACGGACGAATAGAAGACCTGCGCATAGCCGCCCAAATAATGAAGGGCAAAAAAGTCAAACAAGGCGTCCGTACACTGGTGATTCCCGCGTCACAAGAAGTTTACGCTCAGGCGCTGAAAGAAGGCTTAGTTGAAGTCTTCACTGAAGTAGGCGCTTTAGTTTGCGGTGCAACATGCGGTCCATGCTTAGGCGGGCACATTGGACTATTAGCGTCAGGCGAAACATGCGTCAGCACATCGAACAGGAATTTCATCGGAAGAATGGGCAGCCCCGAAGCCAGCGTCTACTTAGCCTCACCAGCAACCGTTGCAGCCTCAGCGTTAACTGGAAAATTAACTGACCCGCGAGAAGTGGAGGCTTAAAGAAGTGAAAGTCAAAGGAAAAGTCTTAAAATTCGCAAACAACATCGACACAGACGTTATTCTGCCAGGCAAATGGCTGTCCCTGATTGACCCGAAAGACTTAGCAAAACACGCCATGGAAGGACTGGACGCGAGTTTCCCTGAGAAAGCCCAGAAAGGCGTCATAGTTGTCGGAGGCAAAAACTTCGGCTGTGGCTCCAGCAGAGAACAAGCACCATTAGCCCTAAAGTACGCTGGCGTTGAGTGCGTGTTGGCGGAGTCGTTTGCCCGCATATTCTTCCGAAACAGCATAAACATCGGCTTGCCCGTGATTGAGTGTAAAGGCATCTCAGCCGCTGTAAACGATGGCGACGAAGTGACAGTAGACTTTGAAGCGGGCAAAATAACGAACCAAACCAAAAATCAGAGTCTCCAAGGAACTAAGCTGCCTCCATTCATCATGGAGATACTCACGGATGGAGGATTAATAGAAAACTTACGAAAGAGGTTGAACAAGAAATGAACGAATACAAAATATCCTTAATCCCAGGCGACGGTATCGGTCCAGAATTAACCGAAGCCACCCTAAAAATCCTAGACGCAACCCAACAGAAATTCGGCTTAAAATTCAACATACTCTACGCTGAAGCAGGAGACATCTGCCTAGAAAAAAGAGGCGTTGCCCTCCCAGAAGATAGTTTACAAAAAATCAAAGAATCTCATGCATGCATGAAAGGTCCAGTAGGCGAAAGCGCAGCAGACGTCATAATCAAACTCAGATTAATGTTTGACCTCTACGCTAACCTACGCCCAATAAAGACTTACCCTGCAGCCGCGGCAGCACACCCTGACATAGACATGTTGTTCGTTAGGGAAAACACTGAAGACGTCTACAAAGGCTTAGAATACGCCATAGGCAACGACACAACCCTTTGCCTGAGAGTCATCACACGGAAAGCCTGCGAACGCATCGCCAAAAAAGCATTCGAGATGGCAAGGCTACGCAACGGTAAAAAGAAAGTCACATCCATCCACAAAGCCAATGTCATGCGCGTCACTGATGGGTTATTCGCCAGCGTTTGCCGAGAAGTCTCCAAACAATACCCCGACATAGCATTCAACGAATTATACGTGGACGCTGCTTCCATGCGCCTCATAAAGGAACCACAAGAATTTGACGTGCTGTGTACCTGCAACATGTTCGGCGACATCCTCAGCGACGAAGCCGCCCAACTTGTCGGCGGATTAGGCATGGCGCCAGGAGCAAACATAGGCGACACCTTTGCGCTCTTTGAGCCCATTCACGGTTCGGCTCCAAATAGGGCTGGGAAACATACAGCAAACCCGCTGTCAATGATACTATCGGCTAAGATGATGCTAAACTGGTTAGGCGAAAAATACAGCGACGAGAAGTGCATAAAAGCAGCAACAGCTATAGAAGATGCAGTAGTCAAAACGCTACGTAGCGGCAACTCCGTTCCAGACCTGGGCGGAAACAAAACAACCGTGGGCATGGCAGAAGCCATCGCCGCCGCTATGGCGCAAAACACCGGTTGAATGAAACAATGAAAAACAAAAACTCCCCCCAATATATCCGTATTTTTGACACAACCTTAAGAGACGGCGAACAAACACCGGGTGTTTCCCTCACCGTTGAAGATAAAATTGAGATAGCACGCCAGCTTAGCCGTTTAGGCGTAGACACCATCGAAGCTGGTTTTCCAAGTTCTTCCGAAGGCGAGAAGAAAGTTATCAAGGAAATTGTTAAGGCGGATTTGGAAGCGGAAATTTGTGGTCTTTGCCGCGCCAACCGAAAAGACATAGACGCAGCCATCGAATGCGAGGTTGACACGGTACATGTGTTTATTCCTACTTCGCCTGTGCAGATGCAATATGCCGTTAACATGACACCCGAGCAGGTGCTGTCCGCCGCGGTGGATTCGATAGAGTACATCAAGAAGCACGGCATGATATGCGAATTTTCACCTATGGACGCAACAAGGTCGGAACTGCCCTTCCTGAGAAAGGTTTGCAAAGCCGCAGAGAAAGCAGGCATGGACCGCCTGAACGTGCCCGACACAGTGGGCATCATGATTCCCAAAACCATGAGCAAACTCATCGAAGAACTCAAAACCGTCGTCACCGTACCCATAAGCATTCATTGTCACGACGACTTTGGCATGGCTGTTGCCAATTCCTTAGCAGCAGTTGAAGCAGGCGCAACTCAAGTGCATGCTACCATTAACGGTTTAGGTGAACGGGCTGGAAACGCCTCGTTGGAAGAGGTTGTTATGGCGTTGCACATGATTTACAAGCTTAAAACTGGCGTTAACTCGCGTTTGCTGTACAGCACTTCCCGAATGGTCGCCACATTAACAGGCATATCTGTGCAGGCGAACAAGGCGATTGTTGGTGAAAACGCTTTTGCTCATGAGTCAGGCATTCACACCCGCGGAGTCACGGTTAAGCCGTTGACGTTTGAGCCTATAAAGCCCGAGTTGGTGGGGCGCATAAGAAAGCTTGTTGCGGGGAAACTTGCTGGAACAAGCGGCGTAAAAGCAGAACTCGAAGAAATAGGCATCCACCCAAATGAGGAACAGCTGAAAGAAATCGTGCAGAGAATCAAAGACCTAGGCGACAAGGGCAAAATGGTCACCGACGCGGACTTGATTGCGTTGACTTCTGCGGTTATGGGTGAGGTAATCAAGGAAGAGAAAATTGTGGAGCTCTGCGACTTAGCCGTCATGACAGGCATCAAAGTTATCCCCACAGCCTCAGTTCGACTGATCTTGGATGGAAAAGAATACGTCGCAGCCGAAACAGGCGTTGGACCCGTGGACGCCGTGCTCAAAGCCATAACCAAGCTCACGCATAGCCTGGAGAAGATTAGGCTGAACGAGTACCGTTTGGAAGCCATAACAGGCGGGTCAAACGCCGTAGCTGAAGTCGTCATTAAAGTGGAAGACGAAAAAGGACACATCGTGTCAGCGCGGGCAGCCCGAGAAGACATCGTTATGGCAAGCGTGGAAGCCATGATAAACGGCATAAACAAGTGCCTAATCAAAAACCGAAAGCAGGGAAACAAAAAGTGAAAGCAGTAGCCTTCCAAGGAGAACGAGGCGCGTACAGCGAAAGCGCAGTCTACAAGTTCTTCGGCGCAGACACAGAAGTCAAGCCATGTAAAGCTTTCAGAGATGTCTTTGAAAGCGTAGCCAAACAAGAAACCCCCTATGGTGTTGTGCCCGTTGAGAATTCTTTGGAAGGCAGCGTAAACCAGAACTATGACCTGTTTCTGGAGTATGACCTCAAAGTTTGCGGCGAAGTCATCGTGAAAATCGAGCACTGCCTTATAGCTAATCCCAGCACCAAGCTGGAAGAGGTTAAAGCGGTTTACTCGCATCCGCAGGCGTTGGCGCAGTGTCGAAGCTTTCTGGAACGGTTAGGTCGCGAGATGATTCCGTCGTATGATACTGCAGGTAGCGTGAAGATGCTCAAAGAGCGGGGCTTGAAGGATGCTGCGGCAGTTGCCAGTGAGAGGGCTGCGGAAATTTACGGCATGAAAATTCTTGCCCGAGACATAGCCGATAACAAGGAGAACTACACGCGGTTCTTTGTCCTTTTTAAGGAAGATGCGCCGATGAGTGGCAAAGATAAGACGTCGATAATTTTTGCTGCGGTTCATGAGCCAGGTTCGCTGTATCATGCTTTGGGCGAATTTGCCAAACGAAACATAAACCTCACAAAAATTGAGTCGAGACCCACTAAGCAGACGCCTTGGGAATACAATTTTTACTTGGATTTTGAGGGACACCGAAGCGAAGAACGCTGCGCTGAAACACTTAAAGCGCTGGAAAAATATGCGGCGTTCATAAAAATTTTAGGTTCGTACCCCAAAGCGGCTTAGGTTCGGTACGACTAGGTGCTTGGAAAAGATTATAGCCCGATAAGACTTCTTGTTTGTTGGTTAGGGTTGGGTTTGCTTTTTGCAGAAGCAATTTGATAACTTTCAGTAACTCTTGGTGACTGCCTGTTGTTTTTTGTTATTTGGTAGATGCTGAGGTGGAGGTGGCGGGTAAAATTATGGGGCTGTTTAAATTGGTAACATTGTTTTCAGGCATTCCCAAAAAATTTAGTTAGTATCGAATTATTCGTTACTTGTAGCAAATAACTCAGTTATCCTTCGGTGCAAAAAATTATTGGGTGGGTCTTATCCTACCATTTTACAACTTGAGGCTTCCCAAAAATTTTGGCAAGTGTGTCAGGATTTTAGCCCTTCAAGAAAGCGGGGTTTGTTAACTGGAAGATTGGTTACCTGCTGTTTTATTCAACTCGCTAAAATCATACGTAAATAGCGATGTTTCTATCACTCCGAGTCTATTTAGTGTTAGACCTTTGGCTAACTGTTTCTCTTTCCAACCTGAACTTAAGATAAAATTACCTGAGCTTTCCCCTTGAAAATGTGGCGTGATAACATGAAACTCCAATAAACGAACGTATGCAGGTACATGAAATATATTTAAAAGAAATGCGCCAGCCAAGGAATCCCTTGTATTTTCAAGATTTGCTTCTTTGAAGTTTTCGCTAAATTGGTGCTTAATCGAATTGTAAACTTGCCACCAAAATGGCGTTTTTAATTTATTGCCTTGTCGCACATATTCACGAAAAGGTAGTATGCATTCACGTTTAGGTAATCTCTTAAAAATTATTGTCCTTCGAGGTAAGTCGTAAATTTCAGAAATTGGGAAATAGTCTATAATCGAGGGCTTCGGCTTAATCATTTCAGGGTATTTTACTGAAAACTCAGAGTATCTCACTATCTCCTTAAGCGCTGAATCTATATGAGCACCAATAGAAAGTATGAGATTAGCTAATCTGAAAGAGTAGATTTTTTCATTGCCTGAAAGGTAGGGAACATACCCTAAGAAGCTCTCGAACTGTCGCTCTAAGTCTTTGTAATATTCCCAGTATCCACCGTTCTCAAAAGTTGGTGAGAAACATGCGGTTTCTTTGTCGCTCAAATGATTTCCTTCTGAACGAATGCGTGTTATGTTTTTACATCGTCTAAAACATTCATTATATAGTATTACATAAAGGTTTAATTTCGTCCGACAAAGATCAATCTTTTTGTTAGCAAATCGAAAAATCACATCTTAACAAGAATGACATGTCTTCTTTTTGACGAACAAACAGCAGACCGAAGCGGCTTAGGTTTCGGTTGCTTCGAGCATTTTGTACATTATCTCGTAAGACCGCGTGTAGTCAGTGCTTGTCTTCATAAGCTTCGTTCGCAACTGCTCCATCTTGGCGGCTATGGCTGCGGGGTCTTTTTGTCTTATCAGGGTTAGCCATTCTTGCGCTTTTTCCATAAACAGCCGTTCAATCTGCCCGATTTCAGGCAAGTTAAGCTGCAGTGAAGCGAAAAGGTCGGGAGTCTCCAGCGCCGTAGCCTCGGCAAGCGTATACAGCATCTTATAGGTTGTGCCTGCCACCTTCTTTGTCTCGGGATAATTCGCTTGGTCCAACAGAGTGTCGCATGCAACTACGCCTAGAAAGTGGGGAAACCCGAGGACAACTGACATCAATTCGTCGTGGTGCTTAGGCGACATGATGAAGACGCGGGCTTCTTCCTTTTCGAGACATTTCTTGAATTCTTCCGCGAACTTTTGCTCTTCAGCGTTTGTCGGTGTTAAGATGAAGGCTTTGTTTTTTAAGCCGCTGCTTCCTGGACCGAAAGCGGGGTGGGTGCCCAAAACTAAGCCGTCTTTGAGGTACTTGTGCATGATGTTGACTGGGGCTTCTTTGATTGAGCAAATATCCATGACAACTTGCCCCTTGCGTATGACGGGGCTGATTTTCTTGACGATTTCTTCAAAAGAATTAATGGAGACGCATATCAGGACGCGGTCTGCGCCCCGAACAGCGTCAACAAAGTCGGCGGTTTCAACTTTCAGTTCTTGTTTCAGTTTTGCCAGTTTCTCAGCGTTTCGGTCGGCGATTACTATGGTGTCGCCTTTTTCTTTGCAGAATTTAGCGAACCAAACGCCCATTTTTCCTGCGCCGAGAATGGCTGTTTTCATTTAGTTGCTGCCTCGCAAATTTTATCGAGCCCAGCTTCTATTTGGTCGTTGGGTGCGGTTAAGGAAATGCGGAAGTGTTCGCTGTAGTCACCAAAGGCTGTGCCTGGAGCCACAGCCACGCCGTTGTCGAGCAGGTCCAAGGTGAACTTCTCAGAGTCTAAGCCGCCAAGTTTGGGAAACACATAGAAGGGCGCATCTGGTTTTGTGAATTTGAAGCCTGCTGCTGCAAGTTTGGTGCTTGCCATGTCTGCGCGTTCTTTATATTTGGCCTTGATTGAAGAAGCAATTTGTTTATGCAGTTCTAAGCCTTTTAGCGCGGCGTCTTGAATGAAGACTGGAACGTTGTTGAATGTTATCTGGTTTAGTTTAGTTATAGTATCGATAAACGTCTTGTTAGCTATCAAGTAGCCTATGCGCCAACCTGTCATAGTGAAAGTTTTTGAGAACCCATTTGAGAGAATGTGTTTACATTCGCCGTCATAGTCAAGGATGCTTTTGGTTTTAGCGAAGCTGATTGCACCGTAAACTTCGTCGGAGAGAACGGTTATTCCTTTCTTGTTGGCTAATTCGACAATGCCGTCGAGGGTTTCTGTTTCCATTACCTTGCTTGTCGGGTTATTTGGATTATTAAGAATAATCATCTTAGTATCTGTGTCAATCAAGCTCTCAAGCTTGTCTAAGTCCACTTCCCACCCATCTTCCATTTCAGTTCGCAACAGTTTTGTTTTGGCACCAAAGCTTTTAGCGATTAAATCGTAAGCAGTCCAATAAGGAGTCGGAATGATAACGTTGCCACCATTCTTAAGCATCAAGAACATGGTGGAGAATATTGCAAATTTTGAACCTGGAGTAATAACAACGTTTTCTGCTTTAACGCCGTGAACCTCAGCAATTTTCTCCCTAAGCCTCTTCTCGCCATAAGAGGACGAATACTTTGTTTTGCCTGCCTTCATTGAAGCGTATGCTGCTTCCACGATTTCAGGTGGCGTAGCCATGTCGGGGTCGCCTAGGTTTAGGCGGATTATTTTTTTTCCTTCACTTTCAAGTTTTAGGGCTTTCTCGTTTATCTCGTACAGCATATTTTTTCAACTCTCCGTAAAGAGTTACCGTTTCTCACTTTTCTTTTACTTCTTGAACGGCACTGCACATATTAACTATTTCGCGGTACACCGCCTCAACTTGGTCAGGTTCAAGAGCTAACTCTGCGGCTCTTTTTCTGGCGCGCTTGTAGACTTCGTTCTCGCGGTCAGAATCTTTTATGGGGATTTTCTGCTCATTCTTCGCTGCGCCGATGGCTTTGCATATTTTGACCCGTTCATTTAGAGCCTGAAGGATTTGCTCGTCCACTTCGTCGACTCTTTTTCGCAGTTGCTTGAGGTCAGCCATCATTTCTGCCCCTTCAAGATTTTCGGTATGAATCCGCCACGCAGCATGTGGTCTACCAACGTTAATGCTACTGCTGCTTCCACAACTGGGACGGCTTTGGGAACTACGCAGGGGTCGTGTCTGCCGCCAACTGTTATGGTCGCGTCTTCCCTCTTGGATAGGTTAACTGTTTTCTGCTCTTTAGCAATTGATGGTGTGGGCTTTACGGCGACCCTCACGATGATTGGCATACCTGAAGATATTCCGCCCAAGATTCCCCCAGCAAGATTCGTTGCTGTAACCACTTTGCCCTTCTGCATTCGGTACGCATCGTTGTTCTCGGAACCCTTTAACTGCGCCGTTGCAAAGCCAGCGCCAAACTCCACACCCTTCACGGCGGGAACGGTGAACAGAGTCTTGGCTAAGTCAGCGTCCAGTGCGTCAAACAGCGGTTCGCCGACACCTGCTGGAACGTTCAAAGCGGTGCACTCGATCACTCCGCCTACGCTTTCCCCTTCTTTTTTAGCTTTAAGAATCGCGTCTTCCATTTTTTCTGCGCAAGCTAAATCTGGGCATCTGACTGTGGATTCGTATTTGCGTTTGCGGATTTCCGCGAAGCTGAGTGATTTTTCCATTTCCACTTTGCCTATTGCCTTGGTGTAAGCTAAAACCTCAACGTCTACACTATTGAGCAGTTTTTTGGCTACCGCACCCGCCATTATCAAAGCCACGGTAACTCTGCCAGAGAATCGTCCTCCGCCTTGGTAATCGTTGAAGCCTCCATACTTGATGCGTGCGGTGTAGTCGGCGTGGGCTGGTCTGGGCAGGTCTTTGATTGCGTCGTAATCGCTGGACTTTGTTTCCTTATTCTTCACGGTCATGCAGATGGGCGCGCCTGTGGTGAAACCGTTGAAAACTCCAGACGAAATCTCCACAACGTCCTTTTCGACTCTTCCCGAAACAATCTCAGGCTTCTGCAGCGGAATTCGCCTATCCAGTTCCACCTGAACATCAGCTTCCGAAAGCGGCAGCCCAGCTGGGCAACCGTCAACTATGACGCCCACGAGTTTGCCGTGGCTCTCCCCAAAAGAGGTGACCACGAATTCTTTACCTATCGAATTCCCCGCCAACTACATCAGCTCCTAACTTACGTAAATCATTGAAGAAGTGCGGATAAGACTTTCGAACACACTCGGCATCCTGAATGACTGTTTCGCCCTCAGCCCTCAACGCTGCCACGGCGCAGGACATGGCAATGCGGTGGTCGTTGAACGGGTCAATTTCTACGCCGCACAGCTGGCTGGGACCTTTAATTGCCAAGCTGCTCTGGTCGATATCTATTTTTGCGCCCATGTTTCGCAACTCCACGTAAATCGACTCCAAGCGGTCTGACTCTTTGAGCCTGAGCCGTTTTGCGTCATGAATTTTTGAAGTGCCTTTGGCATAGCACGCAAGAACCGCGCAAATTGGAACCAAGTCAGGTATGTTCCGTGCGTCGATGTCCACTGGTTCAAGCATGCTGCCGCTTCCAGTTATCTCCACGCTATCACTGCACACTTTGCCCTGCACACCCATCCGCTTAAGAACATCAAGTATGGCTTTGTCACCTTGGACAGCCTCTAAATCAAGATTCTTTACTGTTACGTTTGATTTGGTTATAGCGGCGGCTGCCAGAAGGAAGGCTGCAGATGAGAAGTCTCCAGGCACCTTCCCGTCGTGGGGGACATATTTTTGGTTTGATGGTATGTGCAGGTGGGTGAAGTCTTTGGAAATCTCCACTTTTACGCCGTGGCGTGCGAGAACGTCTTGGGTCATGTGAACGTAACTTTTGGATTCAAGCGGTGTAGTGAGAGTTAACTCTGTATCCGTCTTTGCCATGGGGCAAGCGAACATGAGCCCAGAAACGAATTGGCTGCTAACGTCGCCAGGCATGGCGGTTTTGCCTCCACTTATGCCTCCGCCCTCAACGCGAACCGACGCTGCCCCATCGACTCTTTGGAAAGACGCCTCAACACCCAGCTGCCTTAAACTTTCAAGCAACGATTCGAGGGGTCTTTTCGCCAATGATTCGCGCATCACAAAAACTGTGGGTTCAGCTGCCAACGCCGCTATAGGTATCATGAAGCGTAGGGTGGCTCCTGACTCGCCACAGTCCACTGGGTTCTTTGAGCCTTTAAGTGGGTTGGCGCCTTCAACAGTCCAGCAGCTTCCTGCCGCGGTTACTTTTGCACCTATTGCTTTGACCGCGCGCAATGCAGCTTCAGTGTCCTCGGAAAAAAGCGGATTTGAAACTTTGGAGGTTCCCTGCGAAAGCGCAGCAGCTAGTAGCATTCGCTGGGTGTACGCTTTAGAAGGCGGTGCACAGACTGCGCCGTTCAGTTCCGCTGTTCGTTTTACGGTAACATTGGTCATTGTTACGGAGTAGCCGCGGCTTTCTCCTGATTCAAACGTGCTTGCAAGATGTCGCCTTCGTGCCTCTGCAACGCTGCCCTCACTTGGTCGATTTTGTCTTTGGGAACCACTGCGGTTACGGCTGGACCTTTGCCGCATAAACCCGCGGCTACTGCCCCAGCGTTCAGGGCGTCTAAGGCAACTGAAGCATCAAAGCCCAAGGCAGAAGAGTAAATTATACCGTTAAGCGATAGAGCCATCCAGAAGTTTTCCTTCAGCGCTTCTTCGTAGGCGACTTTGACAAGCAGCGCCACCGTTTTGAGCCGTTTAACGTCGGAATCTCCCGTGTAAGCCTTCTTGGAAGGAACATGAAACAGAACCACCAAATCCTCAGGCAGTGTGGTGCGTTTCACCAGTTTCCGCTCCAAGTTATCAGTAATTACGACTCCTCCGAAGTAAGATGCACAAGCGTCGTCAAAAGCGCCAGTCACCGTGACTTTCGCATCAAAAGCCGCATCCACAGCAAGGTTAACCGCGGTCAAGTCATCAAGCTTCTTGCCCAACGCCGCGACAGTTGCCAGCGCCACAGCGTTTGCGGCTACACTGCTACTTTTCAAGCCTCGGGCTATGGGGATGTTGGAGGTGGTTTTGATTTTGGCGCCGAATTGTTTCTCGACGTTGAAGTGTTTGAAGACCCGTTCAACTGTTTTCTCTATGAGAAGTGTGTTTTCGGTTGGGTCAGAAGCGATTTCGCCCCTAATGACCGCTGGGTCGTCGGTTAGTTTGACTTCGGCTTTGGTCCACAAGTCCACGCCGAAAGCGGCGCCTTTCCCCAAAGCGATGGCGTTCACGATGGTGGCTGCGCCGTGAGCTACAGCAGAGGCTTTTCCGTTCAAGTTTTTGCACCTGTAAGCTTGTTTAGGGCGGTCTTTCTCATAACTTCTACGGGTGCTGCTTTGCCCGTCCAGATTTCGAATGAGGCTGCACCTTGGTAGATGAGCATTTCGACGCCGCTGACAACTTTAGCGCCTGCTTTTTTTGCGTCTCTTGCCAGTTTCGTCTTTACGGGGTTGTAGACTATGTCCATCACGGTTAAGTCGCGTCTTAACCATTGAGGCTCCACTAGGCTATGCTCAACGTTGGGGTGCATGCCCACAGAAGTTGCATTTATCAGAACATCTGCGTTCTGCAGGTTTTCTTGGATGCTACTGGGTTCAAGCAAACCATCGGACACTCGTTTGTTAAATTCACGGCTTATAGTTTCGGTTAAGGTGTTTGTTTTTTCGGGTGACCTGTTAAGAATGGTTAATTCTTTTACTTCTTTGGCGAGGGCGTAGGATATGGCTTTGGCTGCGCCGCCGCCTCCGAGTAGGAGCACTTTTTTTCCGTTGAGTTTGACGCCGTTCTTTTTGAGGGCGTTTAACGCGCCGACGCCGTCGGTGCTAAAACCTGTCAGTTTGCCGTCGTCGTTTAGGATGGTGTTGACGGAGCCTAGGAACTTCGCGGTTGCGTTGACCTCATCGAGGAAAGGAATTACTGGGTTTTTGTGGGGCATGGTGACGTTTAACCCGTGGATGCCTAAGCCGCGCATGCCGTGAATGGCGCTTTCCACTTCGCCAGTCTTAACACGGAAAGCTAAGAACACACAGTCCATTTTCAGCGCTTCAAAAGCTGCGTTATGCATGACAGGGCTTAGACTGTGCGCTATGGGGTCGCCGATGACGCCGTACACTTGCGTTTTCCCTGAGATTTTCATTTCCATTTAAGTCCCAATAATTCGTAAGCCGTTCTCATTTCCTGCAGAGACATCTGTCCAGGAGCAGTTTCGTTGCCTCGTTCAAGAGAAGCGAAAGTGAAGAAGCTCCCGAATACTGGTGACAGGAGTCGTGAGGTCTTGCCTAACTCGCCCATTGCAAAGCACACCGGCTTCTTCCTGACGGGGGCTGCCTGAATAAACTGGAGCAATGTCAGGTTGTCTTCAATCTTGTTGGCGGTTGTCACGATTTTGCAAACGTCTGCGCCGCTTGAGACTTCCCGTTCAAGGATGCGATTAAGCTCAGGAATGGGGGAAGTTTTGCCAAAATCGTGGAAGGAAACTATGCATTTAGCCTGTAGAGCTTGTACGCGGGTTATGAAGCTTTGGAGTTTTGGGCTGGACAAATCGGCATCCACGTAGTGAAAACCGCTTTTTGCCGCATTAAGCAGGATTGCTTGGCGGTCTATTTCGTTTTTGCGTGACCTATCGGTGGCTATCAGAGGCGTTTTTCGGTGGGACACCAAATCCGATAAATCGCTGTTTTTTTCAAGGCAATCTAGCCTGACTTCAATAAAATCTACTTGAGATTTTTCCGCCTTTTCAATTAGTCCTTGGGCTTCGGCTAAGGTTTTGGGGAGAATGGATACACAGAGTCTTATCGTCAACGTTCAATCACCGTTTCTTCAGGCACGGATATGCCGAAGTGTCTGCCGCCTTTTGCTGCTACGTGAACCAAGACTTCGTCGCCCTCTTTGAGCTCAGTCACTGGGGTTGAGCCTTTGGGGGTTACGACGCGTATGGTTTCAGCGTTTTGAAGTATGGTTTTGATTTTTTTGCCTTCCACTTCTGCTTCAATCAGCATTAGGGGTCGAAACTCTATTTTTATTCTGCCCACGTTTGCTTTTCTAACTTTCCCTTCGCGGTTGACTATGATGACTTCTTCGCCTGCCTTAAGCTCAGATAAGTACCTGGTGTTTTGCAGGGAGCCTAAGGTGTACATGGAGATGGAGCCTGCGTTTACCCTGAAGGGTCTTGATGCGACGTAGGGGTTTTCGTGTACTTCGGCTTCGACGAGGAATAGTCCTGCGGATTGGGAGCCGACTAGGATGCCTTCGCCTTGGGTCATGAGGTCGCAGGTGTCCACGCAGACCCGTGCGCCCGTGCCGATTTGCTTTACTGCAACAATTTTTGCAGCTGATAGCTCAAGTTTTAGAGCTTGCTGTTTGACTATCGTGGCGGTTTTCATGAGTTCATCTGAACTGGAAGTTTTTAGGAGAACACCGTCGGTTCCAAGTTCTAAGGTTCCCAGAACTAAACGGGCGTCTTCTGCGTTTGAGACTTCAGCCAGAAGTTTGCTTTTGCCGCTTGTTCTTGCTATGATGTTTTCTAGCGGGATAACTCGCCAGTCAAGACAGTTAATTATGATGTAGTCGGTTGATACTTCTGCGGCTTTGACGGCGGTGTTTTCGTCTTCTTTGCCTTTCAGGGTGATTTTTAGGGCGACTTTTTTGCCTTCCCGCTTCAACTGGGTGATTTTTTCTGGGTCAAAGTGTGTTAGAACGGTTAGGTCGTTTTTGCTGGAGTTGATTCCAGTTTGTGTTTCTTCCAGTATGACGTCGCAGACTTCTGCAGCTTGTTTTAGGAGGCTGGTTTTTTCTGGGGTTTTTGCGTCTGTTTCTAGCCAGAGTTCTTTCAATTGGAGCCACCCAGAATTTTTACTGCCTCTTCAACAGAGGCGCCGCTGTGAACTATAGCTGAAAGCGCCTTAACCATCAAAGTTGGGTCTTCATACTGGAACACGTTGCGCCCAATTGAAAGACCCGCACCGCCTGCTTGTATGGATTCGCTGGTTATCCGTAGTATGTCTGTTGCTGCTTTGGCTTTGGCGCCTCCCGCGATAAGCACTGGAGCTGGGCAGCTTTCCACGACTGCTTTGAAGGTTTCTATGGTGCCTGTGTAGTTGGTTTTAATTATGTCTGCGCCGAGTTCCGCGCCTAAGCGGGCTGCGTGCGCTACCATTTCAAGTGCGTGTTCGTTTTGGATTTTTGGTCCACGCGGGTACATCATAGCCAAAAGGGGCATGCCGTATATGTCGCATTCGTCAGCTACCCGTCCGAGTTTGGTTAGCATTTTGTCTTCGTCTTGTGCACCCATGTTGACGTGTACGGAGACGGCGTCTGCGCCCAGTCGAACAGCCTCTTGCACAGTGCAGACTTGGACTTTGTTGTTTAGGTTTGGACATACATTTGATGCGGCTGAAAGTTGCACGATGAGTCCAGCGTTTTCAACGGTGACTTTTTTGGCGATGCCTTTGTGCACAACTATGGCGTCTGCGCCGCCTTTCAGCAGGCGATTAATTATTCCTTGCATGTTTCCTATGCCTTGTATGGGTCCTATGGTGACGCCATGGTCCATGGGAACTATGACGGTGTGGTTGTCTTTTTGGAAGATTCTTTCTAATCTACGTTTTTTGCCTTGGTCCATGAGTTTCAATTCTCCCTGCGAGGTATGTTTTGGGTTTTTGTGTTGGTCATTTTAGTGGCTCCTTAATGATGTTCTGATTAAGTCTAGCGCTTTTTCACGTTCGTTCCAATCTACAAAGAGGAGTATACTTGACGTGATTGTTAAGATGCCCGCGATGTTTATGCCGTTGACGCGGAGAACCTCGGAGACTTTGCCGATTATGCCCTGGGTTTCTTCCAAGCCAACCCCGCGGATTTTCAGGAATACAAGGTCTTTTTTGACTGCCATGGCTTTGGTTTCAGGGTTTTGCACTACGGTCTGGTGGATGTCGTTGAAGAGTTGCTCTGGGCTTTTTTCTGCTGAGACATAGAGTATTCCTGAGTTTGTGTTCATGGACATACCCAGCAACTCGGTGTGTGCCCTCGCTTTTGTTACCATGTCCTCTATAAGTTTTGGGTTTTCGGAGACCTTTTGTCCAACTATAGTTATCTCTGCGACTGGCGAAGGATGCGCCATTTCCACGTCTAACTCGTTTGCTAAGGCTCCAGTGATTACTGTGCCTTCTTTGGTTAAGTCACCGTGGGCGCTGTTAATTACGCGGACATCCACGAACTTTGGTTTGTACTTTAGGGCTTTGCTGTGGATGAATTTCGCGCCTGAATCAGCCAAACCCACAAGTATGTTGACATCAATTTCTGACAACCTCTGGGGGTTAGTGACCACTTTGGGGTCGCCTGACATGATGCCGTCGGCGTCAGTGACCAAAACCACTTCGTCAGCATTCAGAGCTTCAGCTAAAATAAATGCGGTGGTGTCGCTTCCTCCGCGTCCCAGCGTGGTTATTTTGCCCGTCAGGGTTCTACCTACGAAACCCGCGATAACAGGCACTACACCCTTCTCAACTATGGGTAGCACGCATTCCCTGATTCGTTTTTGACATTCGTCGCGAAGAGGGTTCGCATTGGAAAATGAAGCATCCGTGATTATGGGCCAATCGTTGTCTATGGGGTCGAAGTATCGGGATTCTACCCCGTTGTTTCTCAATGCCGCGGAGAATATTCTTACGCTTGTCCTCTCGCCCATCGAAAGTATGTCGTCTAAGTCGTGTTTCTCTAGTTTCCCGTTTGACGTACCCTTCGCAGCGTTCAGGAGGACATCGGTTGTTTTGCCCATTGCTGAAACAACCACGGTTATGTGGGTGCCTTTTTTTGCCTCGTTGACCACTGCAGAGACAGCCCTAGACAACCGCTCAGGGTCGGCTAGGCTAGAACCGCCATATTTGACCACAATTTTTTTGCAAGGTTTTTTACTTGTCATTACATAACCATCCTGCGCCCAGAACTTTCCAAAACTTTTGCTGTTCCGGGCTTAGTTAAAGTAATAATAAAAGCAGTACTCGAAGCTATAGAAGCGTGTAAAAGCATTTGTTGCCTGATGCGTTGCATTCATCGTTATAGCCTCGAACCTGTCAAAAGAGACATCTCTTCGCAGATAAAAGCGTTTCGGCGAAATTCTTGAGACATTTTTAGAGAAAAAAGCTTTGTAAATGGTGATTTTGAGTTAGAATGGAGGTGGGGGCGGTGGTGGAGGCGGCAAATAGGTATTCTTCGGCTTTGATTGCGGTTTTGTAACAACCAGTAAAACAGACATAATCACAACGATTACCAGAACCACAATAATCAGGTCGATTGGGAGGGGTTGTGGTGGCTCATCAATCGGTTCTATTATGCCCAGCGGGTATGCGGTCCAGTCGCCGTTGTCATAGTCTGGAGGCGTCCAGCCAAGCGGGTTAGTGCTGCCGGTGGCTTCAACCCAAATCCACCCTGCCCCGCGGTTATCATCTGGCAGGTTCCAGTAGTTGTCTGCGTTTGAAAATTCAGGAAGCCAAATTAGCAACGCAACGTGCCCCGGCGCATCAACTACTGCAGCGTCGAAGCCTGCGCCTTTGTAGATGGTGGCGCAGAAGAAAGCTAAGTCTTCGCAGTCTCCAATGGCTTTGACGCCTGTGTTTTCGTTGAAAGCGTGTGCCATTTCATCGGCGTTCCATGCCCATTCATCTTGGGCGACGCCGTCCCTGAAGACGTTTTCTTCGTCATAACCGTAATCGGTCCATTTCTGAACGTACCTCAAAATCGCCACTGCCCTCTCGGTTTTGACTGCATAGTTTTCTTTGAATGACTCGCCGATGCTGAAAGCTAATTCTCTGTTCTCATCCAACGTTTCGTAAGCCATATCGGGCAGGTACCCATGGCGGCCAGCGTAATAGTTCCTGTTTATGTCCCAGTCATCAAACCAGTAGCCGTTTGTGTTGGTGAAGTCTGAGCTGGGAATCGCGTAGGCTCGGCTAAGCGGAAGAGTTACGGTGCAGAGTATCAAAAGAATTAGGGGCAGGTACCGCAGCCGAGTCATCTGTTTTCCTCTGTTAACCTATGGGCAGGGTTAAGCTGGCGAAGACTATGAGCCCTAAGAATACTTCGTAGCAGAACAAGAAAATGCCTACTGCTGTTGGGTTCTTGTTTATGTCGTCTAAGTCTACACCGAAAGGTGTTGCCTTGGCGAAAACCAAGTAGAACAGCCAACCGAAGAGCAAACTAACAAAGAAGCTTAAAACCACAACTAAGAGCCTCTGCAAGTTGAAGTAGGCGCCAATCATTACTGACTGGGAAAGGAAGAAGGGGTTAACCATTGAACCGTAAACAACCAAACCCGCATAAACTAGGAAGCCGCCGACAAAAAGGCTAGTTGCCAACGGGTGACCCTTGATGGTTTCGAACTCGTTAATCTTGGTCGTTACAAGAGTTAGGCTTCTTATGCCGATGTACCCGATTAACAGGCAAATCAAGCTTGAAACAAAAGCACGCACAAACCAAAGACCCAAAGAAGCTAGGAACTCTTCTCCAGCCATACAACATCGCCCCAATGAAGGCTAAATGATTGCAGGAAATATAATTCATTTGCGGTTTCGCGGCATATTCGAAGCCTATTAGCCAATCTATGCAGAAACGATAGAGGGGGCAGGTCAGAACCGCAAAAAACCGAGGGGGGAGGGGGTAGGTGAAACGATAGGTACCTATCAGAGGTCAAAAACGTTAACATTGAAAATCTGAAAAAACGGGTAGAGGATAGGGGTAGAGCAGAAACGTAGCGACCCTACCTAAGAGCAAAAACAATGTTGGATTCTATAAATAAGGGGCTATAGACTGCTCCGAGCAACAGAGTGCACGTATTCTGGTTTAAGGGTTTGAAGGGTTAATTTTGATTATTTGTGGTATTTTGCCCCATGTCCCAACACAGCCCTTGTAGAGGATTAGGACTCCTTCGGCGCCGTGGATTGCCTTAGCTGCTTCGATGCCCTTCTCGATAGCCGCGTTGACGTTTTCGCCTTTCACCACGTTACCAACCGCCGTCGCCGCTGCATCCGCCAACCCAGCATTTTGACAGAAAACCGTGGCAGCTTCTGCATCGCCAAAACTTAAAGCGTGGCTAAAACAACCCGAACTCGTGCCAATGCCAACAGGAAAATCCGTTAACCTGAAGCAGAACCGCTTGGACAAAGGCTCATCACCAGCCGCAAACGCCACATCCACAGACTCATCCGAAACAGCACAAACTTCTCCGCCGTCCTCCACAACCGCCACTCTGCAACCGTCAGCAATCATGTCCGCCACAGCTAAATCCGCCAGAACACCTGCAACCGCAGCCATAGGACCAACATTTGCTTTCGCAGCCGCTTCAGCCATCAGCTTAGCCACCAGAGGTTCTTGCGGAACTGGAACTGGGTTAAGTGACCAAAAAAATTTCGGGTGCTCTTTGCCGTAGTCTTCAAGTTGTGCTCGGTTGCGTTTTATGGATTCTATGGCGGTTGTTATGGCACTTTGTTTGTCGCAAATTATGGTGCACTGTGTTTCTTTAAAAGTGAAAGCTTGTTTGAACAGGTTGCTCATCGTTTCTTGCCTGTTGCCTCTTTCACTTGCGTATTGGTAAGCTCATGGTTGCTCTGCTTAACCGACTTTATCGCCCTTGCAGGACACGCATCCACACAGGCGCTGCAGGTGCTGCCAACACATTTTTCCTTGTTGAAAACCACGGAAAGCTCATCATCAAGCGTGATGGCTTCCACAGGACACAGTGACACACATGAGCCGCAGCTGATGCATTTCTCAGTGTCAACTTCGATAAGTTTTGGTAGGCTAACGGTGACGCCTTTCTTGCGAAGAGCCTTCACTATCTTGTCCAATGCCTCATCAGGAACCTCAGCCAGAACTTCACCGCCTTTGCTGTTCACATACGCCGTCACGATGTTTATAGGCACTTTAAGCTCAAGGATTATCTCTGAAACGATTGGCTGGTCAACAATTTCTTCGCCGAACCTAAGCAGAAGCCGCACCATACTAGTTTACCTTCCCAACAGTTTGGAGACATCTTCAGACGTAACTATCCCCAACACCTTCTTCTCATCATTAATCACGGGCAAAGCCGAAATGTTATGCTGCGCCATCTTCTTCGAAGCCGTCTCCAGCGGCTCATTAGGCCTGATTGTTACCACACGGCGAGTCATGATATCGGCTAACTTTGTTTTGCCTTCCGCCATAGCACGTGTTACGTCCCACGAAGTAACAATCCCAATGAGCTTCCCAACGTTATCAACAGCAATTATGTGGTTAACTGACTTGGTCACTATGCGTTCGGCTATGGCACGCACTTCCTCAGTCTCCCTACAAGTAACCGCAGTGTGCATAACGTTAACCACAAAGGATGTACCTTCCGTCTGCTTCATAGGTTTGAAAACGTTGTCAAGCGGCAACCGCTCCACAGGCGCAGTCAAGTAAAACTCGCCATTCTCAATCCAAGACTTGAGGGTTCCAGCGACTTTCCGCGCAGTTTTCAAACTTGAAAGCGAACTAACCTTGATTTTCTTGTCGCCCACAGTTAGGGCGCCTGACTTGAGTTCTTTGTAGCTGACCTTGGAAAGTTTCGGGCGGTCTCTGCGTGGCACACCGTAATCCACTACGTTTGTGAAAATTTCTTCATCGCGTATGGCAACTTTTTTGGCCAACCCCAAGTTCAGGATTGGGATAGGAATACCTATGCCTATGTAAAGTGTGGTGCCGTACCGCGTAAAAGCAGCACCCCGCAGAAACTCAGAACTCATCTTCTTTGCATTTCCGCGAACCATCAAAGTGCCATTCTGGCTTTTGGCTTCATGCTGCGTGCCCTCCCCAATAACGTAGCCCTGCGCGCCGCCAAGAAAAATGCGGGTGCCAATGCCGATGGTTTCGTAGTCAGGGTCATTCGCCAGCGGGTTCAACTCACCCGCGCCAGAGTAGGTTGCGTTGCGCATCTTCGGCAGAAGCTTACCCATGTAAGTGTAAATTGTCTCATCCCGACTGTTCACAGCACAGTTATAGTGCTGATAGCAGTTGCGGAAGTTAAGCAGGTAAAACTGGTTCAAATCATCCTTTGTCAAATTAGTCTTAATGCTGTTGCGCGGATAACAATCTGTACCGTACGCCGTGGCTTTAAGCTCAACTTCTTTCCCATTCACCAAATCCTCAATCAGGTGCCCACCACCATACTCATAAGGCTGCGTAACCGACATGGCAGTCGCGCCAATGTACAAATCGACAGCTGCACCAGGATGACAAATCGGAACATCATTAAGGAAAGCTTTGTCAATTTTTATTGGCGGATCGGAGTGCCCAAGGTTTATGATGGCACCTGAACTGCACATAGCGCCAAAAGTGCCAGTTGTGACAACGTCCACTTCTTTGAAAGCAACTTCAACACCGCTACTCTCCACTAGCTTCTTCATTTCTTCAGCGGTTAAAACTTGAGCATCGCCCTTTCTGATTTTCGCGTTAATTTCTTCGATTGTGCGGGCGTTCTTTTGAGGTTTGAGTTTTAATTCCCCCAACCAATGCCAAAATGAAAGCTCAGTTGATTATTAATGCTTTTTGGAAAATCACTAAATCTCCAGAGGACAAACGATTTTCGGAGGGATAAAGACAAAATTTGACCCCTCGTAGGCACCCTATAGTTTTCGTCTACCCCTTCCCCCTTACGCTTTTTCAGATTCCCAACATTTAATGACCTGAAAAAAACGCCAATACAGAATAGACCCCTCTATCATTTCTGCATAGAATTACTAATAGGCACCAAATATGACGGCGACAAGCGCAGTGGCAAGCTTAATTTGGATTACTTGCTTGTTGATGCTGAAGAAACGAGGAGGGACATAAGTGATTCTTCTGTCACCAACCCGTACTTGCCTTTTTTCGCTGAGAATTCATCAAATTTTTTGACACCATCAGAAGCCAGTGATGGAGAAGAAATCGCGAAAGGCACAGGGTCTCTTGTGTGTGTTCCAACGGCGATGGGCGTGGGATGGTCTGGGAGGATGGCGATGGCGTAAGGTTCTTTCAAGCCGTCAACGATTCTGCCTACAAGTCGCTTATCCAAGTCTTCTATAGTTTTAACTTTCAGCTTATAATCTTTAACATGCCCAGCTTCATCGGGCGCTTCAACGTGGACAAAAACTAAGTCGTTATCTTTCAGAGCCTTCAATGCGTAGTCGGCTTTGCCTTCATAGTTTGTGTCATGCAAGCCAGTAGCTCCAGGGACATCAATAATTTCCATCCCAGCATAAACCCCAATGCCCTTCACTAAATCAACAGCCGATATGACTGCCGCCTTCAAACCGTACTTTTCCTTGAACAGGGGTAAGGAAGGCTTTGGTCCGCCACCCCAAGGCCAAATCATGTTTGCAGGTCTTTTACCAGATTTAACTCGCGCAACATTAACTGGGTGAAACTCCAAAACGGCCTTTGAATCTTGAATTAGCCCCTTGAGCAGGTTTACTGTTTTTTCTACTTTTTTCGACTTAGCCTTTGGCAGCACACTCTCAACAGGAGCGCCAGAAGCGTCATGAGGTGGAGTGCACTCTATTTGACGAGCATTTGGAACATTCCTCAAAATCAGGAAATGCCGATAGTCCAGCCCAGAGAAAAATTCTATTTCTCCTGGCTTTTCAAAAGCTTTCTTCACAGATGCAATTAAGGGCTCGGCTTCACTGGTTGTTATGTGCCCAGCAGAGTAGTCAACTATAAGGCCGTCTTTTTCGGTTATCAGGTTGCATCTGAACGCTGCGTCGTTTTCTTCAAGTTTTATTCCTCGGGCTGGGGCTTCTAAAGGTCCACGTCCTGTGCAGTACCGTATAGGGTCATAGCCTAAAAGCGAAAGAATTGCAGTTTCGGAGCCAGGATTCAAACCATCAGGCACATTTTTGATTAGCCCGTTTTTGCCTTTGGCGGCTATCGCATCCATGTTAGGCTTATGTGCCACTTGCAGAGGGGTTTTGTTCCCCAATTCAGGAACAGGATAATCAGCCATCCCGTCGCCGACAATAAGTACGTACTTCATCAATTACCCCAGCGCATTCTTGGTGAACATTAAGGCTTCCTGAAGGGGCACCGTGGAAATAAGTTTTGCCTACCAAAACTTCCAAGGAAGCTCATCCATGTACTCGTTTAAAGAGCGAATTGTGGTTCCGTTGTGCTGCTTTAGGACTTTGACAAGTGCGAACGCCAATTCAAGGTTCACAATTACAGGAACGTTGTACTCTACAGCCTGCCGACGGATAATGTACCCGTCCGTCAAGACGTCTGCGTAGCTTGTCTGTTTGTTTGGTATTGGCACGTTTATGACTAAGTCAATTTTGTGCTCCTGTAAGTAATCCAGAATGTTCGGGTTCGCATCCGCCTCTTTAACCTTAAACAGCTCAGTCACGTTAACGCCATGCGCCTTCATGACATCGGCAGTGTGCTTGGTAGCGTAGATTGTGAAGCCCATTTCCTGAAACGCCCTAGCCAAATCCACCGCGCGTCTCTTTGGTTCGTCACCGCCCACCGTTATGAGTACTGCACCGTTCTGGGGGGGCATTCGGAACTCAGCAGACTGCAACGCCTTGGAAAAAGCGTCTGCAAAGTTCTCACCCAAACAGGCTACTTCGCCAGTGCTGAGCATCTCCACGCCTAAAACGGGGTCAGCGCCGCTTAAACGCATGAAACTAAACTGTGGAACTTTAACGCCCACATGCCGTGGAGTTGGCAACTCGCAGGTTTTGAGGGCTTGGCCAAATTTCTTGTCTAGCATCGCCAGAGTAGCCAACTCGATGAGGTTAACGCCTCGGGTTTTGCTGACAAAGGGCATGGATCTTGAAGCACGCAGGTTGCACTCGATAACGTTGACTTCGCCGTCTTTTACGAGGTACTGGATGTTGTAGGGTCCTTTGATTTTGAGGGCTTTGACGATTTTCTGTGTTGCATCCTCAATCTTCTTCAGAACGTCAGCAGAAAGCGTTTGCGGAGGAATTGTCATGGTCGCATCGCCGCTGTGAACCCCCGCGTTCTCAATGTGCTCCATTATGGCGCCAATCAGGCAGGTTTCGCCGTCGGAAACACCATCTGCCTCAACCTCTTTTGCGCCTTCCACGAACTTGGAGATTACCACGGGTTGGTCACGAGAAACTTTGGCGGCTAACTTTAGGAAGTTATCTAATGCAGCTTCATCGTATGCCACGCGCATGGCAGAGCCTGAAAGCACATAGCTAGGACGCACAATTACTGGGTAGCCGATTTTTTCCGCGAACAGTTTGGCTCCTTCAACTGAGGCGAGTTTGCTCCAGCTTGGCTGCGGAATACAAAGTTGATCCAATAGTGCGCTGAATTTTGAACGGTCCTCTGCTAAGTCTATATCTTCAGCGGTTGTTCCCAGCAGTTTTATTCCCGAATGCGCCAGTTTCATGGCGAGGTTGTTTGGGATTTGACCACCTACGCTGGCTATGACACCAGAGGGATTTTCTTTTTCGTAGATGTCCAGAATTCTTTCATGGGTAAGCTCTTCAAAATACAGTTTATCGGAAACGTCATAGTCTGTGGAGACAGTTTCAGGGTTGTAGTTCACCATTATGGCTTCTTGGACGCCGTACTTCTTCAGAGCCCAGATGGTGTTTACGCCGCACCAGTCAAACTCCACGCTTGACCCGATGCGGAAGACGCCTGCGCCCAAAACCAGAACCTTGCTTTTGTTCTTGCTTAGTTCTATGTCGTCTTCGTCTCCGCCGTAAGTCAAGTACAAGTAATTGGTTTTTGCGGGCCACTCAGCTGCCAGCGTGTCTATCTGTTTAATGACAGGGATTATGCCAACGGTTTTTCGGAACTGGCGAACTTCAGGCTCGCTTGTGTCGGTGCAGAAAGCAATTTGTTCATCAGAGAAGCCTAGACGCTTTGCTTCCCGCATTGTTTCTTTTGCTGTGCTGTCTTTGAGGTGTAAATTGCCCAGTTTATCTTCCATGTCGATGATGTTTTGGATTTTATGCAGGAAGAAGGGGTCAACACCACTTAGGCGGTAGATTTCTTCGATGGATATGCCCATCTTTAAGGCTTTGACCAGCTTGAACAACCGCTCATCGGTGGGGTTAGCTAAAACATCCTTAATTCTCTCAATGGACTCAGGCTCCGAGTCTTCAGGGTTGCAGACCAAACCCAGTTTGCCGATGTCCAGCATACGCACGGCTTTCTGCAATGCTTCTTCCAAGCATCTGCCTATAGCCATGACTTCGCCGACGGAGCGCATTTGGGGACCCACATGGCGGTCTGCGTTTTTGAATTTCTGTAAGTCCCAACGCGGGATTTTAATTGTGATGTAGTCTAAGGCGGGTTCGAAGCATGCGGTGGTGACTTCGGTGACTTTGTTTATCAGTTCTGGAAGCGCATAGCCTATCGTCAGCTTTGTGGCTATGTAAGCCAAGGGGTAGCCGGTTACTTTGCTGGCGAGTGCGGAGCTTCGAGACATACGTGAGTTAACTTCTATAGCCCGAAATTCCTCTGACTTCGGATGCAACGCCCACTGGATGTTACATTCACCAACTATGCCAAGGCTTCGTATGGCGTTTAGAGCAATGGAGCGCATGAAGTGGTATTCGCGGTTTGTCAGAGTCTGGGACGGCGCCACAACGATGGAATCTCCAGTGTGGACGCCCATGGGATCGATGTTTTCCATGTTGCAGATAATTAAACAGTTGTCGTTGTAATCGCGCATGACTTCGTACTCGAGTTCTTTCCAGTGACCCACGTATTCTTCCACGAGCACCTGAGTTATGCGGCTTTGTGCCAAACCAAGCGTAACGATTTCTTTCAACTCGGCGTCGTTATGTGCTACGCCTGCGCCTTTACCGCCTAAAGTGTACGCAACGCGGACTATAACGGGATAACCAATTTCGTTAGCCACTTGAAGAGCGTCTCTCACGGTGTGAGCAGATTTGCTTCTTAAAGTGGGCACGTTGGCTTTAAGCATGGCCTGTCGGAAACGCTCGCGGTCGCCAGTGTCCTCAATAGCTTCTATTTGGGTTCCCAAAACTTTAACGTTATATTTCTCTAAAATTCCGCTTTTTGCCAGTTCAAGACCACAGTTCAGCGCCGTTTGCCCACCAAAACCCAAGAGGACGCCATCAGGCTTTTCCTTTTGGATTACCTTTTCAACGTATTCAGGTGTTACTGGGAGAAGGTACACTTTACCAGACAAACGTGGGTCAGTTTGAATTGTAGCGATGTTGGGGTTAATCAGCACGGTTTCAATGCCTTCTTCCATTAGGGCTTTGAGGCATTGGCTTCCGGAGTAGTCGAATTCGGCGGCTTCACCGATTTTTATGGCACCGCTTCCGAGAACCAGAACTTTCTTGATCCAGTCGAACTTGGGCATTTAGGTAGCCTCCATATTCTTTTTGAGCATGTCGAAGAGGAATTCGGTGTCGTAGGGTCCTGGTGACGCTTCAGGATGCCACTGTACAGCGAAGACAGGTTTGCTTTTGTGTTTGACGCCCTCGACGGTTTTGTCGTTAGCGTTTACGAACCACGGTTCCAACGGTATATTGCAGAAGCACTCTGTGTCTATGGCGTAGCCGTGGTTTTGGGTGGTGATGTAACAGCGGTTAGTGTTCAGGTCTAAGGCGGGCTGGTTTTGGCTGCGGTGACCATACTTTAGCTTGTATGTGTCGCCGCCTTGGGACAAAGCCAATATTTGGGCGCCAAGGCAGATACCCATTAACGGAAGTTGTTCCACGAGCTCGCGGGCGCTTTCGATGGTTTTGGCGCATTTTTTCGGGTCGCCTGGCCCGTTGCTTAGGAAGATGCCGTCTGGTTTGTATTCTAGGATTTCTTTGGCGGAGAAATCGTATGGCACCCGTATCACGTTGATGCCGCGTTTCAACAGGTTTCGTATGATGCTGTATTTGACGCCGCAGTCGATGAGGACTACGTTGTGCTTGCCGCCTTCAACCGTATAGTGTACAGGCTCCTTCACAGAGACTTCCCTGACCAAGTCGGTCTGGTTTGGGTCAGGAATATTCTTGGCTTCTTCTAGGAGGCTATCGAGGTTGAGCTCTTCGCCTTCTTCACAAACTTTGATTATGCCCAGCATGACGCCGTGGGTTCGGAGTTTCTTGGTGAGACGTCTCGTGTCAACGCCACTGATGCCTGGGATATTCTCGTCTTGTAGCCACTTGTCTAGCGTGCGCGTTGAAGCCCAGTGGAATGGGTCTGTGCATAATTCGTGGATGATGAGTCCTGAGGTTTGGATGCGGTCTGATTCAAAATAGAGTGGAATGCCCAAGTCCAAGGTGTTTGGTGGCACACCGTAGTTACCTACAAGCGGGTATGTTAAAGCGAGAATCTGCCCCTTATACGATGGGTCAGTAAGTGCTTCAGGGTATCCGACCATAGAGGTTGAAAAGACTACTTCACCGGTCAATTTGCGAGCGGCGCCAAACCCTTTCCCGAGGAAAAAGGTGCCGTCTTCTAAAACCAGAGCCGCTTTCTTGCTTTTGCAGGAGTTAAGTTGTTGTACCAAAGCCCTATTCTACCTATCAAGTTGAATTTTTAAATGTTGTGTTTTCACGTTTTTTCACAGGAAGATATGATTGAACTGCGGAGTCCAGCTTGTTTTCAGCCTCTTCAAGCTCCTTGTCCATCTTAGATATATTGGATTTGGTAGCGAGCAGCTGTTTTTCCCGTGCAGCCAAAGCGCGCTTAACCTCAACTGGTGCGGGTCCACCTTTTACATTGTGGGTTTCAACCAGTTTGAGTGGGTTCATGAGTTCTGTGATGTCTTCTGCTTTGACTGTGAGTTTGATGCCTGCCGCGTCGCTGGCTGCCTTCTGTAGCAACTTGGGTGTAGCATCTGCATATGTCAATTTTGCTTCTATTAGGGATTTGACGAGGGCGCCGACTATTTTGTGGGCGGTTCGGAAAGGCACATCGTATTTGCGCACAAGCAGGTTAGCCAGTTCGGTGGCAGCCACAAAACTTTTTGATGCCTTGTCTGAAACGTCGGTGGTGACTTTGAGTTTGGGAAGGAGCTTGTGCACCATGTCTAGCGAAGCGCGGACAATTTCTATGGATTCCCAAAGTTTCGGCGTAATTTCTTGAAAGTCAAGGTTGTATGTTGATGGCAAACTCTTCAAGGCAGCCATAACAGCCACAAGGTTGCCCAAAACATGGCTGGCGCGTGCACGGATAACCTCTAACACTTCAGGGTTCTTCTTCTGGGGCATGATGCTGCTTGTGCTGGTGAATTCGTCGGGAAGCTCCACCACGCCGAAGTCAGGAGAACTCCAAATTATCAGGTCTTCAGCGAACCGACTCAAATTTACCGCAATAAGCGAGAGGGCAGCGACGGTTTCTGTGATGAAGTCTCGGCTACCCACCGCGTCTATGGAGTTTTCTAAGAGCCCGCTAAAGCCCAACAGTTCGGCTGTGCGGTCGCGGTTTATCGGGAAACTTGTGGTTGCTAAGGCACCTGCGCCCAGCGGGGAAAGGTTGACTCGTGTGTAGGTATTTTGGAGTCTTTGCAGGTCCCGTTCTAACCCGTCAAAGTACGAGAGAAGATAATGGGCGAATGTGACTGGCTGCGCTGGTTGCAAGTGAGTGTACTCCAAGATTACGGTGTCGACGTGTTCTTCTGCCACTTCCGCTAAGTGGTCTTGCACGTGAGCCACCGAACGCATGAGGGTAAGCAGTTCTTGGCGCAAAGCGATGCGGATGGCGGTGGTTACTTGGTCGTTTCGGCTTTTGGCGATGTGGAGGTTTCCGCCTACTTCAGGTCCGGTTTCTTTGAGGACTGCCTCTTCTACGGCCATGTGGACATCTTCAGCTGAACTGTCTAGTTTCATGTCGGAGTTCTTTGCTAAGGCTGCAAGAAGTTTGGCACCGTCGGCTTTGGCGACGATTTTCTGTTCGGTCAGCATGACAACGTGCGCTTTGTTGATGGCTAAAACCGCGTCAAGTAAGCGTACGTCGTCTTTTATTGAGGAAGTGAACTGGGCAACATCTTCGCGCACATTTCCTAGGCGTCCGCCATGCAGTATCTTCGACATCTCACATACACCTCCATCTACCTGTTTACACAATGTTTACCTAGTTAGGCTGATTTGGCTCCTTTCTTCTTGGCGCTGCGTTTGAGCGCGTTGTACATTCTTGTCTGGAGACCCCACAGCTCAATGAAGCCCTTTGAGTAGGACTGGTTAAACGAGGTTTTTATGTTGTAATTCGCCAAGTTCTTGTCGTATAAAGACATTGGTGAGGAGCGCCCGACTACGCGGAGCCCGCCTTTGTAGAGTTTGAGGCGAACTTCGCCAGTTACGTTTTCCTGTGACTTGTTTATGAAAGCGTCAAGGTCTTCTTTTAGGGGGTCAACCCAGAGACCAGCATACGCCAAGAAAACCCATTCCGCGTCTACATGCTGTTTGAACATGACTTCGTGACGGGTCATAACCATCTTCTCCAAGTCCTTGTGGGCTTCCAAGATGACGGTGGCTGCTGGGCACTCGTAAACTTCGCGTGATTTGATGCCGACGAGGCGGTCTTCGATGTGGTCTATGCGTCCAACACCGTGTTTCCCCGCGGTTTTATTTATGGTCTCAATGAGTTCGAGCGGCTTCAGTTTTTCCTTGTTAACTGCAACTGGGATGCCTGCCTCGAAATTGATTGTGACATATTCGGGCGTGTTTGGAGCCTTTTCAGGCGCAACGGTCCATTCGTAAGCTTCTTCTGGAGGCTCATTGTTTGCATCTTCCAAGAGTCCACATTCTATAGCTCTGCCCCAGACGCTGGCGTCTATGCTAAACATCTTTGCAGCGTTGGAAACTGGGATGCCTTTGGTTTTTGCGTAGGCGATTTCTTCGTCGCGGGTCATGCCCCAATCGCGCACTGGGGCAATTATTTTCATGTCGGGCGCTAAAGAGCCAAGGGTGACGTCGAAGCGGACTTGGTCGTTGCCTCTGCCTGTGCAGCCATGAGCTAAGCCTGTGGCATCTTCTTTCTTGGCAACCTCAACCATTTTCTTAGCTATTAAGGGGCGAGAAAGGCTGGTGCTTATAGGATATTTGCCCTCATAAAGTGCGTTGGCTTTTATGGCGGGGAAAATGTAGTCTGTCACAAATTCGGTTTTGGCGTCGATTGAATAGTGTTTTAGGACGCCAAGTTTCTTGGCTTTTTCCTCTGCACCTTTGATGTCTTCTTGTTGTCCAACGTCAACGGTTACGGTTATGACTTCTGCGGAATATTTTTCTTGCAGGTACTTGATGAGTACTGATGTGTCTAGTCCGCCGCTGTAAGCAAGGACAAATTTTTCGGTTATGTTTGCTCCCCCGTTTTTGAATTCTGAATTATTCCCCTTACCTTCCAGACAACGTTTTTAAACTTTGCGACTTTTTTGTAACATAACAAGCTTTAAATGTCCTAAATGATACATCTGGGTTTTATGACAACCACCGCCCAGAACGTCCGCAATTACCTGCGAAACAAGCCCTACCTGCTGGAAGCCCTAGAAAAAGGCATAGTGAACCTCAGCGAACTATCAAGGCAAATCCAAAAGGAACTAAAAACCAGCAACATAACCGCC
>CAYGJP010000004.1:0-32948 GCA_964350175.1 uncultured Candidatus Bathyarchaeia archaeon
CTATATATATCTTATAGGATATATTGGAGATATGTGACGTGGAATGCAAATATTGCCAATCAACAAAAATCGTAAAGCACGGCAAATCAAACGACAAGCAAAGATACTTATGCAAAGTTTGTGGTCGCAAATTCTTTGAAGGTTCAGACTTCCCAAGAATGAGAACAAAATCACGGATAATCTCTTCAAGCATAGATTTTTACTTTGAAGGGTTAAGCGTTAGAAAAATCCAAACGCAAATTGAAAAGTTATATGAAGTGTCAGTGAGCCAAGTTGCCATTTGGAAGTGGATAACAAAATACTCAGATTTAGTCAAGTCTTATGTTACTACACTAAAACCTGAACTTTCAGGATTGTGGCATGAGGATGAAACGGTAATTTCCTGTGAAGGAAAAGATGTTTGGTTCTGGGAAATGATAGATGAAAGCACTAAGTTTCTAGTAGCCTCGCACCGTTCAGGAACACGAACTTTTGAGGATACAGTAGCCATTTTCAAAAAAGGCGTTGAACAAAGCAAAGCAAGACCAAAAAAGGTGTTTGTTGACGGTAGCCATATTTACAACTCAGCGTTTAACAAAGTGTTCTACACCATGCGTAAAGACACAAGACCCGAATTGGTGCAGAGAGTTGGCATAAACGCAAGAAAAACAAACAACATCGTCGAAAGACTGCACGGAACACTGAAAGATAGAACACGACCAACGAGAGGATTGAAGGATTTTAAAAGCACAAGGTCAATACTGGAAGGCTATACAGTACATTACAATTTTGTTAGACCACATCAATCCCTAAAAGGAAAAACGCCTGCTCAAGCCTCTGGAATAAAAATGAAGAATGACTGGCACTTGTTAGTTAAAGAAGCAACAAAACAAGCTACTCTAAATGAAAAGCAAAACAGTCCCATAGAGGTGCTAACCTAATGAGGAAGATATTGGTTAGCTTTCCAGAAGGCGTGTTTGATACTATTCGCGGCTTAAAAGGCGAGTTAGGCGAAAGCGATAGCGAAGTAGTTCGCAACATAGTTGTTGCCTATCTTTCAGAACAAGGCTATTTTAGCAAGATAAGCGTAATGGGCATTACAAGCTCAAGGAGGAAAAAACTACATGAAGGAAAAGAAGAACACTAAATCCATAGAAGAAGAAGTTGACTTGCTTGACAGCATGCTATCATCGCTCGTAGCATTGTTAGAAGAAAAAGGAATCTTGACGCAAGAAGAATGGGAAGAACAAATCAAACGCAAAATTGCAGGAAAGCCCTCACAGAGCTTTAGAGATTTGCCAGAATAACTTATTTGAATAATTCTGTTATCGGGCAAAACAAAGCGCAAGATTCTCCACAAGTAACTATTTCTCTCAAGTACTTGCGGCTACATTTTGTGCCCTTGACTGCATACGCATTTTGGGCTAAGTCATACTTACCTACACGGTTCAAATAGTCAATGTTCAACCCGAACATTTTGGCTAAGCACTTTTTCTTAAGAGATAAGACAGATATAAAGCGTGGCTTGTTTTCGAATTTCCTAGCGCGTTTAACAATCTTGACAGCACTCTCTTGAACAAGAATTAGCCCAACATCTCGAATGGTCCAATTCTTGACGATTTTTTCAGTTGCAACATAAGCATAATCTACAAAATCTCTAATTCGGTCAACTTGTTCAGGTGCTCTTGCAATTTTGTCTTTGCACGATTTAACTTCAATACATGTTAGCAACCCATTCTTTACTAGAAGCAAGTCAACATCTGAAATAACTGGTCCCCAAGCAATATTTAGTCTTGAATGTGGAACTACATCATAGCCTTTAGATTTGAAATACGAAATGAGTTTCTTGATAATTACCTCTTCGTATTTGCCCATCTTCTTTTTAGATTCTGCTATATTCGATGCTAGTACCAAGGAACCTACCTTTCCAAATATCTTCCATTGTTCATGCGAAGCCTCTCAGTAAGAGAAATAAAACCACGCGTTCGAGGTATCTCTCTCGACGTTAAGCGTATCGCGCATCCATACCGAACTATTGTTGCTTTCTCGTGTTCAGGCAACATGTCTACAGTTGGCTCAGGAATTATCGTAAAAGTCCATATTCCTTGCATACTGGTTCTACTAAACTGCCACTTAAAAAGTTTCATGTGGGATTTTTTGTACACTTCCGAGGGATTGGCTAACTGCACCGCGGATGTCTCGTTGCCCTCTTTATGCGCGTAGACTCTTAAGTACGTATTCAGGCAAGGTTCGGCTGTCAAATAATTGTTGTCGGAATGAACAATAAACATCTCTATGCAAGAAACGCCTGTTGGAACTTTTATTTTGATGTATGCTTTAGACAAAGTGTGAAAACGCTTAAGAGAAACTCGGTCATCCAAAGGAATCTCACCTTCGGAATAAACAAGCGCATGAGCATCATCGCAAGTTGGAAAACTCCTTGTTTCTCCGAAGCCCATACAGGCATGACTACCTGACCTTGCTGAGGCTAAAGCGATTGCTTTGAGCGTTTCAACGTTCTTTACCTTTCCACCGTATGGTTGTCCGTATTTAACCTCTATTTCCGCAAGATTTCTAGCTAGAATTGGTGCAGAAAAACTGGTTCCAACAAATGTATCCATTTTCTTTCCAAATTTATTGTATGACTCCAAACCCAAACATGTCTTATCCTTACAGTAGTTGCCACCATTTTGTACCACTTCAGGTTTAGGACAGTTATGAAGAGAACTATTTGTTACTCCGCAAGTCGTGAAAGGGGCTAATTCATTTTCTTTCGAAATAGAATTAAGGGTATGTCTCCTCGAAATTGAGCCGACTGCCATAATAGTAACCGCTGATGCGGGGTCTTCAATTGGATAATTTTGAACGTATGTTGCACTAGGAGTACCTGCAAAGGCGTAATCCAAAACATCCTTAGCGTTGCGAATGTTGCCCGCGCTAACCACTACACAAACGTTGCTTAATTGAATAAGATGTTCTAATTCAGATGTAATGAAGGGATATGGCGTCTTGAAATTTATTGACGAAAGAAAAATCCGCGTTTTGCTTGAGTATTTGGCGATTGCCTGTTGATAGGCTCTAATATCCAATTTCTTCTGGTCTTCGGCAAAAATCTTGTACGAGATAATTTGGGTCTTAGGCTGGAGTAATTCTTCTCCGAATATTGCCAAACAAGCGATTGGTGTACCGTGTCCGTCGTCTTTTGCACCATCTTCCAAATCAAGGAAGTGATACCCATCCCGTTGAACTAACCCATTTAATTGAGGGATATTGCTAACCCCTGAATCCAAAAGACAAATGATTGGAAGATTGTTAACCATAGATTTGTCGTTTTCAAATGATGACTCTGTAGCCTCAACTACCACCTTAGAAGATGCGCGTCTTCTTTTTTGCATCTTTTGTGCAATCCCTTCGGGAACTTCGCTTACTTGAAAAACAAAATTTGACGTCTCTAATAATTCAGTTGTGGATTCTTTGTTTAAATCGGCTATAATCATGCCAAGCTTGGTATCAATTGGCTGCTTTCCATTCCTCACCAAATAGTTGGTTATTTGTGCAGAATACTTTTCTTTCAGGTCAGATGTTAAGTTAGGAACTAATTGTATTAGCACAAGTTTATTTTTTGTTTGCCATTCTATATCCGTTAACAAATATTCAGAAACTTGCTCTCTGAACGTCAAAGGACCTATCCTCTTTAGGCTGCCATAGTATTTTGAATTACACCCTTTCTTCATCTGACAGACTTTTGAAAGCCGTGATAATGGGCAAGAGACTAGAACACGGTTGTGCTCTACGTTGAGGTACGCCAAGAAGTCAGCAGAGAGATTTTTCAGAATACTTTTCACATGGTTATCAAAGACCGTTATGTTAGGCGGTGTGCTCTCTCTTTTATGAGGAGCAAAGAGACTATTAAGACCTAAAACAACGTAGATTCTTTGCTCGTCTTTTAGGTCTGTTGATTGCATGCGGGAAATGGTTGTCTTGATTTGTTCTTTTACTGTATTCTTAATATATTCTTCTTCAGCATCATCCTCAGGTTCATACTCAATTAGTTGACCTTCAGTTCCACCATAACCGCTTATTCGGTCAGTTTTTGATTTTATTACAGATTTGGCAAAGAAGAAATCGTTTGATTCAGGAGCATTTTTCAACGACCCACTCCCCATTTATTATTGGTGGATTACTTTTAAAACTTACCAAGAAAAAACTGAAAACAACCGTAAAAAACTTATAGCAAGAGCCATGTCCTTTTAGTTAACAGTATCCGACCAAACCTAACCCTCACAGCAGACGCTTCTACAATTCAAGTTTAACTTCGCCCATAGTAAGTCCAAACTCGTTCTTTGCCAGGTTCGAGTTTCCATGGTTTTTACCTGAAAATGTCCTAAAAATTCATAAGCCTCCTTCTTCTTCACTAAAGCCTCTGCACTTAAGGGGAATTTAAAATAGGCTGCGGTGTCTTTGGCGCGATAAATTTCGATAAAGAGCAGGTCTTTTCATATCTCTATTGGGGTCTCCGCGCCCAAAACCATCGAGGACACCAATCGCACGGGTTCCTCACTTGCAGTGAAGGGAAATTTTACACTTACAAAAACCTCGATTTGGTGCCTAAGCTGAAATCCATCGCCATCCAAGAATGGCTCGCCCGCCTGCCAGGCAACGTCGGCATCGGCAACGTCCGATACACCACCTCAGGAAAATGCGACGACCACTCCATAGTGGAGGGCACACAGCCCATAACGGCTGAAGCAAACGGCATCAAACTGGCAGTTTCTTTTAATGGCAACATTGTTAACACACAGCAGTTGATGCAGGAAGTTACGCAGCATTTCCCAGAGTTCACGTGTGCCTGCGACTCAGGCTTGGTCTGTAACAAGTTGCTTATTGAGCTTAAAAGCTGCAAAGATTTCGCGTCCGCCGTCAAGTCAGTGATGCTCAGTTTAGATGGCGCGTTCTCCGTGATAGGCATAAACGGCAACGGAGAATTTTTTGCCTTCAAGGACCCACACGGAATTAAACCGCTCTGCGGGGGACATAGCCCAGATGGTAAAACCTTCGCTTTTTCATCCGAAACCGTGAGCTTGGACATAAATGGGTTTGTGAGAGATTTTGAGTTGGAGCCAGGCGAACTTGCAATAGCCACCAAAAGCGGTTTCAAACGTGAACAACTCATCGAGAAGCCGCGCAAGGCGTTTTGTGCGTTCGAGTTTGCTTATTTTGCCCGACCTGACTCGCGGTTTGACGGAAAATATGTTTACGAAATTCGTGAAGAATTCGGAAGAAACATCGTGAAAGAGTTTCCTGAAATCGCCAAAGACGCAGACATCATTCTCTCAGTGCCTGAAACTGGAGATGACCCTGCGATGGGGGTTCACGAAGAGTCAGGTTTAAGGTGGGAGCGGGCATCGCGTAGGCACCGTTACGTTACCGAACGAGCCTTCATTCTCTTGAACAATGAACGTTACTCGACCATTGACCGCAAAGTGAACATTCTCGGCTCAAAAATCAACGGAAAACGCATCATAGTAACTGAAGACAGCGTCGTCCGCGGAGACACCACCAAAGTCATCATCGAAAAACTCCGCAAATCAGGCGCCAAGAAAGTTTACCTGTTCGTCACTTTTCCCCGCATCATCGGACCCTGCTTCTACGGCATAGACATGTCCACTTATGGGCAACTCATCGGTTCCAACCATAATGCTGAGGAAATTGCAAAAATTATAGGCGCCGACACCGTGTGCTACCAGTCCATTGAAGGGTTAGTTCGCGCCACAAACTGCGAGCATAACGAATTGTGCCTCGGATGCATCACGGGCAAGTACCCAACACCTTTGGCACAGGATATGGCGGACAAAATGAAGCAGAAATTCCTCCAAGGTTACCAAGAGAAAGGCAGAATTTACGAGTCAGGCGACCACGCCAACGGCATCCAGTGGTAAAACAATTTAAACGGCTCCCGTTAATTCTCTAACAAAACGGTGTGTCCTATGGAGAAAATTGGCGTATTGGTCGTTGCGTATGGCGCGAGAGAAACCGCTATGGTTGACGCTCTCACTCGAAGCAGAAATTACAAGGTGCAACTTTTCATCGCAGACAAACAGCGAAATCCGTTTAACGTGGAAAAAGCCGCAAAACACGTGGTTATTCCTGATTTGGATATTGAGAAAATTTGCAAGTTCGCCGAAGAGAACAAAGCAGACCTCGACTTCGCCATTGTCGGTCCAGAAAAACCTATAATTGAAGGCGCACGCGACCTCATTGAGAAACGCACAGGCATACCGGTTATCTGCCCAAAAAAGGCATATGCCATAGAAGCCAGCAAAGTTGAGCAGCGAGTGCTGTTTGAAGAAATTGCGCCTGAAGCTAACCCGCGCTTCAAAGTCTTTGACCCAAAAGACTACAAGGGCACCAACGCGGTTAAGCAGGCGGTTTACAAGTGGCTCGACGAACTCCAAAACCAAGCAGTCGTGAAGCCAGATAAGCCAACCGCGGGTAAAGGCGTGGGCGTTTGGGGCGACCACTTCACAACAAAAGAGCAGCTGTTTGAGCATTTTATGTCTAACTTCCAGTACGGCACCGTCATAATCGAAGAGAAAATCGACGGGGAAGAATCCAGCTTCATGGCATTCTGCGACGGCAAACACTTTGCGCCCCTGCCCGACACAAGAGACCACAAACGCGCCTTCGACGACGACAAAGGACCTAACACTGGCGGCATGGGCAGCTACAAAGACGCAAAAGACTACTTGCCGTTCATGACTAAAGGCGACCGCGAGAATGAACTGGCCATTGCGCAGAAAATCTTTGAGAAATGGTCTGCGAAAATCCAAGACCCTTCCGCGTTGAGGGGTGTTCCGTTGTACTTGGCTTTTATGCACACCCGTGGTGGACCAAAGATTCTTGAGAACAACAGTCGCCCGGGTGACCCAGAAATCATTAACATTTTGCCCGTGTTGAAGGACGACTTCGTGGATGTGTGTTATAAGATGATAGAAGGCAAACTGACCAGTGTGGAAGTGGAGAAGACGACGACGGTTTTGACGTACAAGGTTCCGCCTAGCTACGGTGGCTACGCAGATGTTTTCCCAAACAAAGTCATCAAGGCAGAGGTGGACACACCAGTGGACCTTTCGGCAGCTTACGCGTTAACACGCAAGTTCGGCGACCGCATCCGCGTTTACCCTGGCTCAATGGAACTGAGGAACAGTGAAACCTGCGCGTTGAAGTCCAGAGTTGTCGGCGTCTTAGGCGTTGGCGAAAGCATTGAGGAGGCACGCCAAGTCAGCTTAGAAGGCATTAACGCAATTAAGGGCGCGGCGCTTTGGAGCAGAACCGACATAGCCGCAAAGCAGCACATTCAAAAATGCGTTGAGCACATGAAGCAGTTGAGGGTTTAAGCGTTGAAACGTGTGTTCGTCTCGGACTGCGAAGGACCCATAAGCAAAAACGACAACGCATTCGAGTTGACGGCGCATTTTGTTCCCGACGGAGACAGTTTTTTCTCGCTCATAAGCAAGTACGACGATGTGCTCGCGGATGTGGTGAAGAAGCAGGGTTACACGGCGGGCAGCACTTTGAAGCTGGTTTTGCCTTTCCTCAGAGCCTACGATGTCACGGATAGGCTGATGCAGGAGTTCTCCGCGCAGAACCTCATCCTAATAGCAGGCATCCAAGACACGCTAAAGTACATCAGAGGCATCACGGAAGCGTTCATAGTTAGCACAAGCTACGAGCACTACATCAAAGCACTCTGCAATGCGGTGGCGTTTCCGTTTGAAAACACCTACTGCACCAGACTTAGCATCGACAAGTATTCGTTAACCGCCCAAGAAAAGGCAAAGCTAAAAAGCCTCACAAAAGAAATCGCCCAAATGCCGCCTATAACAATTCCTTCATCCGCCAAATCCTTGAAAGACCTATCACAGCAAGACCAAACAACAGTGAAGAGGCTTGACGAAATCTTCTGGACAGAAATCGTCGAGATGAGCTGCGGCAGAATCTTTTCTGAAGTTACCACAGTTGGCGGCGAACAGAAAGCCGAAGCCATCCGCGATGCCACAGCGAAACTGCGTGCGCCACTTTCCGATGTCATGTATGTTGGCGACAGCATAACCGATGTGGAAGCTTTCCAGCTTGTCCGAGAAAACGGCGGATTCGCGGTTTCCTTCAACGGCAACAGTTACGCAGTTAAAAACGCGGAAGTTGCGGTTCTGTCGGAGAACAGCGTGGTAACAGCCGTCCTCGCCGATGCCTTCATTAAAAATGGAAAAGCACAAGCCCTCAAGCTGGTGGAGAACTGGAACCGCGAATTCCTAAAGCAATCCGCATTAGATTCAGCATTGCTTGACTGGCTGTTTGAGTTGTACCCAAGAGTTTTGCCCAAGGTTCAAATAGTAACACCAAAGAATATGGATTCGTTGACTAAAGAGAGCAGCGAGTTCAGGAAAAGGGTAAGAGGCGAAGCAGTTGGCAAACTCGGATAAAACCGCAAAAATCGAAGACACATACGCAGAGGCTTTCGAGGGCATCTTCTGCCGATTAATGGTCACGGCTGACGACGAACGGACCCTTCACGCTGCAGCTGAAGACGCCACCGCCACACCTTCCGTTGTCATCGGCAGAGTTGAAGGCGGCGTTGAAAGATACCTTTACGAAAAAGAAACCCCTGACAAACGCAAAGGCGCTCTGCTGCAGTTCTGGACAGAGATAAATCCCAACAAACCTTTTGCTGATTCGCTGCAGAAGTTTGAAAAGGAACTGTCCTACAGAATCCGCCAAGACATCCTCGTCAAACCTTTCACCATGGTTCTCGACGCCCTGCCAGAGGCTGAAGCGAAAATGGACATGATGGAGCGGGTTGGGCACTGCGGCGACGGCTACGAGCGCGTGGAAAAACGCTACGGCAAAAAAGTAATCGTTGTGCCCCTCATGGTTCCCGACTTTGTCATCGAACGGCAAATAGGCTACGCACACGGGGTTATGGGAGCTAATTTCTGGTTCATGTGCCAAACAAAATATGCCCTACACAAAGCAGGCGAAAAAGCCTTAGAAGCCATCCACAAAGTCGCGGGCGTAGTGACGCCTTTTGATGTTTGCTCTGCAGGCTCCAAACCCGAAACCCACTACCCGCTGATTGGACCAACCACAAATCACGTGTATTGTCCGTCGCTTAAGCAGCAACTGGGTAAAGTCTCCAAGGTTCCCAAAGGCGTCAACTACATTCCCGAAATAGTAATCAACGGCATGAACATGGATGCGGTGAAAGCCGCCATGAAGGCAGGAATCCAAGCTGCACTGGACGTGGAAGGTGTGGAAGGGGTTTCGGCGGGGAATTATGGCGGAAAGTTGGGCAAATACAAAATCAACCTAAGAGAGTTGTTCACATGACAGGTTTGGACGTTGTTGGTTTTGGCGCGCTTAACGTGGACAAGCTCTTCAAAGTGAACCGCATAGCCCACGCAGAAAAAGAAAGCTTCATCCAATCTTCCAGTGTCGCCTGCGGAGGCTCAGCAGCCAACACCATGGTGGGCTTAGCACGACTTGGACGCAAGGTGGGTTTTGTAGGCAAAGTGGGTCTAGATGGGGAAGGCGAGTTGCTGGTTGAAGATTTTCTCACAGAAGGCGTTGACATGTTAGGTGTAGTTCGCGCGAAGGGCGGCGAAAGCGGCACCGTCATGGGCTTTGTGGATGAGCAGGGACAGAGAGCACTTTACATTAACTCAGGAGTCAACGACACTATAACCTGTGAAGAGATACGTAGCGAGTATGTTTCACAAGCAAAGTTTCTGCATTTAACGTCGTTTGTGGGTGAACAAAGCTTCCAAACCCAGAAAAAACTCCTTGAAACGCTCAAAAAATGCACCAAAGTCAGCTTTGACCCAGGCGCCCTATACGCCCAGAAAGGCTACACCCAACTATCTCCCATAGTGGAAAGAGCCTATTTGGTTATGCCAAATGCGCATGAGCTGGAACAGATTACGGGTCAAAGAGACCCAAAGAAAGGCGCCGCTTTCCTGTTGGGCAAAGGCGTGGAGGTTGTGGCTGTGAAACTGGGCAGCGACGGATGCTACGTCACCAACGGCTATGAACATCATCACATAGAGGCTTTGAAGGTGCCCGTGGTTGACACGACAGGTGCAGGAGACGCTTTCAACGCAGGCTTCCTCTATGGGTTGCTGAACAAAAAAAGCCTTCTCGAATGCGGAAAAATCGGCAATTTTGTGGCATCGCGATGCGTAATGAAGCTGGGGGCACGTACAAGTCTGCCGTACGCTAAAGATTTAGAGCTTCTTGGCTAAGTAGTCCAGCAATCCGTCGAAGACGAGTTTTCCATCAGCGTACTGGGGCATCTGGGGTTGGCGGGTCCAGTCAGGCTGCTGCCACCAGTATAGTGCCCGTTCGGGGTGGGGCATTAAACCGAATATGGTGCCTTGGCTGTTGCAGATGGCGGCTATGTCGTGGAAGCTGCCGTTCGGGTTTGTCGGGTATTGTCCTTCGGCGTAGTTACCGTGTTCGTCGCAGTAACGGAAAACCAGCATATCCTCCTCGTAGAGGCGCTCCAGAAGCTGCTGCTCTTGCTCTTTGGGAAAAAGGAAGCGTCCTTCGGAGTGGGCAACGGGGATGCGGAGCACTTTGCCCTGTGGAATGCTGCTGGTGAATATGCAGTTGCCTTTGCTTTCGTGTTTGAGGTGGACCCAGCGGCAGTTGTAGCCCTGCGGAATATTCGCAGCCAACGACGCTTCAGGGTAGGCACTCATGGGTTCAAAACCAGGCAACAGCCCCTCTTCGACGAGCACTTGGAAGCCGTTGCATATCCCCAGTATGGGTCGGTTATCTTCCACGAATGCTTTGAGTTCTTTGCCAAGTTTCGCGTAGAGTCGCCTTGCAAATATGACGCCTGCGCGTACGTAGTCTCCGTAGGAGAAGCCTCCAGGGAAAACCAGAACGTGGTAGTCCATGAGGTTTTTTCGTTTGACGAGTTCGTTTAGGTGTAGGGTTTCAGCTTGGAGACCCAGTTCGCGGAAGGCACGTTCGGTTTCGACGTCGCAGTTGGTTCCGCCCACACGCATAACACAGACACGTACTTCTTCGAGTTTCATCTTGTTACACCTCGCTGCTTAGGGTTCGTTTCCAGCTGGCACGCAAATCCGCAAGCGTCGCATCAACAACCACCGAACCGCGCAACCCGTTGATTAGGAGCCGTTGGTTTTTGGTGACTTTGCCAATCGCGCTGGATCCTTTCCACTTTGTCAACACTTCAAATGCCTGCCGGTCCTTCTCTGCAACTTCCACAAGGAAACGACTGTTTGACTCCGCAAACAGGGCGAAGTCGTCACGGTTTAGCGCTTCACCTTGGACTTTCCTCAGGTCCAGTTCTGCGCCGTAGCCGCCTGCCATAGTCATCTCCGCTGCTGCCACTGCTAAGCCGCCTTCGGACAGGTCATGGCACGCTTTTACGATTCCAGCGTCTATGGCTTTGGTGATTACTTTGAAGTTTTTCTTGGCTTGCGCCGCGCGGACTTTGGGGACGGAGTTGCCTAGGCAGCCTTGGAGTTTGTAGTATTCTGAGCCGCCCAGTTCGTTGTAGGTGTTGCCTACCAAGTAGAGTAGGTTGCCGGGTGTTTTCAGGTCCATTGATACGGTTGAGCGTATGTCGGGGACGATGCCGACGGCGGTGATGAGCAGGGTTGGCGTAACTGGCCCCAGTGGGGATTCGTTGTAGAGGCTGTCTTTTCCAGAAATGAACGGCGCCTTGAACGCTGAGGCGTAGTCGTAGCAGGCTTCACAGGCTTTCACCAGCGAGCCTAAGCGTTCGGGTTTTTCAGGGTTGCCCCAAACGAAATTGTCCAGCAAGGCGATTCTGCGTCCGCCCACTGCGACGTTGTTTCGGATTGCTTCGTCTATGGCTGAAGCGGCCATCCAGTAGGGGTCGATTTTGCCGTAGTTTGGGTTCATGCCGCACGATATGGCGATGCCTTTCCATGAGTTATCCAAAGGTTTTATGACTGCGGCGTCGTTGGGTCCAGCGTACTCGCCGTGCAACGGTTTCAGTGCGGTGTTGCCTTTGACTTCGTGGTCGTAGGTGCGCACAACGCTCTCTTTGCTAGCGATGTTTGGTGCCGCGAGTAGTTGCAGTAGGGTTTGGGTGAGGTTTGTGGTTTCGGGTAACGTTGGTTCTTCGAGGTTTATGGTTTCGTAGGTTGCGGTTTTTGTGCTTTCTAAGGATTGGAAGAGGAACGACATTGCCATGTCGACAACGGTGACGCCTTCGAAGCGGAGTTGCAGGTGTTTTTCTTTGGTGAGTGTGCCTATGGCGGTGGCTTCCACATCTTCCTTCTCAAAAATCGCCACAACTTTTTCAAGATTTTCGGGTGGAACAGCTATGAGCATGCGTTCTTGGGATTCGGAGACGTAGATTTCCCACGGAGCCAAACCCGCATACTTCAAGGGCACCTTGTCGAGGTCGACTGTGGCGCCGCAGCCGTACCGTTCAGCGGTTTCTCCGACGGCGCTTGACATGCCTCCGCCGCCCATGTCGGTGATTGCTGAGGCGAGTTCAAGGTCACGGATTTCTATGATGGCGCGCTTCACTTTTTCTTCTTCGATGGGGTCGGCGATTTGCACGGCGGGGCGGCTGATTTCTTCAGATTTCTCGGTGAGTTCCGCCGAGGCGAAGGTGACACCGTGGATGCCGTCGCGCCCTGTTTTTCCACCCGCCAAAATGAGTAGGTGTCCTGCTTGGGCGTTTTTCTTGTATTTCTTAAGGGGTAAAAGTCCGATGCAGCCGCAGTAGACAACGACGTTGCCTGTGTAGGAGTCGTCGAAGTAGATGGCGCCGTTGACGGTTGGGATGCCCATGTTGTTGCCGTAGGCGCCTATGCCTGCGGTTACGCCCATGTAAACGTACTTGGGATGCTTCACTCCTGCGGGAAGCTTAGTATAATCGTAATTTAATGGTCCAAAACCTAAAACGTCGGTGCAGGCGATGGGGTCTGCCCAGACGCCCAGAACATCACGGATGACTCCGCCTACGCCTGTGGCTGCTCCTCCGAAGGGTTCCACAGCGGAAGGGTGGTTGTGGGTTTCAACTTTGGCTGCTATGCCGTAGCCTTTGTCGAAGCTTATGATGCCTGCGTTGTCTTCGAAGACGCTGATGCACCATTTTGGGTTGAGTTCTTTGGTGACTTTGGCTATGTAAGTTTTGAATAGGCTGTTGATTTCTTTGCCGTTCAGTTTGATTTTGCCTTTGAAGGTTTTGTGGCAGCAGTGTTCGCTCCAGGTTTGCCCGAGAATTTGCAGTTCCACATCAGTTGGGTTGCGTTTTTTGGTTTTGAAGTGGGCTTGGATTTGCTTCATTTCTTGCAGGTTCAAGCCTAAACCGAGTTCACTGCTCAGTTCTTGGAGTTGTTGGTCAGTGGCTTTTTGGAGGTTGATTTCGTGCATGTGGAAGCGGGTGTTTGTGCGGAGGTAGAGGCTGCTGAGGGTCATTTTTGCTCCTCGATTGTGATTGTGTAGTTGTCTTTGGTTGGGTTGGCTAGGAGGCGTTTTGCCATTTCTTCGGCTTTGGTTTGGGCGTCTTTTGCTGTGGTGGTTTCGATTTGGATGTTGTAGGTTTTGCTTACGTTGACGGCGTCTACGCTATAGCCTAGTTCCTTTAGAAGACGCTGCGTGGTGTTGCCTTCGGGGTCGGTGTGTCCTGGTTTGAGGCTGACTTCGATTTTGGCGCGGTATTTCATGGCTTAAGTGTTGAAGTGTGGAGATTTAAACGCTTTCGCCATTTCCTCGGCAAGTTTCATGTTAGGTTTAGTTTCTTGTTTTGGTGTTGAACCGTGACCTGTGGGGTACCAACTACTTTGCCGATTTGCTCGGGGTGCGCTCCTGCTTTCTCCAATACATCCAAGGTTTGGTCTTTGTCGGCTTTGTCAACAATTATAGCAAAGCCCCAGCCCATGTTGAAGGTTTTGAACATTTCTTCGTCGGTTATGGTGTAGCCGAGTTCAGCGGCGGTTTTCTGAAGCAAACCAAAGATGGGCTGCGGTTTAAAGTTGTTGAATTGAAAACCTATGCCCTGTGAGTACTTGGCGAGGTTGTTGAATTTGAGGTAGGCGTCTCCTGTGATGTGTATGGCGGCTTTGATTTTGACGGCTTCGGCGGCTTTGAGGAAGGGTTTGACGTAGATTTTGGTGGGTTCCAGCATTTCGCTGACTATGTCCCTGTTTAACCCGTCGGGGGTGTCGTGGGGTGCGTATTTTCCGCCCCACTGTTTGAGAAGAATTTTCCTTGCCAACGTGATGCCGTTACTGTGCAACCCGCTGCTGGGCAGGGCAATTATGGGGTCGTCGGGTTTGATGCCGTACCCCGTGATGATTTTGTCTTTGGCGACTTGTCCTATGGCTGCAACTATCATGTCGAAGCCTGCGCCTTCCGAGATGCCGTTTATGATTTCGGCGACGTCGCCTATTTCGCCGCTGACCACGGGGCACTCGGATTGTTTTGCGCCCTCCGTTATGCCTTCGAGCCACGCTTTTACGAGTTTGGGGTTGCTGGCTTGCGCATGAATATTATCCGAAATCGCCAGCGGTACTGCGCCTGAACGGATGACGTCGTTTACCGCCATGGCGACTGCGTCGACGCCTATGGTGTCGTATTTGTCGGCGAGTTGTGCAAGGAGGACTTTGGTGCCGACACCTTCAATGGTTAAGTCTAAAAATTTGTCGTTTGTGAGTTGGAATATGTTGCTGTATGGGAGGTGGGTGACGGGTCCGAAGCGGCTGTACTTGTAGGTTTCATGCAGCATGTCGAGGGCTTTTTTGGATTCGTGACGTTGTTCACGGTTGACGCCTGCGTCGGTGTAGGTGTAGTTTTTGGGCATGGCGGGTTGTTTCTCCTGTGTGCTATTTGTTTGGGTTAGTAGGAGATAACAATTACTGTTGACAAATGAGGCTACTAACCACTCTTGGCGGGTTTCTTGTTGGGTTTGTGTTTACTGAAGTAAGCCAGCAACACTGCCCCAACAACAAATGCTATTGCACCATACAGAAGCAATGTTTGTGTAAAAATCTCGGGTTGAAAATCATATGCTGTTGGGCTAGGCTCTAGTGTCGGTTGCTCTGTTGGATAACTTGAGGACGTCATGTTTGGAGAGGGTGATATGCTTGGAATAGGGCTTGGTGAAGAAATAGGGTGAGTGTTTACACTGAAGAAAAGAACATCCGATTTTCCTATGTTTCCAGCTGTATCATTGGCGTAGATTCTTATGTTGTGTGAGCCGTCAGCCAAACCTGATAGACTTATGTTCCCGAGTGTGGTCACGTTTGCGTGCCCGTCTAAGCTGTAGCCCATCCATGAAGTTTCTTCATTGACAGTAAAGTTCAGATTTATGATGCCTGCTTTGTTTTCCATTGAGATAACGGATACACTTGGATAAGTAGTGTCTATTGTAAAGTACACCGTTTTAGTAGAAACAGAACGACCAAAATTGTCTTCTACATACGCGGTTATATTATGTGAACCATCAACCAAACCCGTCACAAAGGTACCCAAATAAAAATTGCCGCCCATTTGCTCAGGTTTCTCCTTCACTAAGATTATTGTAGCGTTTGGTTGTCCATCTATGCTGTAACCCGCCCAGACTATTCCGCCTTCAGTCATCCAGAAATTGTCTGGTGTCCAAGCTCCAACATGTAAAGGAATACTGCTCTGTTGATAGGTTTTGTTTTCTGGATAAGTCATGCCGATGGTTGTTTGGCTAGGATTGTAAAAATTTGCTTTTGCCACCTTAACAACTTGTACTCCAGTTACTAATGAGAATAAGAGTGCTGATATGACGATTGCTGTTAAGGCTATTCGTCTGTTCATTATGCTCAGAGATTGATTAGTCTCAAGTGCCTTTTAACTCTCACTAAAGAACAAACTGTTCCCAAAAAAGAACAGACCACAGATAAGTGAAAAGTACGGCAAGGTTTTTGTGTGCAGACGCACGTTGACTATGCAGTTGACTATAAGTGAACCCGCCAAAATACCACATCTACATAGAATACGAAGACCCTGAGAAGTCAGGCATACGGTTTAACGTTTCTGAAGAAGAACTTGTGCGCACGTTCGTCACACCTTTCACGGCAGGTCAGCCGTTTTGGTTCATGGGCAGACTCCTCAGCCCCTTAAAAGCAGCGAAAGTTGTCATCTTCTGGTCCTATGAAAACGCTGACAAACTAGTTTTACCCAACCAAGAAACCATAGCGACCTGCAAAGACAAAAAATTCGTCATGGACAGCATTGGCAAAGGCAAAGTGAAAGGCGCGTATCTCTACACTGAAAAATTCCTGACCCCAACCGACAAGAAGTCTGTAGCCAGTGGTTTGTCTTCTACGGTGGGGGCTTCTGTGAATATGCGAAGAAGAATATTCGTCATTCACGGAAGCGACGAAGACATGAAGCAGGCAACGATAGGCGCTTTAGGGAAGCTTGGGCTTGCACCTGTGCTTATGCGCGAGCAGCCCAGTCAAGGCAGGAAAATAGTTGAAAAATTTGCGGATTATACGGATGTTTCTTTCGCCGTGGTTTTGCTGTCTCCTGACGACTTCACCTACGCCAAAAACGACCAGCCTGCAAAGCGGAAGCTTAGACCAGCGCAGGATGTGGTTTTTGAGCTTGGTTTCTTTTTGGGGCGCCTTGGCAAAGACCATGTGCTTGTCTTTTACAGGGAATTTGAGAATTTTGAGGTGCCCACCGATTTTGAAGGCGTTCGGTTTACTGCGTTTGATGACCGCGACAGCTGGAAACTGTCCTTGATAAGGGAATTAACTGCCTGCGGCTACAGCGTGGACGCAAATAGACTACTGAAATAAACCTTAACAGCGTGCCCCAAAAAGGTCTTGACAGTAAAGTTTCTATATCCAAGGAGCTATCCCTATGCAGTAACCACAGTGGCTTGCAGGAAATTGTGCGGTCTTAGTCTAGTTTGGTAGGACATCAGCTTCCCAAGCTGACGACTCGGGTTCAAATCCCGGAGACCGCACCTATTGCTTCTTCCAGAAAGAACCCGCTTCAAAATGGCGGGGTTTTGTTATTGTTGAATTCCAGAGGTCCGTTTACGGTTAAGAGCTCAACCTTGTTTGAGAAGGATTTGGTTTGTGAGATATCACATCATGCACTAGTAATGCACAAATTTATATTTTAGTAATGCATACTTTTGTGGTGTGATACTGAAAGAAACGTTAAGAAGCATAGTCAGAGCACAACGAAGAGAGCTCGAGTCTTCAGAGTACGGTATAGATAGAACTCTTACCGAAAAAATAGACCTGAACCTGCCCTTTGCCATAATCTTATCGGGCATACGGCGTTGCGGGAAAAGCACTCTGTTGCGGCAAGTTATGAAAACAACCAATAGCCCCTACTACTTCAACCTAGAGGATCCGAGAGCAACAAGCTTCGAAGTGGGCGATTTCCAGAAGCTGGATGAAATCTTCAGAGAAGAATACGGCGAAAGTGACTATTACTTCTTTGACGAAGTTCAGAATGTCGAAAAATGGGAGCTTTTCGTAAGGACAATGCTGGATAAGAAAAAACATTTCCTGATTACAGGTTCAAACGCGTCTCTTCTAAGCAAAGAGCTTGGGACGAGACTTACAGGAAGGCACTTGAGGCGCGAACTTTTTCCGTTTTCTTATTGCGAGTTTCTCAAGTTTACTGCAAGTGAGGCAGGAGCGGAGTCTTTTGGGGAATACATGCAAAAGGGCGGATTTCCTGAGTACCTGAAATATGGCAGGAGTGAGATTCTTCATGAGCTTTTCAATGACATAATTATGCGAGATATTGTTGTGCGGCACAAGCTCAGAAGTCCAAAAGCTATAAAGGAAATGGCGCTTTTTTTGACTACGCACGTTGGCTTGGAGTTTTCATACAACAACCTAGCGAAAACATTCGGTCTTGGCTCCACCAACAGCGCAATAGCTTTTGTTTCGTATTTAGAAGACAGTTATCTCTTGTTTACGGTTTCCAAGTTTGACTATTCTTTAAGGAAACAAGCAGTAAATCCGAAAAAAGCATATTCTATAGATAACGGACTGGCGGGGACAAACTCGGTTGCATTTTCATCAAATAAGGGAAGAATGCTTGAAAACTGCGTATTCTTGGAGCTTCGACGAGCCGGAAAAGAAGTGTTTTATTTCAGAGAAGACAAGGAATGCGATTTTCTAGTGAAAGAAAAAAACGCTATCACAGAGGCTATTCAAGTTTGTTATAAACTAAATGAAGACAATAAGGCGAGGGAAATTGACGGCTTAATGGAAGCACTAGAAAAGTTTGATCTGCCAACAGGGTTGATATTAACCTTCGACCAAGAGGATGAGATAGAAATATCTGGAAAAACCATAAAAATCACACCCGTATGGCGTTGGTTCCAGAGCGCGCTTCCCTAAACCATAATGCTTTCTGCCTTGGTCCCTTACGTTTTCTCGCTGCATGAATACAGTAAATATCAATTCTTAAACCTCCCAAAGTTCATGACCCGGGGTCAAATCCCGGAGACCGCACCACCATTTGCCCTTGGGAAAAATCTAAAAGCAAAATCACCCTAATGCTTAAACTGGCGGTGGCAACAAGTGTTTGAGGGAGAAAAAAATAACGTTTTCTGGATTGGTTTACTCATTTTCGGTTTAGCTTTATTCGCCTTTTTCACAGCGATTTGGAGCACCATTTCCAGCTATTTAACCTACGTGACCTACAGCAATCAGCCGTACAGCTACAACTATCCCATCAGCATGTGGCTTAATGTTGTTCCCTTCATTGCAGGCGGCGCCATCTTCATGACCATAGGCTTGTACATGATGAAAAACGGCGTAAAGAAAAACCCACCAGCAGCCTAACCTGAGTCAGCTTACGCTGAGTCTATTTATGGAGAGGGTATAGTCTGTGAACAGCACAAAAGTGCACCTGAAAACCACTGGGTTTAGGCTTTTCTGACACAGTTAATCTTAAATATGACTACAGGGATATCGCCTTTCGATTACTGGTGTTACATTAGTGTTGGTCGTCTCAAGTATCGACCTAACAACAAAAAGCATACAGGTAATGAAGCCTGCAACGTTTTTAGATGCTACAATCAAAGACACCACACTCAACTTAAACGATGATTACCGCTACCTGAAAACAGGATACTATGTTTCGTTGCATGCGGAAGTTTTGGGCAACAAAGTTATCCCGTCATGCGAGAACATTATAGATTCCAGCCGAACCCCGATTCTGCTTCTCCGCGCCGCAAAGGCGGGAATTCAGACGTTGCCGTTTGTGGTGACGGATTCGGTGAAGAAGATAATGTCTGAGCTTGGTTTTCCAGTGGTGGTTTTTGCCGTCAACCCCTTCATCCATAACGGTTTCAAGACGGCAGCGAATAGGAGTGCGTTGTATCGGGCGATGAAAAGTTTGGGCATGAACTACAAGTTCACGGTTTGTGCTCAGCCGCTTAAAGGTGAGATGGTTTCGGTTAAGTCATTTTTCGGCAAATGCGACGAAGATGAGGAGACCCAGAAAATCTCGGAAAAAGTCTACGAGTTGTTCAAGATTCCAGTATGTAGGCTACATGTCCAGAAAGTTGAAGGCAAAGCGTACCTTTGCGGTATGCAACCCTTAACTAAAATAGAGTTATCTCCAAACGATTTGAAAGCAATCAGCAGAGAGGTTGCGCTCATTTCTGAGCAAGGAGAACCATTTAGTGTCTAAAATTGCCTGTTTTGTTGAGAAATATAATTTTTCTGATCCTCGCGAGGAAGCTGCACTGCAAAACTTTAAGCGTGCGGCTGAAAAATCTGGAAATGAATTCCACTTCTTGTTCCGCGAAGACATCTCCGAGATACCTAAGTACAATGCGGTTTTCATAAGGGCAACCACCGACCCGTTGTTTACGGCTTATATTGTTTCTAAAACGGCTTGGGAGCTCGGCTTAAAAGTGGTGGATGACCCTGAGAGCATAACGATTTGTGGCAACAAAATCCACCAGTATGCCTTGTTCGAGAAGTACAATGTGCCTCGCATCCCAACTGTCTTTTTGAGTAAGGATGAGTTGCACCACAAAAGAATCTCAGAAGTCTTCCGCGAACTGGGCAAGCCTGTGGTGATAAAAGCGCCCTACACCAGCTTCAGCCGATACGTGGAGAAGGCAGCGTGCGAAACCAGCTTCCGCGATGTGGCGAAGCGTTTCTTCAAGAAATCCGACGTACTCGCCGTGCAGAAGTTTACTCCGACGGCTTTTGACTGGAGAGTTGGCGTGCTGAACAATGAGGTTTTGTATGTTTGCAAGTACATGATTCCCAAAGGTAAATGGAAGCATGGCGCTAAGCTTCGAGGTAAACCCACGGTGGTTTGGGGCAGAACGGTTGCTTTGAAGAAGGATGATGTGCCGCAGAGGCTCAAGGATGTGGCGTTGAAAGCCTGCAGCGTAGTCGGCAAAGGTCTTTACGGTGTAGACCTCAAGGAGGTTGACGGTGACTACGTGGTGGTTGAGGTGAATGATAACCCAAGCATCTATGCTGGCTACGAGGATCTGCGGGACAAAGACTTGTACGCGAAAATCATCAATTACCTAAGCGAGTAGCTGCGGCTGAAAGGTGGCGGTGTTTTTCGACACCTATTTATTTTAACCCACCATTCACATGACAGTAGAGAGCAGACAAAGGAGAATTGGGAATATTGAAAGAAGCCATTAAAGATTACGAGTTCCCCCAAGACATGTCCGTGACTGAACTGGTTAACCAGATGGAGCAGGCGTGGGGTTTCACCGCGGGTAAACTTGCTGTCGGCGTGAACATCCTTGAAGACATGATGAAAACTAAGGGCTGCGTCAAGTTTCTCTCGTTCACGGGCAATCTTGTTGCTACAGGCACGCGTGGAGTGTTCAAAGAGCTTGTTAAAAGGAAACTTGTGGATGTTGTGATTACTTCTTGTGGGACTTTGGATCATGACATGGCAAGGTGCTGGCGCAACTATTACCGCGGCAGCTTTGTTATGAACGATTCTAAGCTGCATGCGCAGGGCGTGAACCGTCTGGGTAACGTGTTGGTGCCCAACGACAGCTACGGCACCTTGATTGAGGAGAAGATGCAGGGGTTGCTTTCGGATTTGTATAAAGAGGGCAAGCGGGAAGTTTCAGGCAGTGAACTTACGCGGGAAATTGGGAAGCGCTGCTGTAATGAATCGTCGATTCTGTATTGGGCAGCGAAAAACGACATACCCGTTTACGTGCCAGGCATCACTGACGGCGCCGTGGGTTACCAAACTTGGATGTTTAGCCAAGACCACGATTTCAGGCTTAACTTGCTTAAAGATTCAGGGCAGCTAAACGATATTGTTTTTGACGCCAAGAAGTCAGGGGCACTCATTGTTGGCGGGGGTATTTCAAAGCATCATACGATTTGGTGGAACCAGTTTAAAGACGGCTTAGACTTTGTGGTTTACGTGAGCACGGCAGACGAGTGGGATGGCAGCCTCAGCGGCGCTAGACCGCGGGAAGCGGTTTCGTGGGGAAAAATCAGCGAGAAAGCCAGACGCATTATGGTTGAAGGTGATGCTTCAGTGATTTTGCCTGTTATGGCTGGCGCACTGTTCAACAAACTGGGCAAAAACAAAAAATAAAAAAGGGTTTTTAGAGTCCCTTGAAGAGCCAGGTCATGTCTGGCCCTTTGCGTTTCTTTTTCACTCTTTCGCACAGTGCGTGGGTTACCAGTGGCAGTGCGATGGTGGCGTCGCAGTAGCAGACGGCGCGTTTTCCTGCGTCTGCGTTGATTTTGCCCCAGCTTATGGCTTCTTCTAGCGTGCAACCTGACAGTCCGCCCCATTGGGGTGAGTCGGTGGTGATTTGTATGGCGTATTTGTGGGGGTAGTAGTATTCCTGTAAGCCTTTGCGTAGGTGTCCGTCTCTGCCTTCTACGCCTTGGTCGTTGGTCATGGGGGAGACGGATATGGCGATGAGTTGGGTTATGTCTTTGGGGACGCCGCCGCCGATGTAGATGACGCCGATGTTTTTGGTTTTGGTGCCTATGCTGACGAACTGGTCGAATTCTTTGGCTGAGTCAACTACGATTTTGTGTCCTTGGTTCTTCGCCATAAGGATGGTTTCGCCGTAGGCGCTGTCTAGGAAGGCTGGGCTGAAGATGGGGACGCCGTTTTCGTAGGCTGTTGCGGCTATGGCGGGGATTTTTTTCTCGCTTAGGAACTTGCCTAGGAGGTAGAAGAAGTCTGAGCTGCCGTAGTGGATGTCGGTTTTGAGGGTCATGACGAAGTCGGTTATGAGTTCTTCCATTTTGCGGTAGTCGGTTTCTTTGCCGAAGACGTCGTAGTATCGGTTGACGTCGGCTTCGAGGAGTTCTTCGTCTTTGACCATGTGGCTGCCTTGCCAGTAGCCTAAGCCCATGGCGTCTACGATGTCTTCGCTGACGTTGGCGCCTGTGGAGACGAGGACGTCGATGAAGCGGTTTTCGATGAGCCAGTTTACGATGGTCCATTGTCCTGCGGTGCTCATGGAGCCTGCGTAGCCCATGACTATGGTGAGGTCTTTTTCTTTAACCATGTTTTCCCAGACGTCGACGGCTTCGCCTAGTTTTCTGCCTTGGTAGGCGGTTTTTGCCATGGCGGTTAGGAGCTCGTTGACGGTTTTGGGCTTGACCTTGATGGGTTCAAGTTTCTTTTTGAAGTATGAGTCACTCATTAATGTGCACCTGTTTGCTGTGATGTGATAAATGGGGTGGTATTTGAAATTTTTTATTTCCGACAAAGCAGCTGTAAGTATAATTTGGTTGTTTTTTGTTTAGTTGTTGTTGATGAGTTGGTTCCTATTTTCATCAACTACTTAGAAGTTGTTTTGTGGGTTGGGTTTTGTGTTTGGGTTGTACTTTGGGGTCTGTGTTGGTTGTGCAGATAGTAAAAAGCAGATACGTAAGTTTTGTTTGGTTGTTTGTTTTTTGTTTGTAGTTGTAGTTTGGTTGCTATACACATCTACTTCTTGGGCTTTGTGTGGTGAGTTGTGTTTTTTGGTTGGGGTTTGGTTTGGGTCTGGTTTGGTTGTGCCTTGGTTGTGCAGCCAGAAACAAGCAAATACCAGTAAAAGGTTTTTGTGGCTTGTTTAGAAAAACAAATTGATTATTTTCTGTTACTTTTTGTTATTTTATGGTGGGCACTCTGTTGCGCTCTGCAAACTATACCCCCCTTTTATATAGATTCTACCGGCAAATAGACCACGGATTGTTTTAGAGTTTGCTGGGGCTTTGGCAAACGGAAGGATTTTTGGAGAGAGTTGAAAAACCTTTGTTGCTACCACGCTTTAGGTGGAACCGCCAGAGCCCACTCAGCACTTCATTCTTTTGCCGGTGCGTTCTTTCACAAAGAAAGAAAAGAAAATTGGTTTTACTTGCGTTTTCTTAGGAACACTGCTGCGATGGCAACCACTATAACGATGACGATCACAGATGCGACAACTAGGTAAAGATCGTTTGAGGCAGGTTCTTCTGGCGTAGTTGAAGGCGAAGGTGTTGCAGGTTCGGTTGGTGATGAAGCTGAAGGAGATGTTGAAGAGCTATCTGAAGGGGTAGGTGTGCTTGTTGCTGTAGGCGATTGGGTTGGAGATGGAGTAGGTGCAGGTAAAATTGTAGTTGACTCGGGGCTCAGTGGAAAATATTGTGTATTTATTGTTGAAAAAAGACCGGGAATCCACCATGCAAAGGGTCTGCCGCCTATGGCATAAAATGTTTCATTTATGGTTACCATAGAGAAGCTGATGTATCCGGGAGCAGGAATTGAAACTCCTGTAGTCCAGCTATTTGTTTGCAGGTCATAAATCTGCAACATAGCGGTACTGTTAACGTCAAAATATTCGTTGGAAATGCCAAGAACATAGATTTTTGAATATTGTTCTTTAATTGTGGCGGCAGCAGCATTTCCTGCAGGAACTGGAAGAGGCGCACCGTAGGTCCAAGTGTTAGTTTCTGTGTCATAAATTTGCACCAAGTTCAGGGCATTTCCATTGTTGCCTCCGCGGCCTCCGCCTATTATGTATATTTTTTTGTCAACAACAACTGAAGCATAGTCAGAAACAGGTGTTGGTAGTGGAGCCATCTCAGTCCACGAGTTAGTTGATGGGTCGTAAACTTGGTTAATGTTTGAATCAGCACCATTTTGGAGCCTGCCGCCTGTAAGGTAAATTTTGCCCTCCACAACATTTGCTTGAAGGTTACCTCGTGCGCAAGGCATTGCGGCTTTAGTTTCCCAACTGTCGCTGGCTACATCATATACCTGAGTTGTTCCAGTGACGTAGGTTGTTACCATTGAGGGGGTTTCCCACTTGATCCAGCCGCCTATCACATAGATCTGGTTCTGGTAGGCAGCTATGGCAAATTCGCTTTGGTTAATGGGCATAGGTGTTTTTGAAGCCCATGTGTCAGTGTCTAAAGTATAGACATAGTTGTATGTCGTAGCGCTATAGGTGTTAGTGTCGTTGTTGTAGGTGTAGTTGTAACCCATAGCGTATATTTCCCCGTTTACCGCAATAGCCGCAAAATCTTTTACTAAAATAGGCAAAGGCGTTTTTGGAACCCATGCATTGCCAGCTGCCTTTGCAGGCAAAACAGAAGGGATAATTGAAATGGGGGAAGCTGCAAGTGCAACAAGAATAATGGTTACAAAGACAGGCTTATTCATACTGCTCAGCCATTAAATAAACATCTGAAGGGTATTAGTTGTTTATTACGGAACAGGTTGTTCCGCAAAGGGAACAAAAAAACTTTTGGAACTAACAAAAGGCAGATATTGCCTTCTGTAAAGGCAAATGCTACAGCAGTCTTGTGTGGTTACATTTTTTCTGGTGCGACAACCCCAATCAGGTTCAGCGCGTTACTCAGTACTGTTCGGATTGCGTCTGTTAGGGCTAAGCGTGCGTCGCACAGTTCAGGCGAATCCGCCTTTATGACTGGCAAGGCATTGTAGAACGTGTTAAACTTGTCCGCTAAGGCATTCGCGTAATCTGCAATCATGTTGGGTTTGAGGTATTCTGCGGCTTCGATGAACATGTCTGGGAAACTCGCCAAAGCCAAAACGAGGTCATGCTCCAGTTGCTCGTTTAGCAGTTCGCATGTTGGCTTCTTAGGTGTCTTGGCTGCTTTGCGCAGGATGCTGCAGGCTCTTGCATGGGTGTACTGCACGTATGGTGCGCTGTTGGTTTCAAAGTTCAGCACGCGGTCCCAAGTGAAAACCACAGGTTTCCCAGTGTCAACATCCACCAGCGCGTAACGCACTGCTCCGATGCCCACGAAGCTGGCGATGTGCTGCTTCTCCTCTTCTGTTAACAATGGTGAGCGCTTCGAAACCTCTTCGTACGCACGTTTAATTGCTTCGTCTAAAACCTCATCAAACGTGATGTAGTGTCCCCTGCGGCTGCTCATCTTGTAACCAGGAAAAGTAACCAAATTGTAAGCAAAATGCACGAAACTTTCCGCCTGCTTCGCATAGCCCAATGCGTACAGCGCAATTTTGAGTTGCAACTGCGCCAGTGACTGCTCCATGCCAATCACGTTGATGACTTTTTCAGCTTGATTGAACTTCCACAGGGTGTAAGCCACATCACGCGTCGTGTAAAGCGTCGTGCCATCCGCACGCACAAGCGTTAGTGGAGGAACTTCTTGCCCCTCACGCAAACCCAACTTCGCCTTCAAACCCAAAGCGCTTATCACTTTGTCGGCGTCAAACTCCAACACTCCGCCTTCACTGAAAACAAAAGGCGTACCCTTCAGTTTTTGCAGAACCTCGGAGACTTGGCTGCTCCAAACGAAGTCGCTTTCCCAATCCCACGAATCATAAAAAATCTCCACACGCTTCGCGGTCTGCCTAAAACCTTCAAGGCACAAATCGCTTACGTCGCGGATGAGTTTTTTGGCGTTGGGTTCGCCGTCTTCGTATGCGCGGTTAAGCCTGTTAATTTCCTCCTCAGGATTCGCGTCTTCGCCGATTTTCGCCAGAAGCGCCGCAAACAGCTTCGGATGCTTCTCTTCGAGTTCCCCAGCTATGGCGGTCCACTCGCTAAGGTCCTTGTTGATTTTGGCAACTTCTTCGTTGGCGGAAACGGACTTGGCAACTTCAAGCTGGCGTTTCAAACGGTTAAGCTCCACCAAACAACTCGTTATGGTGTAGATTTTGCCCACAAACAAATCCGCCTTCTCATCGGGCTCTGGCTTGCCCAGCTTCGCGTAGCCGTAAGCAATCACGCTGGATTGCCGCCCAACATCATCAATATAGTAGTGCCTCGAAACGCTGTGCCCCCTGAACTGAAGGATGCGCGCCAAAGAATCGCCCAAAATGGGGTTTCGGGCTTGCCCAATGTGAATAGGGTGCAGCGGATTTACGCTGGTGTGTTCCACGATTATTTTGAGAGGAGTTTCCGTCTTGGGAAAACCGTACTCCTTGCCGAGTTCCCGTATGGAGTCTATGGTTAGCGTGGAGAACTTGGAGAAGTCCACGTGGAAGTTGACGTAGCCACCTGTAGACTCAACCTTCTCAATCAAGGTGAAATGTGACTTGTCTATGGCTTTGACCACTAACCCAGTCAAATCGTTAGGTTTCTGTTTAAGCTGCTTAGCCAACTCAAAACAAAGAGACGAAGCCAACTGCCCATACGAAGGATTAGAAGGCTTGCCCAACGGGAAAGCTGTAACTTTGACTTCTGGAAGCGCACGCGCCACAGCATCAGCTAACACAGCTTCACATTCACGCCGAAACTCAGCAAACGGATTAACCGAAGGCACCTACATGTTCACCTATATTCTGGCTACGTTAAACCTTTAAGATGAGATTGTATTTAACATTAAAAACCTCACTTATCTACATAATGGATGCAGAACCATGAACACAAAAATCGTCTACGCAGAAAAAAGCCTCAACTACGGCAGCTGGCACATCGAAGGACCACAAAGAATCAAAAAAGCACACGACATCCTAAAAGAAAAAGGCTACCAAATCATAGAACCACAACCAGCAACCGAAGAAGACCTGCTCAAAGCACACGACACAGAATACATCTGGAACCTCAAAAAAGGCCTCGTAGAAGACCCAGACACCCCAGCATACGACAACATCTACGAATACGCAAGACTTTCCGCTGGAGGCGCACTGCTCGCAGCAAAAACCAACGGCTTTTCGCTTATGCGACCACCTGGACACCACGCTGGAAAAAGCGGCGCAGCGTTGGGTGCGTACACGCGTGGCTTCTGCTACCTCAACAACATCGCCATAGCCATCAAAGCACTCGATAAAGCTACGTTAATTTTGGATGTTGATGGGCACCATGGAAATGGGACACAGGAAATTTTCCAAGGCGACCCAAAAGTGACGTATGTTTCACTGCACAGTTACCCACATTACCCAGGCACAGGACGCATCTCTGAAGGAAACAGCCTGAATTTTCCTTTGACAGCGAACTGTGGAGAAAAAATCTTCTTAGAAACCCTTGACAAAGCATTAAGCATGGTGGACTTGGACAGGTTCGAGGTTGTGGCAGTTTCCACAGGCTTCGACACACACGCAGGCGACTTGGCATCGCTGGGATTAACCGAAAACAGCTACCGCGAGACAGGCAAAAGAATTGCCGCCTTGAAGAAACAGACGTTTTTTGTGTTAGAAGGCGGTTACATGGGCGAAAAAAACGGCCACGACATTGACCAGTTCCTAAGAGGCTTCGAAGACAAACCGTAGCATCCTTTGCTGGCGCGGACTCGGTTTTGCACGAAACCTTCAAATGATTCCGCGAGAATACCTTTTTGAGGCTTGGTTTATGCCAATCTATATTCTTCTCTCTACTCTTACGTCTGAGGGACAAAAAACAATCAAAGAAAGACCTGAACGCATCAAAGAGGTCAACCGAGAAATTGAGGCTTTCGGCGCTAAAGTACTATCACAGTTCTACGTTTTGGGGCCTTACGACTTCGTGAACATCGTTGAAGCACCAGACAATGAAGCTATTGCTCGTCTTTCTATGGAGTTGAGTTCGCGCGGAACCATCAAAATAATGAGTCTGCCAGCCATTCCGGCGGATAAACTCGCTGCAGAAAAGAAGTGAAAACAAAACACAAAAATTCGCTTCAGATGCCTACAGTTTCAAGTTGGTCAGCGTGAAGGCTAAACAGAAATTTTAAGTTCAAAATAAGGATTAACCTATAAAGGGAGGCAAAACGCCTCTGGTATGTTCTTGTGAATTTCGCTCCGTCAATTGCGCGGTTACTGCTTCTTAGATTGACCTTTCTTACTGAGAGCTTCAAGTTTCTCTGAGACTTTTTCGGATCGTTTTTCTGCGTCTGCCAAAATGGGTTTCCAGTCTTTGTTCTTGACTATGTTAGTTATGCGTTCGGTTTCTTCAGGCAGCTTTGCTATGGTGTCGGTCATGCGTTTTTCTGCTTCTTCGTCAGTAGCTACGAGCTCTAAAGCTTCTTCAGGGCAAAACTCTACACATTGCGGTTCACCATCGCACATGTCACATGCTACAGCTAAGCCTGTGTCGGAATGAATCATTATTCCTCCATGTGGACACGCTTGCACACACCAATCACAGCCTTTGCATTTCTTGTCGCTTACCATGAGGACACCTGTATTTTCGCATTGTGACAAGGCTTTTTCGGGACAGGCAGTTACGCATTTGGCGTCTTCGCAAGCGCGGCACGCCAAAGCAACGTTAAACAAAGGTTTCATGCGGACAACGCGGATTCGTGAAAGCAATGGATTAGAAGCTATTTCGCCTTTCTCTTGGCTACAAGCATACTCGCAGATTCCGCAACCAGTGCACTTGGACGGATCAACAGAAACGAATTTTCTTTGAGCGAATTTAGCTGGTGGCATTTCTGTAATCAGATTAGTTTGGGCTATCTAAATATTTCTGTAAAAACCACGGGTTTTAAAGATGGGTTTCGGGGGGTTTACCTGAACTGTTATGTTCTTAGTTATAGCTGCGAGCGCGGGTTTTAGACCCACAATGGACGCCCCATTGTTCTTCTTACCTCACACCCTACGTTTTTGCTGATACTCGCGTCCTGACCTACCTCTGCAGGTTTCTGCATAGAATCACGAATAGGCACTAAAGTTTATGGGCGCTGTAGAGCGCAAGAAGAGTTATTAACCGTAACTGCTCATGCATGTTTATGCCAGACAAAGTTCGCTGTGCCCACATACTCGTCAAAACCATAACAGAAGCAAACAACATCAAAGCACGACTGGATAAAGGCGAAAAATTCGCAGTCATCGCTCAATCGGTTTCTCTTTGTCCCTCTGGGAAGAAAAATGGAGACCTCGGAACATTCACAAGAGGCAAGATGGTTAAGGAGTTTGAGACTGCTGCTTTTGCGCTTGAGAAAGGTGCAATTTCTGCTCCAGTGAAGACGCAGTTTGGGTACCACATAATAAAACGCGTAGAGTAGCCTTACTTACTTTAAGCCTAAGCTTTGCTTGTACGAAGCAGCGCAGTGGCAACAACAGAACTTGAGCTCTTGACCTTTGATTTTTTCTGTGTGACCACCTTCGTAGACTTTGCATCCGCAGTGCGCACAAACTTCAAGGCTAGGCTCCAGTGCCACGCTGATTAGTTCAGAGAAGCGCTTAAAGAGCTGCTGGGCAAAGCCTTTTCCTTCAGGGGTGAGTTCAAAAATTTTCCTTTTTTTAGCGCCAACGGGTTTTAAGGTGTGCTCAACGAGCTTTTTCTGCTCCAGCTGCTTTAGGAAGGGATACACGAGACTTGGGCTTATGTCTTTGCCTATGGTTTTTTTGAATTTGCTGATTATTTCGTAGCCGTGTGCTGGTCCATCGTAGAGTACTGTAAGTATGTAAACACGGGAGAAGTCCGAAACTATCTCGTTTATTTCGGTATTCGGCATAATGATGTAACCTGCCGTGCCAAGATATATTTATAGGATACATTTAAACTTGTATTTTATAGGTAATGCAACAATACTTTGCTGCTCCGGGCGAACCGTTGTCTTCGCTGCTGACGTGCAATATTGGGCTAATGCGCCTTTACGTCGAGGCGGAAGTGGCAGAAAGATTGTCGCAGAGGAAAACTGTTTTTTCCTGCCTTTTCTCCTTTCTCCCAAAAAAAGGCTTTCTGCGGCAGTCCTGCAAATCTTGTGCCTTGGAACGTATTTCCTGAGACTTGGCGACGTTCGAGAGCATCTTAACGGGGTTAAGATATATCTTTTATAGATACATTTATATCCACTCTTAATAACTAATTATCAAGCAGAAGAGAAGAGCAGCATGTCAAGTAAAATGAAAGAGAGCAAAACCAATGAGCCAGGCAAAACAGCCAGAGACCCTGTATGCGGCATGACAGTAGACAAAGAAACAGCCATCAAACGCAAAATAGGCGACCGAACCTATTATTTCTGTAGCCAATCATGCGCAGACGTCTACACAGCACCTGAGCGCGAACTCAAAGCCATGAAACGCCGAGTAACCCTTGCTTTGGCAGGTGTAATTGCCGCAGGCGTATTTCGTATATTGGGACTTTTCGGAATTGCCACAACAATAATGTACCTCAATCTTGTCGGCGGATTATCAGTTTACGGTTTAGCAATTTTCATAGTTTCGACCCCAATAGTGTGGATAGCCGGTTTCAGCATAATCAAAGGTGCATACTTCTCTCTTAGAAACCGTAAAATCAACATGGACGTTCTTGTAACTACAGGGGTGCTCGCAGGCTGGACTTATGGAGCGATAGGAGCATTCTTTCCGGAGGTCGCAGGAGAACCTGGTTATCTAGAAGTTGCAGTTGTGATTTTGGCATTTGTCTTGCTTGGAAAATATATCGAGGAAACTATTCGGCGCAAGTCAGCTGCTTCAATAAGAAAACTGCTTGAGCTTAGACCAACAATTGCCACGGTCATTAGAGACGGCCAAGAAGTAGAGATTTCAGCAGATGAACTCCAAGAAGGCGAGGTAATAATCGTAAAACCAGGGGAAAAGATACCGACCGACGGCATAGTCATTGAAGGTTATTCGTCTGTTGATGAGAAATTACTAACTGGTGAAAGCATTCCTGTAGAGAAAAATGTGGGAAGCGAAGTAATAGGTGCAACTATTAACAAAACGGGCGCGCTAAAATTCAGAGCTACAAAAGTAGGAGAAGAAACAGCACTTGCTCAAATCATACATTTAGTGGAAGAAGCTCAGGCTTCAAGCGCACCTGTCCAAAAGTTTGCAGACCGTGTTGTTGGATGGTTTGTGCCGATTGTTTTCAGCGTTGCAGCAGTCTCGTTCACGTTCGCGTACTTGACGATTGGTTTTTCAGAAGCGTTCTTTAGATTATTGGCGGTGCTGTTAATTGCGTGTCCTTGTGCATTGGGGATAGCTACGCCAACGGCAATATTAGCGGGAGTCGGCAAAGGGGCAGAATATGGAGTTTTGCTTAGAAGTGGCGAATATGTCGAAAGAGCCAGAAAACTCAACATGGTAGTCTTCGACAAAACGGGCACACTTACAAAAGGCGAACCCACAGTAACCGATGTTAGATCATTCAACGGCTTTACAGAACAAGACGTACTGACGTATGCAGGCGCAGCAGAAAACAGTTCAGAACATCCATTAGCCGAAGCCATTGTTGATAAAGCAAAAAAAGCTCAAGTCCAACTTGCTGACGTAGAAGCATTCGAAGCGCTTCCCGGACGAGGCATTCAATGCACTATCAAAGGCAGAAAAGTGTTACTTGGAAACCGCAAACTCATGCAAGAACAACACATCCAAACCGCTAAAATAGAAACAGACATGTCAAAACTTGAAATTGAAGGCAAAACCGCTATGATACTGGCAGTAGACGGAGAACTTGCGGGTGTGATAGCCGCTATGGATACCGTCAAAGAGAATGCTGCCGAAGCTGTCCAGCAATTAAAGAGTATGAATTTGGAGGTAGCTATGCTAACAGGTGATAATGAGAAAACTGCCAACGCTATCGCCGGGCAGTTAAATATTGAACGGGTTATCGCAAACGTGTTACCGTGGCAAAAATCCGAAATCATAAAGAAACTCCAGAGCGAAGGCAAAGTTGTTGCCATGGTCGGCGACGGTATAAACGATGCTCCCGCCTTAGCGCAAGCAGACATAGGCATCGCTATCGGAAGTGGAACCGACATCGCAAAAGAAACCGGCGGTATAGTACTCATAAAAGATGACCTGCGCGACGTATCTTTAGGCATAGAGCTGAGCAAAAAGACCATGCGGAAAATCAACTCAAACCTGTTCTGGGCATTCGCATACAATGTGGTCATGATTCCAATTGCAGCGGTCGGATTGTTGGATCCAATGTGGGCAGCTGGAGCCATGGCGATAAGCAGCATAACCGTTGTCAGCAACTCTGCATTGCTAAAGTTCGCTAAGTTAAAGTTCGAAAAGTTTAACGCTTAAGAACACAGAGTACAGGAGGAGGTGAAAATTGTATGGCGAAAGATCCAGTTTGCGGCATGACGGTTGATGAGAAAACCGCGAAGCTCAAGAGTGACTACCAAGGCAAAACCTACTTCTTCTGCGCTGCCTCTTGCAAATCAACGTTTGATAAGAGTCCAGAGAAGTTCGTGAAGAGTTCAGGTCATTCTGGTGGTTGCTGTTGCGGAGGGCACTAAACAAAAAAGTGCCTGAGGTTGCCTCAACCTCAATCCATCACTTTTGTTATTTTACATTTTAAACTTAATTTTTTTAGGTTTGGTATGCGCCTAGCAGTGCGTGTTCGGCGAACAGGTCTTCGTTGAATGCGCCCACAAATTCGACTTTTTCGTTGATGACCACTTTGGGAACGCCTATAACGTTGTATTTTTGGGCTAGTTGGGGGAATTCTGTGCTGTCAATTACGTCGGCTTTTATCATGTCGCTTTCTACAGCGAGTTTGTGCGCGATGGCGGCTGCAACTGGGCAATGGGGACAAGTTAAGGTGACGAAGACTTGGATGTGGACGGGTGCTTTGATGT
>CAYGJP010000005.1:0-26528 GCA_964350175.1 uncultured Candidatus Bathyarchaeia archaeon
GTTTTGACCTCTGATAGGACCCTATCGTTTCACCTACCCCCTCCCCCCACCGTTTTCTGCACTTCAACATTTAATAAAGGGGAAAAACGCCAATAACGACTGTGCTTCTATAGGAAGATTATTTTGTTTTTGATTTCCTGGGGTGTTGTTGTTTCCGCTATTACTTTTAGTTTCTTTACGCATTCGCCAACTGACATTTTTCGTTGGTTTGCGTAAATTATGCCTGAATGGTTTTTGTCAACCGCTATTCTGAGGAAGTCTGCGTCGTGTGTGAAAATTGCCGCTTTGTTTTGGCTGGCAGTTTCCAGCTGTTCTTTGTCGGTCATTCCTAGTTTGTCAAGGTCTTTGGCTGAAAATGCAGTTATTCCTCTTCTTTTGAGCCCTTCGGCAACTGCGACGTTGACGCTTTCATCAACGTAGATGCTGAGGCTTTTTTGAGGGATGGTTAATCATCTGCCTTTTGAGCTTCTGCGGAGTTTCTGGATGAATTCTTTGTCTTCTTTTATTTTGTTGTCTAGTTCTGTTTGGTGTTCGTAGTAATATGATAGGGCATCGTGTACTTGTTCCAGTTTCAGGTGTGGATGGGCGTTAACTATGTCGTCTGGTGTGCAGTTCAGGTATTCATATTCTATAGCTACGTCCACTATTCTTATGCGGGTACCTGATATTACTGCAGAGCCCCCGCTGACTTCCGGGTTAATTTCGACATAAGGGTGCTCAGTTTTGGTTTGCAATGCTAATACGCCCGCCTGTTTTACTATTTACTAGTTCCAGTAACTCTTAACTTTTGTCGTGAAAAATTCCTTTTAACCAATTAAAGGTTCATCCAACATACTATTGGGCTGAAAATTCGCCAATAGCGACCCTACCCCCTAAAGGTTTCTGCATACAATCACTAATAGGCACCAAATATGATTGTGTCTGCCTCCAAAAAGTTACAACTTTGTTGACGAATCACAACTGTAAAGGTACATTTTCAAAAGGTCATTCTCGCTTAATTGTGTCATGCTTAAATATGCGCGGAGAGGTAATTATTACCGTTTTAATTTAGGAGGCTAAAAGAAAGTGCCAGCAGTTGAAGTCGGCAGAATATGCGTAAAAACAGCCGGACGAGAAATCGGCAAAAAATGCGTTATCATAGACGTTATGGATAAAAGCTTCGCCTTAGTTACTGGACCCAAAAAGGTCACAGGCGTAAAGCGTAAAAGAGTCAACCTAAACCACATCACAGTCCTCCAAGACAAACTTGAAATTAAACGTGGCGCGTCAGACGAAGAAGTCACTCAGAGCTTGGAGGCTGCGGGCAAACTCAAAGAGATGACGCAGCCCGCCGCGTGATAAACTAGACTCTTATACTTCCCTGTCTTTCTTTTTCCCGTTCAAGGAGCAATTATCTTATGCCCAGAACCGTTCCCCCATGGGAAATCAAACGTGAACTCCACGTCAAAGCCGAAGATGAAACAAACCCAAAGTATGGGCACACCCCAGCAGAACGCCCCGCAGAAGACTACATCCGCTACGGCGCCATAAACCTCGACAAACCAGCTGGACCAACCAGCCACGAAGTCGCCGCGTGGACCAAAAAACTCTTGCACCTGCAGGTCATAGGTCACGGCGGGACCCTAGAGGCTTAACCTCAAGTTAGCCAGGGAAATCCCAAAGTGACAGGTGTTTTGCCCATCACCCTAGAGGACTCTACGAAAGTTGTCCAAGCGTTTCTCTACAGCGGCAAAGAATACATCTGCGTTATGAAACTTCACGGCGACGCCGAAGAAATCCGCATCCGCAGAGTCCTCACCGAATTTGAAGACGAAATATTCCAGCGCCCTCCATTGCGTTCGTCGGTTAAGAGGCAAATTCGGACCCGTCGCATCTACTTCATCAACTACATCGAAACCAACGGCAGAAACGTGCTTTTCCGTGTTGGCTGCGAAGGCGGCACCTACATCCGCAAACTCTGTTTTGACGTTGGCGAAGTCCTAGGCGTAGGTGCCCACATGCAGGAACTCCGCCGAAGCCGCGCAGGACCCTTCAGTGAAGACAGCAAAACCCACGTAACCCTCCACGACGTAGCCTACTACTTTGGGGAATGGAAAGAAAAACAAGACCCAAAGATTCTACGCGAATTCATCCAGCCCATGGAAAACGCGTTCGGGTTAATCCCAAAAATCATCGTTAGAGACTCAGCCGTTGACGCCCTATGCCACGGAGCAAACCTCACCGCCCCAGGCGTTCTCTCGGTAGAGAGCCACATCAACAAAGAAACCATCGTAGCAATCCTCACCTTGAAAGGTGAAGCCATAGCCCTTGCCAAAGCAAATTTGCCCACTGAAGAAATCCTAAACCTGAACCACGGCACAGTAGCCACACTTGAACGCGTACTCATGCCCAGAGGCACGTACCCGAAAGTCTGGAAAAGTGGCAGCAAAAAATGACCAAACCCAAAGACACCACCGAACACTATTATGCTGACCAACCAAAATCTGAAGCAAAATTCGGCTTAGTCCAAACACGCCTCAGAGGCAAACCGTTCGAGTTCGTAACTGCCTCCAGCGTTTTCAGCATCAAACGCGTAGACCTTGGAACCCGCGTGCTTATCGAGTCCATGAAGCTCCCCGATTCAGGCTGCGTCTTAGACATAGGTTGTGGATACGGCGCCGTCGGCATAGCAGTTGGCGCGTTTAACCGAAAACTTCGAGTGTTTCTCACGGATGTAAACAGACGCGCGGTTCTATTAGCTCGACAGAATGCGAAAAGGAACAGGGTCTCGAATGTTGAAGTGCGGCATGGCACTTTGTACGAACCTGTGGAAGACTTAACGTTTAACTGTGTCTTGTCGAATCCGCCTGTGAGCGCAGGCATGCAAACCGTGGAAGCCCTGATACGCGGCGCACCAGCGGTCATGGCAAACAAAGCCACGTTCCAGATGGTTGTCCGCTCAAAAATCGGCAAAAAAACCCTGCCCCAAGTTTTCACTGAGGCGTTTGGCAACTGTGCAGTTTTGGCAATAGAAAGTGGCTATCGCGTGTTAACAGCAGAAAAACAATAGCCCAGCAGTTCCTGAGTAGGTAGAATCTCTGCACAAAAGACTATCTTTGCAGGTAGGAACGCGATTAAAGCTGCTGTTCTCAGGTAGGAACGATGTGTTCTAAAGTTTAGAGTTAAGTATTTCTCTACCAAGGAGATACCTAGAATACAACATTAAAGAGTTAAACGGAATGGAAAAAGCCCTCATGCACATACGTGTGCTGTTGCTTCTTAGTCTGTTTGCAGTTTCAGCAGTCTCACAGGCGGGTATCGACGTTGTGGTAGCGCAGGAACTACCTCCAACTGTAGATTCTCAACAGATGCCTTTTTTTGACCAGATGAAATCTCGCCTCGCCGAATACAGTGTTACCACGGATTGGACTAAGAAAATTTTTCCAATGGATGAATCATACCTATACTCTGCTGAATCAACCATCTATATAGAAGTGTACGTGTCAGACGTGGAGGAGGCGATGCGGCTTTCTGGAGATATCTCAACTGACGAAGCGGGAAAAGTTTTCCAAGTATATCGACCCACTGAACATGCAGTTGCACAGTTGTCTGAGATTCCCCACACGTATTTCTACGCAAGCCTATATAGTCCATCGATTTGTCTAACGGTCGAAAAACAAACGCTACAACAAATAGCGGAAATCCCCTCGGTGTACTGCATAAGAATCATACCCAGCCAAACTCAAGCAATGACTTTTGGCAGTCCAGTTTTCACACGTAACTTTGATGTGTTTTGGATAGTTTTGCCTCTTACAGCTACATGTGTTGCGCTTGTGGTCATCGTTTGGGCAAGGAAACGTCGCATGCGCCCGTAGCTACATTCAAAAATAGACAAAAGGATACGTTGTTTGCAGGCTCTCGACCAGTTAGCAACCTGCTCTTCACTATTAGGCTACAGTTATTTTGTCTAGGAGTTTCCTAATTAGTGGAACAACTACTAGCGAGATTGGCAAACTTGCAACAAAACCCAAAACGAAAGAGAGAAACCAAGCGTTCCAAAAATATGGACCAAAACCCACGTTTATCAGTGTTAATATAAAAGACATAAAGAAAGCCATCGTAAGGGAAACCAGAAAGCCAAACAAAACCGAATAGTATTTTCTGTTTATTCTCAAAGCCACAACCTCAAACAAACTTCTGTGTCAAACGAGTTTTTGCGTTTTATTCCCTGCGGAGTTCGTCCACAAGCTTCGCGACTTGCTCAATCACGTAGGCGTTTATCGTTTTGCCTTTACTCGGGGAAGCATCGGTGGGGTCGCCCATTACGCCGCTGGGGAAATACCTCTCAGGGTCAGATACGACTTCGAACCGTGGCATGTTTGGGAAACTGGCTTTGCCCTTCGCTTTGATTAAGTCGGGTCGTATAGCCATGACCCGTGAAGTTTCCACGTAGCCTGCATGTCCGTCATTTTCAGGTAAATCTGGGGCTTTCACTTCAAACGCAAAGTCAAAATCCGACAGAACCATTATCCGCGTCTTTCGCTCGGACGGTACAACGGCGTTTTGTGTTACGACGTTTTGAGCAGCCAGCCTCAACGCAACCATATGTGTTGAACCAGCGTGCCCACTCATCACGATTATTCGGTTGAAACCGTTCCGCGCCAACTCGGAAAGAATATCCCGCGTAATCAAGTACAAAGAGTCAAACTCTATGGAGAGGGTTCCAGGAAAATTCCGCCCAGCATTACAAATCCCATACCGTAGAGGAGGAACTACAAAGCAACCAGTTTTCTTGGCAACCTCTAGCGCCACATACTCAGGCTGCACGCTGTCTGTGCAAAGGGGCAAATGCTCACCATGCTCCTCAACGCTACCCACGGGAAAAATAACCACTGTGCCCGCATCCGCAGCCTTCTTAGCTTCCACGGTGCTGAGTTCATCAAGCCACAAACAGGGTTTTTTCTCGCCCTTTGAAGGCTGATTTGTTTTCTTCATAACCACTGACTCCTCGAGTTCTCAGTTTCAATATTTAGTTTCCAGTTTATAAGCACGTTTCGAAATGCACTACCTGCTTAAACCTCATAAAACTTTAAAGAGTTAAGTTGCTTGAAGAAACTATAATAAAAAGCTCAAACATAAATCCGTAGAAACATGTTGCCGGGATATCCTAGCCTGGTAGGGAGCAAGTCTGGAAATGCTTTGCATACGCAAAACACCAAATAGCTTGTGGCCTTACGGCCTCGGGGGTTCAAATCCCTCTCCCGGCGCCATTTGCTGATTTGGTTTTGTAAAATTTTAAAAGAGCAAAAAGGGATAGTTGTTTTCAGGGAACAGGATGAAACAGGATACTAACCTGATTGGGTATTGTGGTCTTTATTGTGGTGACTGCCACGGTTTCAACGGGAAAATCCCAGATTTGGCAAGGGACCTGAGAGCAGAACTTAGAAAAACGAATTATGACAAGTTTGCAGGGTTTATTTCTCAATACGGATTCGGTAAAGACTTCAAGAACTATGAAGAGTGCTACAAAGTTCTCGGAGCAATGGTAAAGTTTCGCTGTAAAAAAGGCTGCATGAACGGCGGCGGTTCGCCTTTCTGCAAAATAAGAAAGTGTTCTCAAAAGAAAGGTTTAGACGGCTGTTGGCTTTGCAAAACATTTGAGAGCTGTAAAGAGCTAGATTTTCTGGTCCCTGTTCATGGGGATGCGCACAAGAAGAATCTGCGAAACATAAAAAAGAACGGTAAAGAGGCGTTTGTTGAAGGCAAAAGACTCTGGTATAGCCCAAGCAAACCTGTGGCGAAAAAAGAGAAGTAAAGAACAGTTGCACCAGTTCATTGTTCACATCGCCTCCAAGCGTTGCCAACCGCGCTAAGGCAGGTTTGTTGGGAGATAGAATATTTATGGAGTGCAGCGATAACTATAGCTGATTTGTTACAATTTCCTGAGGAACTAAAACTCGGCGCTTTGGTTGAGGTGGAATACCTTGGAGACACTGCTTAGGCTCAAATGGATTCTGATACTGGAGGCGTTGTTCGCAGGCGCTTACATAGCCTTAACGCGCGGACTCTTCATAATATACCTCAGCTCCATGGAATATCGCCTAGACGAAATATCTTGGATAATTTTCGTAGCGTCAGGCGCCTCGTTGCTAATCAGCGTACTTTTGTATAAGCGCATATCGTTTTTGGTGAAAAGAGTAAAGGTCAAACTGGTCATTTTTCATGCTTTTGAAAGAGTAGTCTGGTTGATAATGCCATTAGCCACAACAAGCTTTATGGTTGCAGGGTTATTCACGCTTTATCACATCCTGTCTACGCTTATCGCCATTTTTTTGATTTTTGCAATATACGGTGCTCTGTCCGAAGCAGACGTACGGGAAGTCACAGCGAAAAGATCCGCGGCAACAGGCGTGTCCAGCATAATTGGCTTTGCTTTTGGAGCATTCTTGCTAGCGTTTCTCCCGCCAGAAACTAAATTTGCCTCCATTTTCTTTGCAGGAGCACTCCTAGGGATGTTATCAACAGCTTTAGTCTTCTTTTTGGACTTGTCAACTGTCGAAGGCTCATCATTTCCAAAAGCAACAGCGCAACCTGAGAAAATATTTTCAACCTCTGCCTTTTTCGTCATCCTAATGTCGGCAAGCAACCTCATCGGCATAGTATGGACACCGTTTATTATGACCCAGCTAAACGGAGCCGATTGGTTAGTGGCATCAATGAGTTTAGCCGCCACCGTCGCAAGCATAGGCGCGTCGCTGTTTTGGAGAAAAAGCCCGTTCAAAACCCTCAGAATTGCCTTAGCCCTGAACTTGCTGGGACCAATTTTAATACTGTTTATCCCATGGGCTGACGTTCACATAGGCATAAACGCTTTTACCGCCTTCACTTTCACGGGAGCCAACTTTGTTGGGATATTTCTTTTCGCAGGATACACAAAATGGTTCGGCGCCGCCAAATCAAGCCTAATGCTTATCATTTTGGGGACTGCTGCCCAGTTTGCGGCTGCACCTTTAGGCATATTGGCTATGGGAAACTATACAGCCATTTTCCTGATAATTCTGGGCATAAAAATTGTCTCCACCATAGTCGCGTTTGTTACAATCCCCGAAGTGGCGGTTGTTCCTGAAGACGCCGCAAGCACCTATTCGCAAGTGCTGTACACTGCCAGCTTTTTAGGATACAGAATAAGTGTGGACATTTCAAAGCAGACCATAAAAACCATAGTCAGGCTGCTTGCGTTCTCGTTAATCATAGCAATATTATATTTAATATATCGCATACTATGGATATGGATAGCGTGACTTCACTTGCTATAGTTGCAATTCATTTCGTAACTAATCTGTGGAGGGATTAAAATGGCTGATGGAAACCTGTTTGACCTGTTTAGAGAAACTCTGTCTCAAATTGCATCGGAAATCGTGCAGCTTGTACCTAAAATATTCTTGGCACTCATAATTATAGCGTTAGCTTTCGTAGCAGTTAAAGCCATAAATTTTTCTCTTAGAAAAATCCTAAAAATAACCAAGATAGATGAAACCTTCACAAAAATGTCGGGCTTCTCGCTGCCTTTCAAGATTGACAGCTTGATTTTGTTCATAGCTAATTTAGGCGTTGTTCTGCTTGCCGTTTACAGCATCGCAAACCTCTTTCTTGGAACTCAGTACGTGCAGCTCATGAACGAAGGTGTCTACTATGGCGCGCGCATCCTCAGCATAGCGGTAATCGCAATTGTAATCTTTGCAATCTTCAACTTGATTATAGGCAAAATCCGAGTGGAAACTAGACTGCGAAGTTACGCCATGCTAATTGTCCTGCTCTTGATAACCGCTATGTTGGTGGACATAACCGCCCTTAGCGACCCTGTAAAACAAGCTCTAACAACGGGTCTATCGCTTGGGGTAGGCATATCAATAGGTGTTTTCGCTTTCTGGTTTTTCTTCCACGAATACTTCGACAAAAAACTGGAACCCAAAGAAAAAACACAAACCACTGAGAACAGTTTGCCCCAGACAAAAACAGAAACTACAGGAAACGCGGCGCAGGTTTAAGCTATCTCGAACCTGTTTTGCGAGTTCCAAAGCGTTTGTTTAGGTTAGTATCCTTTGAATATCCGCCAGTATTGAGTCTGATGGAACAGCGAAGCCTATTCCTTGGGATTCCTCAACTATGGCAGTAGCGATGCCCACCACTTGTCCACGATAATTCATAACGGGACCGCCAGAGTTGCCAGGGTTCAAGGGGGCAGTTGTTTGTATAACGTTAGATATTGTGTTTTGGTTGCTTGTGGTTGTCAGGGTTCTGTTTAGAGCGCTAACTATGCCGTTGCTCATCGAACCCGCTAAGCCATAGGGTGTGCCCACAACTATGACTGGGTCGCCGACTTTCAACGTTGAGGAGCTGACTATTTCGAGCGGTTTGTAAACGCTTTGAGGGGCATTTGTTGTGAGTACAGCAAAATCAGTTCCAGAATTTGTACCCAACACAGTTGCGGAGTAAACAGCTCCAGTGGTGAAAGTGACGGTGATGTTTATTGCCCCAGTTATAACGTGATTGTTCGTAAGAACCACAATGCGTCCAGTGTGGTTGTAGATGAAGCCTGAACCTTGAATTTTGCTGTAGTAAACGCGCCCAAAAAGGTCAGTTTGCCGCAGTAACCCCTGAATCACAACAACCGAGGACTTGACTTGCTCGAACAGTTGACTCAGAGAAACTTGTTCGCCCGTCACGTAGGTTATGTTTTGGTAAGTGATGGTGGGCGTTTCTTGTAGGCGGCTGATTGCTTCTTGAAGACCATTAACCTGTTGTTGGGTGGCTGACAGTTGACTCTGCAGGCTGCTTATTTCGCTTTGAAGGATTGTTATGTTTTGACTTGCGGTGTCGGGTTTTGCCTGCAGTTCACTGATTTTGGTCTGAATAGTTGAGAGCTGGTTCTGAATATTGCGGGTAGCAGCTGTTAAGTTTTGGTAACTGAGGTTGTCCAAAACTTGCATTTCAGTTTGAAGAGTGCTAATCTGCGCCTGCAATGATGACAACTGCACCTCTACGGCTGAAAGCTGCTCCTCCAAGCTGAGGATTTTTCCAGAATTAGGATAATACCCCGCCAAATACCCAATCAACCCACCTGTAAAGAGGCTAGCGATTACAATTGCAACAATAACTATGATTGAGAACGAGCGTTTAGACGGCATTTGTTTGTCACCCACTTTCGTCACTCCAAACGGAAACTAAGGCCGAACCATCAAGAACAAAACCTTCATGCACAGGGATCCATTTCGTCGATGGTGCTTTGTCCACTGAAAACTGGTCGAAAACAGTTATTTAATACTTTTCCAGAATTCATCACAAAAGGGTTTTGTGGCTTTTTACCAGAATCAACTTGACCAGCAACAGTTTTGCAGCGCACTTAATGGGTTAGCGCGCTTTAAGACAGCAGTATTGCTTTGGCTTACTCGTCGTCAAAACCCAGAAATTTTTTGATTGCCACCATGATTTCCTGCAAGCCCTTCTCGCTTAATGGTGGGTCATAGGGTATGCGGAGTACTTCCCAGCCCTGCAGCTCAAGCAATTCGTCGATTTCTTCGTCGCGTCGCTGTGTTTTATCCTTTGAATGCACCTGCACACCATCTAGGAATACTATTTTTCGTTTGTTGATCCAGCAGAAGTCAGGAATAGTAGACTTCAAAATGATGGTTTTCTGCGTCACCATGTTCTCGGTTAAGCCTGCTGCGCTTAGGGCTTTGAAAACTTCTATCTCGGCGTTGCTGACTTTTGGATGCATCCGGTCTTTGTAACTCAATTTTTCCTGCCCTCGATTTCGTTTGCTATGAATGCGCACTTCTGCCTAATAACTTCAACCGCCTTTCAAAATTGCAGAAATTAAACAAGCATGTGCAAGTTAAAGCAAGCGATGTACAAATCCCGATGTATGTGGGGCAAAACCTAAATTCAACCTCCATTTCCACTGTTGCCGTAAGCGCCCCAAGAAGGGATGTTACATGGCAGAAAGCACTCAAAACTACTTGTGGAACGCCCAAGATTATGCAAAGCATTCAACAAATCAGTATGAATGGGCAACAGAGCTCATCCCAAAACTGAACCTCACAGGCAACGAAACCGTACTTGACATTGGCTGCGGCGATGGAAAAGTCACAGCGCTCCTAGCCACGTACCTGCCACACGGCAAAGTAGTCGGCATCGACAGCTCCGAAGAAATGATTATACTTGCACGCAATAATTTTCCCCAATGCAAACACGACAACTTGTCGTTTCTCCGCATGGACGCACGAGAACTGACTTTTCGCGAACAGTTCGATATTGCGTTTTCGAACGCGTCTCTGCACTGGATTATCGACCACCAAACCGTGCTTGCTTGCGTAAATGAAAGCCTTGACAAGCATGGAAGATTGCTGTTTCAGATGGCGGGAAAAGGTAACGCTCAAGAAATAATTGCGGTTCTTCAAGAAATGATCAGCGAAGACACCTGTGAGCCTTACTTTAAGAACTTCACTTTCCCCTATGGGTTCTACGGTCCCGAAGAGTACACGGTCTGGCTGCGTGAAGCGGGATTCAAGCCTGAGCGGGTTGAGTTGCTACCGAAGACCATGAAGCTTAAGGGAAAAGAGGGCTTAGCAGGCTGGATTAGAACAACGTGGCTGCCCTTCACTGAAAGAGTTCCCACTAGCTTAAGAGACTCATTCATAAACGAAGTTGCCGAGAGATACATCGCCGCATACCCCTTGGACGAAAAGGGTATGGCGCAAGTGAAGATGGTGCGGCTTGAAGTCCAAGCCACCAAAGCCTGATTGTTTCACTGTTTCAGCTGGATGAAACGTTTTATAATTTCTACGTTTCGCACTTCAGGATGAAACAGCACCCCGTAAAAGGGCTTTTTCTTGTGTTTAATGGCTTGAACGCATTGGGCTGATTCGGCTAAAACTTCAAACTCGGCGGATGGTTCCACGGAGTAGTTGTGCAGCGAGTAAGCCCTAAACACGCTGGAGAAGAGAGGATTCTCCTTTAGAGTGGTTATCTGTGTCATGCCGATTTCCAAGCAACGAGTCAACTGGGAACCGAAAACTGTGCCTATGGCTTGCATGCCTGCACAGATGCCAAAAACGGGTTTGTCCACTTCTTTAAGCCAAATGAACTTTGCAGGTTGATTCGCCGCAACATTGTCCTTTAGCGCCGCGCCTGAAAGAATAACCCTGCTACACTGGCTTAGGTCTTGGCTGCTTACTTCGGCGTAGTGTTTAACCACGCACTCATCTAACTCGGCTGCCACTGAAACTATGGGCGCAACGAATTCAAAAAACCCCAGCGAATCCTTCTTGCTGTTCATGTCAACAATCAAAATCATTTGGGCGCCAACCGTGCCTGATTGATTCGGAAAACTCCTGAGTTACCTTTTGCTTCTGTGGTGTAGTTGAGGATTTCGATTTTCTGGTTAAACAAAGGTGCATCTAAGACCGTGGTTTCTATTTCGCCACCTTCACCTGAGGGACTCAAACCAACCTCTTGCTGGAGCACCACCAGTTTTCTTATAATTTCGGCATTGATTTCTTTTCCCAACCACTTCTCGTCAAGAGGGTAGGCAAAAACTCCTGAAATTATAACTTTGAAACCTGCCGCCACAAGCTCTTCCAAAAGCGCTTTTTGGTCGTGTTTCCAGAGGGGATTAAAGCACCACAGGTCTAAACGGTTGCAGATACGTTGGACTCGTTCGGCTTGGTAAACGGACTCCACCGCACCCGTAACTACACCTTCGATGTGGAAAACTTGTTTTGCCTCAGCGATGGCGTCCTGCAAATCATCAAGCTCCTCCTCCTTTTTGCCTTCAGTCACCTTCGCAATCAAGGGCAGACCTAAGGCTTGGGCTTGAAGCTGCGTGATGTCTATGTTTGGGGTGTGGAACATGTAGCTTTCAGGGTTCTTGGAGCGTAAAGTGATAAGGCAAGTGACTACTTCTTTTTCTGCTGCTTTGTGCAGGGCAAGTGTCGAGTCCTTGCCGCCTGAAAACAAAACCCCGAGTCTCATGGTTTACTCCATAGCGCAAAACCTGCTTAAATAGAATCTGCACTCGCAAAACATCGAAAAGCATGGACTTTTTGGTTGTTTCAAAACTGTTTCACGACTGTTTCAGCCAACTACTATACCACTCCAAGCCCATTTAGATAGTAGAGGTGTATAGAATGAAAACTTGGAAAATAATAACCACATTAACCCTTGTAGTCGCTGCAGTTGCATTGATAACATCTTCAGCATACGCATACATGGGCGGAAGAGCCGCAGCAACACCATACGGAACCTATACGGGAACCACAGGCACATACAGCGGCTACGGAGGCGGAATGATGGGCGGCGGCATGATGGGTGGATACGGCTACTACAACACTTACCCACAAACCACCACCCCAACAACGACAACACCAACAACCCCCTACTACGGCAACGGCGCAGGAGGCTGCGGCGGCATGCGGTACCGATTCGGGTACGCGGCACAGCCAGCTTACTCCACTAACTCCCCCTTGAACATCACCACTGCCGTCACTTTAACACAGACCTACCTGACCCAACTTGGTAACCCTAACTTAGCCATAGGCCACGTGGAAGAGTACACATACAATTTTTACGTCCAAATCCGCGAGAGAGACACAGGAATCGGCGCTTTTGAGCTTATAGTTGACAAGTACACTGGAAGCATCGTACCTGAAATGGGACCCAACATGATGTGGAACACCAAATACGGCATGCACAGCGGCATGATGGGCTGGTTCACAGGAAACCCCACAACACCAATGACAGTAACCACTAACGAAGCGGAAAGCATCGCTCAGCAATACCTTAACACGCACTATCCGGGAACTACCGTTGGAGAAGTAGAAGGCTTCTACGGATACTACCACGTGATGGTGTTATCTGCAGGTGAAGGCTACGGCATGCTTAGCGTTAACGGCTACAATGGACAAGTATGGTACCACACATGGCACGGAAGCTTCATCCAAGAAATAGAACCCTAAAAAATCTAAAAAGGGGATTTTTCTTTTTCCCCTGAAAGCCTCAATTTTCTTTTAAAACGTTTTGTGGCTACACTTTGACGTCGCAGACGTTTGGGATTTTCTTTAGCACTTCAATGGTTTTAGGTTCAACTTTTTGGTGTAACACGTAAACTGAGATGGCGTAGCCGCCTTTGCCGATTTGCCTGGAATAGTTTGCGCGTATGTTTATGTTGTCTTCTGCGAGAACCTTGTCGATGTTTGCGAATACCCCGGGCACATCGTGGTGGTGAATGAACAATGTGTAGACGGCTTTTTCTTCCAGTTCGATGCTTTCGCCTGCGTTCACGGCGTTCATGAAGTCTCCGCCTATGAGATAGTTTGAGATGACCCGTGCCATTTCTATGGCGGTTTCCCGTTGAGCCTCCACAGTAGATGCTCCTAAGTGTGCGCTGAAAACTACGTTGTCAAGTTCGCTTAGTTTGCTTTTGAATTCGGCACCTTCAGTTTTAGGTTCATCTATGTAAACGTCAAGGGCGGCACCCGCAATTTTCTTTTCTTTCAGAGCGCTGTAGAGTGCGTTTTCGTCTATGTTCGCGCCTCTGGAAGTGTTAATAATGTAAGCGGTTGGCTTCATTATGGAGAGTTCTTTTTCGCCTATTAGAACTGCCTTTCCGCCCGTGTGAATAGTTATGAAGTCTGCTTTTTTGAGGACTTCCTCTTTGGAGACGTATTTTATTTTTGCTTCTGCACAGGGGCATATGTCGTAGCCTAAAACTTCCATGTCGAAACCGCGGCGCGCTAATTCGGCGACACGCTGCCCGATTTTTCCGCATCCTAAAATGCCCAAGGTTTTGTACGAAAGCTCGGCGCCTTTGAGCTTGCCTTTTTCCCAAACGCCCTTCTTCAAGGATTGATGTGCCTGAGGGACATTTCTTGCTGCACTTAGAAGTAAGCCTATGGTGAGTTCTGCCACGGCGTTGGTGTTGCCAAAGGGCGCGGTTTTTACAACGATGCCGTTTTGGGATGCTGCTTCAACGTCGATGTTGTCGTAGCCTACGCCTGCGCGCCCGATAATTTTCAGTTTACCTTTAGCGCCTGCTTCAATGACTTCGCGGGTGACTTTGGTGGCGCTTCTTACGACCAGAGCGTCAAATTGACCAATGTCGGCTATTAGCGTGGTTAGGTCACGTTTTTTGGTGTCGGTTTCGACGCCGTAGTCTTCGAATAATTTTATGCCTTCTTTTTCTAAACCATCATTTAGCAGTACTTTCATTTTCAACTAGCTCCTCATGAGTTGGTTAACTATATTTCTCCTTAAACTTTTTTTATGTATGCTAAGGCTTCTTCTACGTTTTGGAAGCCGTACTTTACCGTGTTGAACTCCTTCTTGAGGGCGATGATGTCTGCTTTGACTTCGGAAGGTTTTCGTTTGCCTTTGATTACGTCAAGCATGAGGTCGCAGAGGTGCTTGATGTCGCCTTCTTTGAAGCCGCGTCGGGTCACGTCTTGGAAGCCTATGCGCAAGCCTGACGGGTCGCTCTTGCTGCTCTGGTCGTCGTAGGGCAGCAGATTCTTGTTTAGGATTATGTTGGCGTCTTCGAGGTCTTGGGCGATTTTGTTGCCGCCGCCAAAGCTGCGGATGTCCACGGCTAGCTGGTGAGACTTTGTGAAGCCTTTTTTCTCGCAGATGACTTTGACGCCGTTCTCATACAAGTGTTGCCCTGCAGTCTGCGCGTTCTTCACAATTTGCCTTGCAAGTTCCGCACCGAACAGTTTCATCTCTAAAGCTGCGATGCCCAGTGCAGGCAACCTGCCAAGGTGAGTACTGGAAGCGCTCAAGGGGAAAACTGCGAACTGTATCTTTTTGATGGCTTTCTCCATTCTTGGGCTGTTCAGGTTGCCCATGATGACGCCGCCTTGGGGTCCGGGAAAAGTCTTGTGCGTAGAAGACGTGATTATGTCTGCGCCTTCACGGAGTGGGTCTTGGAAGACGCCGCCTGCAACTAACCCCAGAACATGGGAAGCGTCATAAGCCACGTAGGCGCCTACCTCGTCGCAGACTTCCTTTAACTCTTTGATGGGGTGGGGAAAAAGGAAGAGGCTGCCGCCGAACGTGACTATGCCGGGTTTGGCGGCGCGGATGACGTCGGCTGAGCGGTCGGGGTCTATGTTGAATTCGTTTATGTTGTAAACGTGATTTATGTTTTCTAAGCCGAGGACGTTGCCTGCTAGACCTGTGTAGTCGTGGGATATGTGGGCGCCGCAGCTTAGGGGTGTGACAACCATCTTGCGGTTTTTTGCGGCCAAAGACAAGCCTTTGAAGGTGGCTAGGTTTGCGTGTGTGCCTGAGACTATGCGAACGTCTGCCCAGTTACAGTTGAATAAGCCTTTCATGAGGTCGGTGGCGTAGTCTTCGATTTGAGACATGTATTTTTGGCCTTGGTAGTAGCGTTTTTTGACGTGCCCTTCAAGGTCGTTTTCGCCCTCCGCGTACCTGCCTTCTAGGTCAGAAGATAGGTCTTGCATCTGTTTGACTGCAGGTGACTTTATGCCTTCGCTGGCAATCATGTTTATGCATTCGGCGTCTCGGTAGTGTTCGTGGTTACGAGTAGCTTCTACGAGCTTGAGAACGAGGTCTGAGAAGTTTTCCATGTTTAATTCGTCCTCTGTTAGGAGTATCAACCGAAAGTGTGTTCGGCACTATTTAGCCCTTACTGGAATCGCGAAACGTTTACAAAGGGTTTCTTTGCGGGGATTATTTGAGGTTGTTTCTTGCAAAATAGTCATATACGGTTTAGGCGTTTTAGTTTGTATTCGTAGTTTGATGTGTATGAAGGATTTATGGCGTAAACCGTATCATGTTGTTTTGGAAGTGGAGAATCGGCAGTGTGCCATAGTGAAAAAGTGTGCGGCTTTGGGGCTGCGGCACCTCAAAGTTGTTGATGTGCGCAGTTCGAATCGAGGCTCAGTGAAGCATCTGGTTGAGTTAGACCCTGCCGAGGTGAAGAAGGTGAAGAATCCTCCGGCTGAGTTGAAAGCGATTGTGTCGAAGGGTAAGGTTGATGGGAAGGCGTCTATTTGGTTGGAGAGCGAAGGCTGCGGAGTCTGCAACACCATATTGTCCAGTGATGCTTTCCTTGTGTCAGGCAAAAGCATTGAGGACTTCACTATCATGTACAGTTTTATGGTGCCCAGTTTTGAAGCCTACCAGAAAATTGTTTCAGCCCTAGAAGGCATGGGACTTAAGGTGAATGTGCTGAAGATGGGCAAGTTTGAACCTCACGCGGGTGTTTTGACGGAGAAGCAAGAGCGGATTTTCTGGTTAGCGTTGAAGGGCGGCTTTTTTGAATACCCAAGAAAAATTGACACAACAGAACTTGCGGCGAAGCTGGGGATTAGCCCGTCCACATTGTCGGAGATTACGCGCCGAGGCATGCGACGGTTGCTGGAACATTACTTTAAAGGTGAAACTTAGGCGTTGAAAAGTTTGCCTATGCAGGCATGAAAGTTTGGTTTGAGGATTTTTAGGGCTGCCCACAGGGTTGCGGAGTTGCTGCTTATCACGGGTTTCTGCAGCTGCTCTTCTAAGGTGGATATGGCTTCGAAGGTGCAAAAGTTGGTGCAGCTGATGAAGACGATGTCGGCGCTGGGAACATCGACAGTTCTGGCTAGACGGGCAGCGTCGGTTGAGGTTAGCTGTCCGATTTTGAGGTTTTCTTTTATGTTCAAAGACGCCGTTTTTACTACTCCGAAGCCGTATGCTTTCAGGAAGTCCACTTCACGTTTGTTTATTTCCGCTATGTAGGGCGTTGCCAACGCGATGCGTTGCGCTTGAAGGTGTTCGAGAGCGTCTATGACTGCGGTGGTGGTCACGATGGCGGGGCATTTTGCGGTTGTGGACAGTTTCTCGGCTATGGCGATATCATGTCCTAAGCCGTTGAGCATGCTTCCTGATGTGCATGCATAAACAACTGCATCAACTTGGGCATCTTCGAGTTGTTTTGCCGCGGTGGTTGCTTGTTTTTCCATGGCTGCGAGTTCTGGGGCTGTGACGTTCTTTAGGGGCATCCTGGCGGTGTGCAGGGTTATGTTGGAGCCGTGGAGGATGTTTGAGAATTCGGTCTCGACGGTGGTGTTTGAGGAGGGTACGATTATGCCTAGTCGTTGCATGTGCATTGATGGTTTGGCGGGGTATTTCACATTTTCCTCGTTTGGCACAGCAGGGGGTAGTTTTTAGCAAAAGCGTTAAATGCCGTGATTTTTTATTGTATTTTGGCAGTTGAGCTGCGATGCGCATGTTTTGCAGTCCCTTATATGTTCGGGACAACATCTATGTGCGCTGGGCAACTAACTGCATAGTAAGGTGAAAATGTATGAGTCAAACTGAAATGTTCTGTTTCCAATGTGAACAAACCGCGAAAGGCCAAGGCTGCACAACCTTTGGCGTATGCGGAAAATCTCCCGATGTTGCTAATCTTCAAGACCTACTAATCTATCTGCTTCGAGGCGCCTCGCAGTTGGCTGTTGAGGGACGCAAAGTCGGCGTTAAAGACGAGAAAACCGACGTGTTCATCGCTGAGGCAACGTTTGCGACGTTGACGAACGTGAACTTTGATGCTGATGACCTCGTAAACAGGTACATCAAGAAAACCGTTGAGCTTCGTGAAGCGCTCAAAGCGAAAGTGAAGGCGGCTGGCGGCAAAGTGGATTTCCCTGGCGCGTTGGATTTGGTTGTTGAGAAAACTGTTGAGGGCATGGTTAAGCAGGGCAAGCAAGTTGGAATCAAAGCGGATTCTGCGGGTAATCCTGATTTGCAGGGTTTGCATTGGCTATTAATCTATGGCATTAAAGGTGTTGCGGCGTACGCGTACCACGCTTACCGCTTCGGCAAAAAAGACGACAAAGTGTTCGAATTCATAGAGCAGGGTCTCGCGGCGACGCTGGACAAGTCCTTGGGCGTCAACGACTTTGTAGGTTTAGCTCTGAAGTGTGGTGAAATCAACATCCGCGCCATGGAGCTCTTGGACGCGGGAAACACTGAAACTTACGGGCACCCAGTACCCACGAAGGTTCCGTTGGGTGTGAAGAAGGGTAAAGCCATCCTTGTTTCGGGTCACGACCTCATAGATTTGGAGGCGATTCTGAAGCAGACCGAGGGCAAAGGCATCACGGTGTACACTCACGGCGAAATGCTCCCTGCACATGGCTATCCGAAGCTGAAGAAGTATCCGCATTTCTATGGTCACTACGGCACGGCATGGCAAAACCAAGCTCGCGAGTTCTCCGCGTTCCCAGGCGCCATCTTGATGACAACGAACTGCATCCAGAAACCAGCTGAAAGCTACAAGGCAAACATATTCACGTCTGGTCCAGTTGGTTGGCCAGGTGTAGCGCACATTGACGGGGATGACTTCTCTGCTGTTGTTACGAAGGCTTTGGCGCTGCCAGGTTTCGCTGAAGACGTTGCAGGCAAGTCGGTGATGGTTGGTTTCGCTAGAAACGCAGTGCTAGGCGTAGCTGGCGCAGTGGTTGATGCAGTAAAGCAGGGCAAGATTCGGCACTTCTTCCTAGTCGGCGGCTGCGACGGAGCCAAACCTGGACGGAGCTACTACACAGAGTTCGTTGAGAAGGCACCCAAAGACACGGTGATTCTGACGTTGGCATGTGGGAAGTTCAGGTTCTTTGATAAGGACCTTGGCGATATAGGCGGAATTCCGAGGCTGTTAGACATTGGGCAGTGCAACGATGCGTACTCTGCGGTTGTGATTGCTCAGGCGTTGGGGAAGGCGTTCAATGTTGGCTTGAATGAGTTGCCGTTGTCGATGATTCTGTCGTGGTACGAGCAGAAAGCCTGCTCTATATTGCTGTCGCTGCTGTACTTGGGCGTCAAAAACATTCGCCTAGGACCAAGCCTACCCGCATTCATCACGCCAAACGTGCTCAAAGTGCTGGTTGACAACTTCAACATCATGCCGATAAAGACGCCTGACGAAGACCTCAAAGCAATCTTGGGGTAAACTTCACCCAACTTTTCTTTTTTTAACTCGTACTGAATAGAATACTTTTTGACGGCTAAAACCGAAAGGAGTTTTCAGCTGAGTTTGATGGCGGTGCGGAACGCGGTTGTGTATTTTGGCAAGCTAAAAAGGAGCGGTGAGAAAGAGAAAGTATACGTCATGTTTTTAATGGATAAAGAGAACTGGCTACAGCAAAGTTTCACGTCATTTTTAGTTTAATATTTAGATTAATTTTCTATAAAATTTCTGATACAATCACCCATAAAACTACGGGTAGTTCACCCTGTAATTGCAAAAGTTTATATTCAAAATGAATCAAAATAAAGTCATGGAGAGTGAAAACCGTAATGAATTTTTTGAAGAAACAGTTTGTAATTGCTTTTATTCTAGTGTTGGCTTTTTCGGCATTAAGCGCAGGAATACCCCTAATGCACGCAGCGGGTCAACAAGTAGACACCTACGCTTACATTAGCGCAACCCCAAGCACTATTGGCGTCAATCAAGAAGCGACAATTCTCATATGGCTCAATCACGCGCCCCCAACAGCTGCAGGTCCAAAAGGCGATCGATGGGAAGACCTCAAAGTTGAAATTACCGACCCTGAAGGCATCACTTCCACAAAAGGACCGTACACAACAGATGATGTTGGCGCAGCATGGTTCGCATACACGCCCACAAAGGTAGGCAAATATTATCTGCAGATGACTTTCCCAGGGCAAACGTTAACTGGTGTGCCTGGCAATGAAAACGATCCGAATGTTGGCGATTACTACAAACCAAGCACTAGCCGAAGGGTTGAGTTGACGGTTCAGCAAAATCCAGTATCCTTTATGCCTACTGTTGAAGCGCCAGATTACTGGCAACGCCCGATTTACGCAGAAAATAGAGAATTATGGAATCTTGGCTCAAACTGGCTAATGGCGAGCTATGATACTACAAGTCGTAGTTTTGATGCTGGCAGTGCTGTTGCAGTGGACAACAAGGCGCCGAATTCTGCGCACATTTTGTGGACGCGACCTTTGACTTTTGGCGGCTTAATTGGAGCTGAGCAGCCTACCGTAGCGTACTATCAAGGGTTGTCTTATGAAACGATGTTTACTCCACCGTTGGTCATTAGCGGCAGATTATATTACAATACCCCGACTGCTCCGCGGTACGGATTCTACTGTGTTGATTTGCAGACTGGTGAAACAATATACTATGCCAACGTTTCCAAACCCTACACTAGAGCGCCCAATGAAGGCGGACAGTTCCCGGGAGTACTTCCGTTATCTTTCGGGCAAATATACGACTATGAATCTCCCAACCAGCACGGTGGCGTAGCGTACTTGTGGTGTCAGGTGGGCAGTACGTGGAGTATGTATGATGCGTGGACAGGCAACTGGATACTTGACATTGAAAAGGTACCTTCGGGCACTATTGCGTTTGGTCCAAGTGGAGAGTTAATGGTCTATGCTTTAGATGGCGCCAATAATCGACTGATTGCGTGGAATTCAAGCAAAGCTATCCCGCCGCCATGGTTTACAGGGTCTGGATTTTGGCAGTGGAGACCTGACCTCTATCAGGGACAAACCCTTGATGGACTTGTAGGTATACAGTATAACGTGACTGTGCCAGATGAACCTGGAAGCCAAGCGCTTCGCGAAGTAAGCGGTGATGTTATCTATGCTCAATCGGGAGACCTTTGGATTGCATATAATAAATTGACAGGTGCAAAGTTGTGGTCAGCAACGCTGAATAGACCTGAGTATCCGCCGGGCTTATACCGAGGAGGAGCCACTACCATGACGCCTTACCGCATTCACAATGGAGTCTATGCTGAATTCATCAGGGAGACAATGCAGTGGTACGGCTACGATGTCCAAACAGGACAGTTAAAGTGGGGTCCTACTGATCCTTACGAAAGTGACTGGGGATATTACAATGGCTACACTGGAAGAATAGGTGCATACAACAACATTTACACTGCTGGCTACGATGGAACCGTACGTGCTTACAACATTGAAACTGGAAACCTCGCGTGGAGTTACTATGCTGGTGACGCCGGTTTTGAGACGCCCTACGGTACTTGGCCGTTCTATGGTGGTCTAGTTATTGCTGATGGCAAAGTTTTTGCTGCTACAGGTGAGCACTCGCCGGGTACTCCGCTGTGGAAGGGTGAGAAGTTACATGTCATGGATGCCTACACTGGCGCGCCTATGTGGAAAATTTCAGGCTGGTTCCAAGCTAATTCGTTAGTTGTTGCAGACGGAAAACTCGTAGGGCTTAACGGCTATGATAACCAGATCTACTGCTTTGGCAAAGGTCCAACTGCAACTACAGTGACAGCGCCGCTTACTGCTGTTTCGAAGGGTCAGGCTTTCATGATTACGGGTTCCGTAACTGATCAGTCGCCTGGGCAAGAAGGAACTCCAGCGATGTCTGATGCGAGCATGAGTGCGTGGATGGAGTATTTACATATGCAGAAGCCTAAGCCAACTGATGCTGTCGGTGTTCAAGTGAAGTTGACGGCTGTTGGTTCTAATGGAAATACACAGGATATCGGCATCGCCACAAGCGACTCAAACGGCAACTACGGTATAATGTGGACTCCGGCTGTTGAAGGCCAGTACAAAATCGTAGCTACGTTTGAAGGAACAGCTTCCTACGGCGGATCAGACGCAACAACCTATCTGGGAGTTGGTTCAGCAGCAGCCGCTTCGCCTTCAGTTGCCCCAGGACCTGAAGCGACGCCAAGCACCGACGTCTACATCATCGCAGCCGCAGCAGTCATCATCGTAGTCGTTGCAGCCGCAGCAGTGTTCCTAAGAAAACGCAAGTAAAAACCAAAACCCCTTTTTCTTTTTTTCTTTTTTAGTTTTGCATTGACCAATGGATAGGGCTGAGTAGGTTTTGAGGGGTAAACTACTAGAGGTAGTAGCAAAAGTTTTTGGCTCTCTCCGAAAATCTTTCCAGCCGCCAGAGCCCCAGCAGACATTTAGGTTTTTAGTTTTTTTATTAGCCACGCCATGTTTTTGCCGAGGTCATCCATGGTTTTCATGCCTTCCTCGTCCGCTTCCACATCGCCCTTCTTTCCGCCTACCCCAATGTTCCAGTAAGAACTGCCGGGCACTATCATTTGGCTTATGAAAAACAGATGGTTAATCGCGTCAAACGTTGGCATGCCTCCTGCCCTTCTCACAGCGACGACTGCTGCGCCCACTTTGCGCTTGAACATGTCGTTGTTTGCTCGTGCGACGTAGCCTGCGCGGTCGATGAGGGCTTTCATTTCGGGCGTCATCATGCTAAAGTACGTCGGCGAACCCAACAGGATACCGTCAGCTTCCACCATCTTGGCAATATACTCGTTAACCTTGTCGTCCTCGATTATGCAGCGTTTGTTCTTGGTTTCGTAGCAGGTTCGGCACGCGTTGCAGCCACGGATGTTCTCGCCCGCAAGCTGAACCAACTCAGTCTCAATTCCTTCTGCTTCGAGAACATTCAGGACACGTTTTAGAAGCAGGGCGGTGTTTCCGTCTTTTCTGGCGCTACCATTGAAAGCAACAACCTTCATGTGTGGTTACACTCCAAGAACTAAACGGGAAGAGAACAATAAAAGAGTAGCTTTTGCCGCATGGTGTGCTCCGAATTCTGCCGAATTACACCATTTCCCGCCGAAGTTTGCCTTTTTCAGCCGCGGAATAAGCCAGATTCAAACCCAGAAACAAGAAATAAGCCCAAACTGGGTTTCAAAAAGGGTAGGGGAAGGGGGTAGGTAAAACGATAGGATCCTATCAGACGCCAAGAAAGGCATGTTGGATTCTATATAAAGGGGGGTATAGTCTGCCAAGAGCAACAGAGCAGCAAGTTCCTCAGCGTAGGATTCTCTCGTAGTGGTATAGGTATTCTTGGGCGTAGCCTGCGTATTCGCCAAAGTAGCTTCTGCCAAACATGCCAAGCTTAGCATACTCAGAATCACTAAGACCTGCTTGACCTGAAAGTTTGTGGGCAAGCGCGTTGGGCAGTTTCTGTTTGTAGTGGTTTAGGATAACTCGTTTGACCCAGACATCCACCGGAAACGCCTCAGACTTGCCAAGCGAGAAAAGCAGGACGCAGTCAGCCACTTTAGGACCCACACCAGCAAAACCGCACAACACCTTTTTTGCCTCCACATAAGGCAACCGCTTCAAGCTTTCCAAATCAAAACTGCTCTCAAAAACCCGCTTCGAAGTCGCAAGCAAATACTTCGCGCGATAACCCAACCCACACGCAGCCAAACTCTCCAACGACGCACACGCCAACCCTTCAACACTTGGAAACGTGAAAAACTCGCAACCCTCAAAAACCACCCGCTCACCAAACCGCCGCGACAGCTTCTGCAACATACTCTTTATCGCTGGAATCCCCTTGTAAGTAGCACAAATATACGAAACCAGACATTCCCATGGGTCTTGCCTGATTAACCGCAAACCCCAAAACGCCTCCAACGCCCTGCCAATGTGAGCATCCCTGTTTATGCTGTCGCGGATTTTCCCCAAATCCTCATCCAAACCAAAAAAACGCACAACAAACTGCTCATCCACATTAACAAAATCCAAAGTGCTTCCGCATTGGCGAACCTTGAAAACCCTATCCTTAGCAACGCCAAACCACCAGCCGCCAACTTTGTCCCACCTAAAAACCTGCCCACAACAAAGCGTCACATCCAAATTAAACGGCGAAAACTCAAGACTTAACGTCCGCCTTCCTCCACAAACCTGCCAGCCAACGGCACCTCCAAAGCCAAACCCTTGCGCCGACGCACCTCAGAGATTACTTTCTCGGCGAGTTTCTCAGGCACACGCTCCCAGTGGTCTAGGCTGCTCTGCCAAAAAGCCCGACCCGAAGTCGAAGACCGAAGCTCCTTGGATAAGCCAAACGTTTCTGCAACTGGAATGTACCCCGTGATGGTGGTCAGAAGACCCTTGTTTTCAAAAGCCGAAATTTTTCCTCTTCGAGTGCTGATTATTCTTTGGCATTCCCCAGCCAACTCCGTTGGAACCGAAATAGCGGTCTTGTAAACGGGTTCCAGCAGCACAGGCTTGGCAGCTAAGAAGGAGCCAAATATGGCTTTACCGATACCACGCATAACTTCCACAGAACTACACAGCTCCACTTTATCGCTAAGCTCCAAGTCAACTACGTTCACTCTCGCATGTCTCACAGGCTCCCCGCAAAGCGGACCAGCCCTACAAGCAAACTCAAACCCAGCAATAATCGGCTCCAAGATTTCCTCGGGAATTTGCTCAGTTTTCCCCGTGCAGTCCCACAGGACATTTCGGTGCTCATCAAACGAAAGAATACTCCCAGCTTCTTCAGCACCTTCTTGGCTGACTGGTTTTTCTTGTTCCTCTTGCAGGGGTTCCACTTGCACCGTGAACTTATTCTGCTTATTCGGGCTTGTGGCTGTGGCGATGTTGCCTTTTTTGGTGACGCTTTCACGGTAAACTACTCTGGGCGAAGAAAACGTTATCTCCGCTCCGCTGACCGCGCTTTTTAGCTGGTTGAGGGCAACTTCCAAATGCAGCTCCCCCATCCCGCTGAGCAGGTACTCGCCAGTTTCCTGGTTAACGGTTACCACGAGGTTTGGGTCTTCCATCGCAAGCTTATCCATGGTTTCCAGCAGCAGCGGGATGTCTTTGGGGTTTTTAGGCTCAACCACCACCGTCACCACCGACTCCGAAACATACCTTATGCTTTCAAAAGGAACCATCCCGACCTTATGTGCTGAATCCACAAGAGTTTCCCCAGCCTTCACCGAACCTGAAACAGCTAAGGCTGCTATGTTGCCCGCAGAAACGTGGCTAACTTCCTCTCTAAACGAGCCCATGTAAACGTAAACCTGATTCACCACCGCCTCCGACAAAACATCAACAAGGTGCAGCGTGTCGCCCTTCTTCACGGTGCCCGAGAAAATCCTTCCCATAGCAACTACGCCGCCGTCAGGGTCAGCCTGCACATGCGTCACACAAACAATCGCTGGTCCTTCGTCGCTGCACTCAACTAATGCTTGCCCAATCTTCGATTTTATGTGCCCATCCCAGATTTTCTCCACCCGATACGCCTGCGCCTCCTTCGGGTTTGGGATGTTCTTAACAGCCATGCTGAAAACTGCAGCATAAACAGGCAGCATCTTGCGCAGTTTCTCTTGTTCAGCGTTTTTGTAAGCGGCTATGATGTCTGTGAATTTTACGCCCTTCTGCCGTGCGATGCCCAAAGTGAAGCCCCAACCGTGCAACGCTGCACCGAAAGCCACGCTGTCTTTTGCTGGGTCAACTTTCCACTGGCTCTTGAAGGGTTTGTCTGCGTAGAGTTCGATTAGGTTGTTGAAGCCGCTGATGATTTGGTCTAGTTTCTTTTGGATTTGCTCCGCGTTTAGTTGCAGCTCCGTGATGAGGCGGTCTACTTTGTTGATGAAGAGGACTGGGCGGACTCTTTCCTCGAGGGCTTGGCGGGTGACCAACTCGGTTTGCGCCATGATTTCTTCAACTGCGTCCACAACCACAACTGCGCCGTCTATGGCGCGAAGGGCTCTTGTGACTTTGCCTGTGAAGTCCACGTGTCCTGGCGTGTCCACCAAGTTGATTATGTATGGTGTCTCGGCGGCTTTGTAGAGTAGGCTTATGTTGGCGGTTTTTATGGTGATTTTGCGTTTCTGCTCTTCTTCCAAGTAGTCGAGTACGCGTGCGGCGCCTGCCATCTGCGGCGACAGCAAACCCGCACCAGCCAGCAAGGAGTCGGCGAGCGTGGTTTTTCCGTGGTCAATATGCGCTATGATTCCTAGGTTTCGGATTTGCTCTTTTGTGCTCATGAGCTTTTGGATTTCGGCGATTTGCTTGAATCTCGGCATTGTTGGGCACTCAAACAGTGTTTCAGTAAGGTTGTCGCCCTATTAAATTTGTGACTACTCGGGTTTGTTTTTTGGTTTAGTGTTGTGGAAGCAATTTGGTTCTTTTTTGTGCGTTTTAGTTATTTTTGTTTGTTTTCTTTGTGTGGGTGTGGGTGGTTGCTATAGCACAGCTTTTGGTTTGTGTTTTGGTTTGTTTTTTGTTTTCTGGTTGTTTTTGGTTTGCTGTCTGGTTGTGAGTTGTTGGGTTGTTTTTCACTAGCGATGTGGGTGCTATGTTGGGGATGCTGCTTGTGGGTGTGAGTGCATGTTGGCGTGGTTGAAAAGCAGTGATGCAGCGCACCCGCAGATGCAAGTTACTCAGCCACACGCATCAAATAATTCCGTGGTTCCTAGCGCCTGCTTTCTTCGCTTTTAGAGCAACCAAAAACGCTGAAACAGCAACGACAAAAACCAGAATACTCCATGAGGAAAACTCTGGAATTGAAGGCGAAGGCGTTACTGTTGTTGTAGGGCTTAGCGAGGGTGAAGGTGATGGGTTCGGTGAAGATGATAAGGTGGGTGTTAACGTTGGAGCAATATCACCTATTGTGAAGTAAACTGTTTGGCTATCAAAATATGTTTGATAATTTGTAGCTGAACTATTCCATGTAACATAATTACATACTAAAT
>CAYGJP010000006.1:0-24975 GCA_964350175.1 uncultured Candidatus Bathyarchaeia archaeon
CTTTATTAGCAGCTGTTACCACAACTTTTGTTCCCACATAAATTATAGGAGGAGAAAAATTGGCACATGATTCAAAATCGAGACGTAACGTTTACTCAGAAGTGCCTCTCCAGCTAATTCCTGAACAAGTTGCCGCTGAAATCAGCAGCAACGTCAAAGCCTCCCGAAACAGAAAGAAGGAAGAAGCAGAAGAGCCCATTTATCTGAGAAGAATGTAGACAACTCAGTCCCTTCATATTTTCTGAAAACTCTTTTCCCAAAAAATGCAGTTTTAAATCTGTTTTTATACCGCAACAGTTTATTTTCACTGTCAGAGATTGAGGTTTGAGATTATGCAGTACACGGAAGCGAAAATGGGCAGAGTCTTTGTTTTGAGGCTTCACGACGGCGACCATTTGCCAGATGTTCTGGAGGCTTTTGCGGAACAGAAACAAGTTTCAAGCGCCCTCTGCTTTCTCGTCGGAGGCATAAAAGACAAAGGACAAGTTGTGGTTGGTCCCAAAAACGGCGACGTTCTCCCTGTGGAGCCTGTGGTTACGCTTCTCAGTGGAGTCCATGAAGTCTGTGGGGTAGGCACCATCTTCTTGAATGAGGCGGGAAAGCCGAAGCTGCATATGCACGCAAGTTTTGGAAGAGGCGAAAAAACCATCACGGGCTGTGTGCGCAAGGGCATTGATGTTTGGCGGATAGGCGAAGTGGTTGTGTTGGAACTGGCAGGCGCCACAGCAACGAGAGTCGTGGATAAAGAAACTGGTTTTGAACTTTTAGAAACCCAACGCTAACCCAAGAAAGTCAGGATGAAGATTCTGCGTGGGTTAGTGCCAAAGGCGGGAATTACCCCATCTTTGATGAGGTCTTCTATAAGGGCGTTGCCTGATAGGTGGGCGAACTTGCCCGAGTCATACAGTTTCTGGTACACGCCCATGAGGCTGAGCGTCGTGTTGAAGTAGGGCACGTCGCCCCCGAACTCGTACGTGAACACGTACTTCACGTTGCGCGCCTCGCATAAGCCTACAAACTCTGTGATGTTGAAGTCGGGCATGTAGGTGTCAACAGGCAACTCTGGGTACTGCCACACCAAGTTTTGTTTGGTGCCGTCCGCGTACAAGTAGAACCTAACCATGTCTTGGCTGAACAAGTTCTGGGCGCATATGACCATAATTGACTCGTCTGGGCTGATGTTGCTTGCCACGTATTTGGTTGATTCTTCGATGGGTATGTGGATTTGGTCTTTTGCCACCCAACTGTAAGCATCACTAACGCTGTAAGACACCCCGACTAAAGTGAAGGCAATCAAAAAGCCCGCGGCAACCTGAGTTAGACGCTTCTTGTTGAGGCTGACTTGATTGTTGCTCAGTGTCTTCTTGGCTTTGCTTAAAGCGGACACGATTAGGCTGGCAGCGGATATGGCTAAAACGGGGAAAATCGGCAGCACATATCGCCACTGTTTATTCGCTATAAGCGTAAAGAAAACGTAAACCACGCCAAAGCAGATGAGCAGGTACTTGTCCTCTGGTTTTCGTCTCCACGCAAACAGCGCCAGACCCGCCAAACCTAAGGCATACAGAAAAAGCGAGATTGGATGCGCATCACTGTATGGCCAAGTCATCTCTATGAGGTAGAAAATCGGAGTCGCCCATGCTCCAAAACGCAGGCTGTAGAGGGACTTTTCAGGGTTGCCGATGCTCAAAGCGTACAGCCAAGTTTCCAGCATCCCCGAAGCATAAACCTGATACGACACTATAAACCATGGAACAGCAATCGCCACAACCGTCAAAATCAAAAGCGGAAACCTGCTCAACCTCTTCTTCAGGTAACCTCTGCCCAAAAACACCATACTCGTAATCATTATCGCGCCCACAATAACCAGCTGATACTTTGTGAGGATACCCAAACCCAAGGCTAACCCGCTGAAAATCAGAAACTTGTTCTTGTGAGTCTGCAACCAGTAGAAGAAAAACAGAGCTGAAACAACAAAAAAGAACACAAGCATCGTTTCTATCATAGCCATTCGGCTAAGCCAAACGTAACCTGGCATAACCCCAAGTAGGATGCTGGAAAGTAACGCGGTTTTTGCCCCGTACATTCGATAGGTAAACTCAAAAACCACCCACAGCGAAAGAAGCGAGAAAATCACTGCGACCAGCCTGCCGGTGAACACGCTTATGCCTGCGACGCCAAAGAAGCCAGCTGTCAACAGGTCGTACATGGGCGGGTAAAAAGCGTTGAAGCTGAAATATTGTTCAAAGTTGCCGCGTAGCAGAAACATTCCGCCGTTCAAGTGGGTGATTTCGTCCCATTGAATCGCCGTGTAAGAAATGTCAAGTAAAAGGAAAAAGGCAAAGGTCACTGCGAAAGCCAAAAAGGTTAAGCGCCATTTGTCGGTGAATCCGTTTTTTAACCATGCTTGTATGGCATCAAGATTCATGCAGTTTCCTCGTTTGAACTTGTAGACTCGGTTGTTGCGTGTTTTGAAGTCTTATAGTAATAACGGGAACTACATATAAAATCATCTAAAAAAGAGCACGCGCTAACAGAAGTTTGACAGCTACATCTTTTTCTTCAGTAAAACCGAAAGGAGAACCGCAACCAACACCAAAGCAATCAGTGAAACGCCAAATATGGAAAGCAGAGTTCTGAAAATTGGCTCTGAATGGTAAACCATGTCCCGTGGGAGGTCACGCAATCCAAGCAAGTAAACCGTGAGGAATAAGCCAACGAAAACTGCACCTATACCTTCAACCGCAAACAGGAACCCTTTGCGTTGCCCATTAGTCAAGTTCATCAGAGACATCTCCTTGAGATTCTATATTATCAGGGTCCGTTTATAAGGCTAACCAATTTTCCAACGGTTTATCCGAAAAGAGCTTAACAGCAGTTACGCAAAAGCCAATTGCCAAAATACAGCAAATGTAATATACCCATCCGAAAGAGAACTATTAACAGTCGGCAACGTGAAATCAATGAACAAAGAAAATTCGGCATTAAAAATCGGACTGCTTCTCGTGGCATTAACATGGTTTTTCTTCACCGCTTACGAATTCCTAAAAGGCGCATTCAACATCTATAGGAACAGTTTTTGGATTTCATTAACCGACACAGCAGGCACCATGGGTCTGGGCTTTCGAACCGTAGCCGCCCTCATCGCCGTATTCACCATCCTGTTCTTTGTCTTCAAAAAAGACCTCTCAAAACCCGAACTGTTCATGTCCATAAGATGGATTCTGCTTGGCGAGATAGTTTGCTTCTTGGCTCTGTTTCCAGTCGTAATATGGGGTTTGTCTATCGTCGCTGGAGCCGACATATCCATGATGGGCTTAGGTTACTTTATCGAAAGCACACTACCCGTTATGATTGAATCCATCGGCATCCCCATACTGCTCATCAAACTTTTTTTTGAGTTGAACCCAAACAAACCCGCCCGAGGCGCCATAAAATGGGGTCTCATCGCAGGAACTTTCTACATCTTTGTACACTGGGTTAACAACACAGGCAACTGGATAGGTGCCATCTCACGCAAAGGCATGGAATACGTTACCGCGTACCCCGACCACATCGTAAGTGTTGGATTAACCTCCATCGGGCTATTGGCACTGGTGCTGTACGCAGCGTACTTCACAAAGAAATCTATAGGCGCCAACTCCCTATCAGAACTGGACCTGCGCAAAGTAGGCGCCATAATCACAGCGCTCGGCCTATACTTCCTAATCATATACGTTATGTGGCTGTTTTTAGGAACTGACGCAAAATGGAGCACCTGGTACGCATGGTTCCTCGGACACAACATGGACCTATGGGTAATGACGCTACCGCTAGTTGGTTTACCGCTGCTTTTCCAAGAAAAACCTGCCAAAACTACATAACTTACAAAAAGTTAGGGCAGTTCCACAGTTCCAGCTACGCGGAGCTTTCCGCCTTCCAAGTACATCAGCACTGCTTTGTCGCCTGGGCGGTAAACAAGCTCCTTCTCCAAAGCCAACGTCACCGTGGGTTTGCGCCAGTCGCCCTCGTCGCTGACAGTTTCGACTTTGCTGTTGAGGAACTGCATCCAATGCCCCACATGCAAAACCATACCCTCCTTTATCGGGGTAGCCCAGTACTTAACCAGAGACGCCGTGGTCTTCAGAACTTTTGACATCTTAACCGATGGGTCAGTTGTTAACACAACTCCTCGGTCCAAGTCTTCAACGTCAACATTTTTCATTGCGAGCCCAACCCTGTCGCCTTCAGTGGCAGAGTCAAAATCGTCATCGTGCTTTTGGATGGACCTGATTTGAGCCGTTTTTGTTCCGGGTAGAACTCGCGTTGCGTCGTGCTTTTTTATGGTGCCGTTTATTACGACGCCTAAGACGACGGCACCTACGCCTTTCACGTTGAAAGCATGGTCAACTGGAACGCTGCCCACAGCTTTGGCTTCACTGGTTGTTTGCTGTTGGGCTGTATCAGCTAAGAGTTTTTCTCGAAGAAGCGTTGGGTTGTCTTCGACGAACTGGAATTTTTCCAAGATGGTGCCTTTTAGGAGGGGTTCAATTTTTTCTTTTGGTATGTAGTTTCTGAGTATGAAGTAGCCGCTGCTTATTCCCGCACATTGGAGCATGACGAGGTTCTCCCCGAAGGTTGCGTTTAGCTCGTCTACGACCACTATGGCTTTCTTGGCTGCTGAACATGCATAGAACAATGGGGCTAGTCTTTCGGGGTATCTTGTGGGTTCTATGAGGGTTACGGTGTCTTCGCCCTTCTTGAGGTCGTACAGGGTGATGTCTGTGGATGTGCCCTTCTTACTGATGCCGTTTGCGTAGCCTAATGGCCCCAGAACAGCAACTACCAAATTACCCATGAGCCGATGCCTCGTAAATTACCGCACGATGAAGCGCGTAGCAGATAAGTTTTATGGAGATTTCGCTTCATATGCAACGTGCAACAGCGAGAGGGTTGCTTTGCTAAACCGCTTTCTGCATAACATGAAAAGACCGCTCTGCTGCCTTTTAATATCAAACCCAAAATAGTCTTCTCACAAGAGGATAGCAGCCGTGAGTGGTCCACTAAACACTTTTCTATCTTCATACAGCCGTGAAGCCCGAGAAATTGCACTGAGCCTGCGCGCACTTGTCTTAGACGTTTTTCCTGACGCAGTCGAGCAGATTGACCCAAAATCAGGAATAATAGCATATGGCTTTGATAGAAACTACAAAGGTTTGGTCTGCGCTATTGCACCCCACTCAAAACATGTTAATCTGATGTTCAGCAAAGGCACACAAATCCCTGACCCATCCAAACTGCTTGATGGCACAGGCAAATACGCGCGGCACGTCAAAATTAGATCTGAAGCAGAAACTCTGAATCCTGCGCTACGGGCGCTTTTGGAAGAAGCCATCCAGCTGAGCTACAGATAACAAGTTCCTTTTGTAGCTACGAGAAGAACCTGCGAACGTACACATGCGTTTTCATTATGTATGGCGTAAGGAGTATCGTCAGTATGGTGCCGATTGTCGACAGCACAATAATGTCTCCGAAGACCCATCCGAAGAAAACAGTTGAGAATATCTCCATTGGAATATTGCCGAATGCTACCATTGCGCCCACACCGAAGACTCCTGAAACGATGCTGGCGACGAAAACACCGACAACCAACCAAGTTATCCATGTTTTACGATCTTCGACGGCTGCCTGCACTACCAAAATTGTGATGCCTGCGATGAAAGTGGCGATGAAGACTTCGCTTAAAGTGTTAACCAACGCAACAGCCGACACTGCAACGTTTAATGCGAGAAGCGCGGTCAACCCATAAGTTATTCTTGGGCGCTTCAGTTGGGAGGCGGGCTTGATTTTGAGCGACCGATAAATCATTAGCGGGATGAAGCCTTCAAAGAAATCTGCCAGCGACCAAACAAGCACAAACTCCCAAGGCATCCCAAGGTAAAACCCCATAAACACGCAGCTGAGATAGCCTGCGAAGCAGCCCCAGACGCCAAACCAAAGCGCCACGGGCACGTAAACCGCTGCTGCAATGTACAGTCCAGAAACGCCTGGAACAGGGGAGGAGACTGGAGCGGCAACAACAGCCCAAATTGCCAGAACCGTGCATACTGCTGTTGTGATTGCACAGACAACGGGGTGTCTCCACGTGATACCTCTGTTAAAGCCCCTCTCCATGACTTCTGTCAAAGCACATCGACTTCCAAGAGATTACAGTTATGGTAATTTATAATTTGCTAACAAACATACAGTTCCAGGCTTTGCGACCAAGAATTTCTCAGGTACAGAGGCACAAGGGCGCTTCAGCAAAAACGTGCCTGCCACCAATTTGCGAGCGAAACCTAAAGGAATTGGAAAACGACTATGTTCTATCGGGGTTCCAATGGGCAGGCTTACAAAATAGAGCAGGTTCCGCAACAGCAGCCAGCATAAAAACGTACTTTTCGTTGCAGAAAACAGCAAACCACAACCACCAGCAACAAACCACACCCAATTTGCAAAACAAAACCTAATAACCCACCACCATAAAACCCAGCGCCTTTGAAACTCTTATATACCGCAAAAACCATCCATAAGTTGAGTGTCATGGCTGAAGTTTGTACAACATGCGGGCTCCCAAAGGATTTATGCGTTTGTGGAGAGATTGAGAAAGAGCAACAGCGGATTCGCATAAGGCTTGAAACAAGAAAATTCGGCAGACCCACAACAATTGTTGACGGCATAGACGACAAAAAAACAGACATAGCTGATATTGCGCATAAACTAAAAGCTTATTGTGCTTGTGGCGGAACATCCAAAAACGGCCTGGTAATGCTGCAAGGTGACCACCGCGACCGAATCCGCGAATTCCTCATCAAAATCGGCTACCCAAAAGAAAACATACAAACTCAATAACCACACAAACCAAACAAACGGCAAAGTCCACACATGAAAACACTAGGCAACATCCGCGACGTTTTCAAAAAGGTAAAACACAAAAAGCCCTCACTAATTTTCTGCCCAAAATGTGCCAACCCAAAACTCCACCTATACAGCGGCCTAGATTTATGGTTGACGCCGCAAAAATACGTCTGCGACAAATGCGGCTACATAGGCCCAATTTTCATGGAACTCGAAAAAGAAGAAGAAAACAAAAAAGAAATTTAAACCCGCTTAATCGGGCAACTCAAGATTCAGCTGCTTTTTCAAAGTCTTGTAGCGGTTTCGAACTGTAACTTCTGTGACGCCAGCCGCCTCAGCAATGTCCTTCTGCGTCTTCTTTTCGTTATTCTGCAAACAAGCAATGTACAACGCAGCAGCAGCCAACCCCATAGGGTCTTTACCCGCAGCAGCACGCTTCTTTCTAGCATCCCTAAGAATAGCAATCGCAGCGCCCTGAGTCTTACCTGAAATGCCAGTTTTCTCCGCAATCTTCGAAACATACGTCAATGGGTCAGCGATGGGCATGTGTACGTCAAGCTCACGTAATAGCAACCTATAGCAACGTGCAACATCTTTCTTGTCAACAAGACTCGCCTCAGCAATCTCCCGCAAAGTCCTTGGAGTTCCGCTTCCACGGCAGGCAGCATAAAGCGCCGCCGCAGCAATGGCCGCAATTGACCTACCACGAACTAAGCCTTTGTCTAGGGCTTTGCGGTAAATAACGGCAGCTTTCTCCTTGATTGGTGGGGGTATGTAAACTTTGTCTGAAAGCCTATCCAGCTCTGCCATGGCCTGCGCAAGGTTCCTGTCAATGGATGAGTGAACACGTGAACGTATCTGCCATTTCCGCAGGCGCCACATCTGCAACCTAGTGGCGAGGGGCAATTTTCTTCCGAAAGCATCACGGTCAACCTGGCTGATGGCCGTTGACAAACCTTTATCGTGAACAGAATACGAAGTTGGAACACCAACACGGCTTCTTGACGCCTTCTCCTCTTGGGTGAAAGCACGCCACTCTGGTCCTTTATCTAACATCTGCTCGTATAAAACTAGGCCACAGGCCCCGCAGATGGTTTCGCCAGTGTCGTAATCGTGAACGAGGTTTTGGCTGCCGCATTCAGGGCATTTATCAACCAAACGTTGGTGCGCCTTAGGGGCTTCTTTTTTGCTCATTTTGTCGACTCCATTCCATACACGCAGTACCGTCACCATTTTTTCGATTGGGCTGAGAAAACAGTACATCCGGCCCGTGCATTCTTAGCAGAGGAGCGGAACTTACATAAAAGCTTTGTGGTCCCGACAACAAGATTCGGTGAATACCTTAATCGTGTCTATTGTCAATCACACTTAAAAACTTTGTTTGTGGCGAATTGTTCTTCAAAGTTTTCGTTGTTCGTAAGAATGCTTATTAGGAAAAAACGGTATCCTTAAAACTCTGATGCCTCAAGTGAGGCAGATGAAAAGCCCGTTGGTGTAGTGGTCAAGCATAGTGGCCTTTGGAGCCATTGACGAGAGTTCGAATCTCTCACGGGCTACCACTTGCGGCTTGTTCCTGTTTGTTGCTTGAGTGTGTGTTCGGCGGCGTTTTTTGACCTATTTCCAGTCTTGTCTGTAGAAACGAAAATGTACTATCCTCGTGATTATTGGGGGTTCTTCAGTTTTGTGCCTACTTCAAAGCAAAAGCTTAATGAAGGCACTCTGATATGGTTGTGTTGTTTGCCGGCCAGAGGGCGCGGGTTCCACCTGATCCCATTCCGAACTCAGAAGTTAAACCGTGTTCCGTTCCCCGCTGTATTGTGGTCTTCGGCCACGAGAAACCGGGAAAGCTGGCAACACTTCATAACTTTCTTTTTGTAAGTGATATTTGGGTGTTGGAAAGGTTTAATTTCGCTTGCCTGTAGAATCTTAATCATGAAGGGTTTTCTGGCTTATCAGAACGAAGAAAACATGGCTTTGTTCACGGACCTTTACGAGTTAACGATGTGTGCTAGCTATTTTGATAACAAAAAGTTTGAACCCGCCACTTTTGACTTGTTCATTCGGCGACTGCCTCCCGAACGGAGTTACTTTTTGTTTGCGGGTTTGGAGCAGGTGCTGCTTTTCTTGGAAAAAACGCGGTTTACGGACGAGCACATCGCTTATCTTAGAAAGCAGGGATTCGAGGAGCCCTTCCTTGAGTACCTCAAAAATTTCAAGTTCACAGGCGACGTTTGTGCTGTTCCCGAAGGCACCGTGGCGTTTCCATGCGAACCCCTAATCCGAGTGACCGCGCCCATAATCGAAGCCCAACTGGTCGAAACCTTCCTTCTCAACACCGTCAACTTGCAGACTATGATAGCCACCAAAGCCTCCAGAGTAGTGCAAGCCGCCAAAGGCAAAGCCGTCGTCGAATTCGGCTTAAGAAGAGAACACGGCATCGACGCAGGCATGAAAGTGGCGCGGTGCAGCTACATTGCAGGTTGCTCAGGCACCTCAAACGTCCTCGCAGGCATGACATATGATATCCCCGTGTTTGGCACCATGGCACACTCGTTTGTCATGTCGTTCGAAAAAGAAATAGATGCTTTCCGCGCTTTCGCCAAAACCTTCCCAAACAAATCCACCTTGCTTATTGACACCTACGATGACATGGCAGGCGCAGAAAAAGCCGTCCTAATCGCCAAGGAACTGGAAAAGAAAGGCTGCAAACTTGGTGGCGTACGCTTGGACAGCGGAGACTTGGCGGAGACAAGCAAAAAAGTCCGCGCCTTACTTGACACGAAGGGCTTGGGATACGTGAAGGTTTTCGCCAGCGGCGACCTCGACGAGTACCGCATAACCGAACTGTTGAGCAAAGACGCGAAAATTGACGCGTTTGGCGTGGGCACAAAAATGGGCACCTCCGCAGACCACCCATACACCGACGTAATCTACAAACTTTCCGAAACCACAAACGGGCAAGGAGAATTTTCACCCATTATGAAGCTAAGCGAAGGCAAAATTACGCTTCCAGGCAGAAAACAAGTCTACAGACTCAAAGACGCCAAGGGCAATTACGCCAAAGACCTGATTACGTTGGCGGATGAGAAAGCTGAAGGTGAACCGTTGCTGGTTAAAATTATGGAAAACGGCAAAATCACAAGTAAACTTCCAGCGTTGAGCGAGATAAGAGCCACAGCCGCCGAGAACCTCTCCAAACTACCTGACCAGTACAAGCAATTGACGAACGCGCCAACTTACCCAGTGGAGTTAAGCCCCGCCCTCAAGGATGTAATCAAGGGACTCAAGAAAAAACTAAGAGAAACAGAGGTCCAAAGCTCAAAATAGCACCATCGGACACCATCGCCCACGATGAACCAAGGAACGGACATGGCAAACACTTAAAAGCCTTCTTGAAAAAGGGTAATTGCTATTAGAAGAGCGAACATTATGCAAAATTGTCCAGCTATAGTTGCTGTAGGTCGAACCAAATTTGGAGAACACTATGGCAAAGAGCCAGCAAAACTCATCGAAGAAGCCTGGCTAGCCGCCTCCAGAGACTGCGGCATAGAACGCAAAGACATAGAAGCATGCTACATCTCAGACTACTTTCTCCCAATCACCAACAAACTAGGCATAGAAGAAGGCTTCCTCTCAGAACTCACTGAACTCCACGTTCCCATGGAAGTCACCCGCTCCTTCAGCGCGGCACTAAAAACAGCCTACCACGCCATACAAGCAGGCATATACGACACCGTCCTAGTCGGAGGCATAGAAAAAATGACCGACCGATGGGACAAAATCCGCGACGACCTCATGCTCCTAGAAGACCCATGGAGCTACTACGCAGGCGGCACCCCCGAATCAAACCATGAACTCATGCTCAGAGCATACATCAAAAAACACGGCATAACAGGCGAAAACCTTGACAAACTCAACATTGCCCTAGCGCAGGTAGCAGTCAAAAACCACGCCAACGCCACAAAAAACCCCTACGCCCAATACCAAAGAAAAATCACCGTCGACCAGGTTCTAAACGCACGCAAAACAGCACGAAAAACGCTGGGACTGTTCGATTTTGCCCCCATCTCGGATGGCGCATCAGCCCTCATACTCACAAGCGCAAAAAGAGCCAAAGAAACAACCGACAAACCTGTCTACGTTTTAGGCGCAGCCTCAGCCACAGACTACCTGAATTACTCTGCGAGGGACGACCTGACACATTTTGTGGCAACCAAAATCGCCATGGAAAAAGCCCTCAAAATGTCATGCGTAAACCCGTCTGACCTGCAGGTTCTGCAGTTATATGACCAGTCCACGGTTATGGAGATGGTTTCCCTTGAAGACTTGGGCTTCTGCCAGGAAGGAACCGCTTGGAAGAGCATTTACGAGAGCTGCCAAAATCTCCAAGGATACTACGAGGTTAACGGCAAAAAACTCTTCACGAACATGAACGGCGGCTTAAAAGCCGATGGAAACCCGCTTGGAGCTACAGGAGGCGCCCAACTTTTCGAAATCTTCAAACAACTCAGAGGCGAAGCAGACAAACGCCAAGCCGCAACCGACAAAGAACCCCAGTACGGTTGCGCTCTTGAAATTGAGGGCTTTGGCACCAAAAGCTACATCAGCATCTTAGGGAGGAATCACCCATGAGCAGTGAACCAATAGAACGCAGAGTCTCATACATAGGCGACAGGCTCAGAGCCAGCCGATGCAAAATCTGCGGCAAAGAATACTTTGAAGTCCGAGACTACTGCAGCGACTGCGGAAGAAAAAGCTACGAGAAAATGGCTGCCGCAGACCTCTTCTACGACAAAGGAAAACTTGAACTTTGCACCCTAGTCAGTGAACCCACCAACAAGTTCACAAAACTAGGAAGCTACGTTTACGGCATCATATCATTCCACGACGGAAAAATCCGCGTTCCCGGAAGACTAACCGACCAAATCATAAGAGACGACGAACCACTGGATCTGGCGAGCTTGGAGGGCAAAGAGGTTGTACCCAGATTCCGAAAACGCTACATGGTGAGCAAAAGCGAGGTGGTTCCGACGATTTCTTTGGCATTCACCTTAGCCGACGAATATTACCCACATCAAGAATACAAAGTTGTTCAACCAACCAAGGAGTACAAGTTGCCAGGCATCGTGGGTTACGGCGTTTACGCTTCACGATTCAGAATAAAAGAAGGCGGCATCGAACGCGCAATCCCCTTCATGGACGAAGACGCCGTGACAGCCGCAGTTGAAGCAGGAAAACTTGCGTTGATTCATTCAGGAGTAGACAGCACACAAGTAGGCAAGGTTTACGTGGGTTCGGAGTCTAACCCGTACGCGGTTAAACCGATAGCTTCGAAGGTGGCGCAGGTTCTCAAACTCGGAGAAGAAGACGGAGACATCCAAAGCGTCGACGCCGTAGACACCGAATTCGCCTGCAAAGCCGCCACCAGCATGTTCAAAGACGCCGCAGCCTTGGTCAACTATCCAGGGGCAGATGTGAAATACACCATGGTTATAGGCTCAGACAACAGCCAAGCCGCACCCAGAGGCTGCCCAGGCGGCGAACTAGACCTCTTTGTCGGTTACGGCGGAGCCGCTTTCATGTTCGGAAAACACGATGTCATAGCTGAAATTGAAGGCTGGTACTCATGCACTTCGGATACACCTGATTTCTGGCGTCGAGACGGCGAACCATACCCGATGCATGGTGGAAGATTCACAGGTGACCCCGCGTACTTTAAGCACGTCCGAAAAGCAGCCACAAAACTCATGGACAAGCTGAACCTGAAGGCAGGCGACATTAACTATTTTGTGCCGCATCAGCCTAACCCTGCGTTTCCAGTTAAAGTCGCCAAAGACCTCGGTTTCAAAGAAGAACAGTACGGTTGTTCGCTTATGGTTAACAAGTTCGGCAACACCTACTCTGGTTGCTCACCCGTAGGTTTAGCTGCGGTCTTAGATATTGCCAAACCTGAAGAATGCATACTTGTTGCCAGTTACGGTTCAGGCGCAGGCAGCGACGCATACGTGCTCAGAACAACAAGTCAACTTTTAGACAAGAGGCAACGGCAGAAGATGACGGTGAAGTATCAGGCTGAGAACCCGTTTGTGCAGTACGTGGATTACACGACGTATCGACGGTTGAAGCTGGGCATGTAGCAGCATTTGCGGTCGCGGATTATGGATAAGGCTTAATAAATGCCTTTGTGAAGTGGTAAACGGAGCCCAAGCAATTGTTTGCTACAGACATACTACAAGTATTATATGCACCGCATAAGGTGTTTAAGCAGATTGTTCAGAACCCCAAATACCTAGGCGCCCTAATTGTGCTACTTCTCTTTGTGGCGGCGCAAACTGGCTTTTACTATAGCTTTTACTCGAAAACCAACGTTGAGCAAACAACCCCAACTATAACCCAGATAGGCGCATGGACGGGAAACACCACACTGTGGCAGGCAAGTTCAGGCGTTGCTATCAGCAGCAATTACGCTGACTTCTTAAACAGCACTAGCCACGTATACGGTAACAGCAGTCTTCAATTTGTCGCTGCCAACAGCAACAGCATATCAGCGACTCTGAGCGGCATTGACCAGGTGAACTGTGGTTCCACAGGTTATCCGAACATGTCCATGCGAATAAAACTTGTACAACCTCAGGCGTCGCCTGAAAAGGTCACGCTGACCCTGTATTCTTTAGGGGAAGGCAACTATTTCCAGTACGATTTGACTTCTGACTTCTCCAGCGCCACCGCGGATGTTTGGAACAACTTCACCATCCCAGTTGGATCAGGAAACTGGCAGAGTAGCGGCGACGCGAAATGGGAAAACATAACCGCCTTAAAACTGGACTTCACATTCTCCACAAGCAGTGACATAACCGTGCGGGTTCAAGGTTTGTTCTTCCGAGGCACATACCTGAATCTAATTGAATCGGACAGTATGGGATTCTTGATTTTGGCCTTACCGCAGGCATTCACGTCATTTATGTTTGAGTGGCTCGTGTTCACGGCACTTCTGTTCATAATGATTAAAGTCTTCAAGGGCAACGTAGTCTGGAAACCACTGTTTATCGCAGTTGGCTTTGCTCTTATTGTGATGATTGCGCAATCTCTGGTTAACACCGCTGCGGCAACAACCCTGCCTCAAATCTATTACCCAGTAGAATCCGCGAGCCTAGCCAACATCGCAGGAGAGGCCCAAGCGATTACCAATGCCATTGCAACTCAGGCAGCTACTTTCTCCACAATCTCCGCCGTTATGCTGTTGGCAACTTATGCGTGGACAGCCGCGTTAGGCGTCTTCATCGTACGTTCGCTACTGCCCGAGTTTGCATGGTCGAAAAGCATTATGATTTCGTCTGCAAGCTTGGTAGGCACAATAATCCTGTTAAGCCTGTTAGGCGTCTAGACGCAATTGGGCACAAGCAGTGACGCAGCAAAAGCGTCATACACCTTTTTCTTCTTGTTTTAGGACCGCTTTTGGGTGTTAGCAAGATTTATATGGTTCGCGAGCTTTTCTGCAAGTAAAAGTCTAACCGCAGAACAAACAAGTTCTCAGTGCGACAAAAACGAGGAGAGTTTAACATTGAAAATTAAAGAATTACGTGATGGAATGAAACGCGTCGAAGTTGAAGCCCAAGTCGTAGAAAAAGGCAACCCCAGACAGGTTATGTCCCGATACAAAGACGAAGCCTACACCGTCGCAGACGCCGTGGTTCAAGATGAAACAGGAACCATAAAGCTGACCCTCTGGAATGAACAGATAGACCAAATAAACCAAGGCGACAACATCAAAGTCGAAAACGGCTACATCACCAGCTTCAAAGCCGAAATTCAACTTAACGTGGGCAAATACGGCAAACTGACAGTTCTGTAAACCGTTAAGTTACAAACGGTTCTTCACTACACCACGCTTTTAGTGGAAAGAAAAAAGGTTACTTTTAAAATTTTTTCGTTGGGTTTTAGCTTGTCTTTAAATCTTCGATGAATGCCTGCAGGTTTACGTGGCTGTAGCCCTTGTCGTCGCAGAGTTTCTGCTTCGCAGGCGGCGTGGTCATGTAGAAGGGTATCCTTTTGCTGAAACGCTCTTGGAAAGTTGGCTCAAGAGTGTTCCTGTAGAAGACGCCTATCGGGATGCGGTCGCCCCACTCCTGTGCCTTCTCAATTGCGGCTGTCTTTTTCTTCAGGTCCTCGTTCCAGTCATTAACAGTTGGGTCAAAGCCTGTTTCTTCAAGCTTGTAGAGGCGACTTTGCGGTTTACCCGATGCGTCTTTGCGATCTTCGCCAGCGTACCAGTCTTTGGTGTTCACGTTGTTGTATGTTGGACACGGCTGCAAACAATCTATAAAGGCTAAACCCTTGTGCTGAACAGCCTGCTTAATGGTCTCCTTCAAATGCCTAACATCATAAGCGTATGACCGCGCCACAAAAGTGTAACCTGAAACCAACGCCAACGCAAGGGGGTTTACGGCTTCATTTATGTTAGCTCGTGGAAGCGCCTTGGTTTTTACGCCTAGCCGCAACGTAGGCGAAGCTTGTCCTTTGGTTAACCCGTAGACACCGTTGTTATGGATAATATACGTCATGTCCAAATCTCGTCTGCCCGCGTTGACAAAGTGCCCTGCACCGATGCCTAATCCGTCACCGTCTCCACCTATCGCGACCACTTCCAAGTGCGGGTTTGCAACTTTGATGCCCATAGCGAAAGGCAAGGTTCTTCCGTGGAGCGTGTGGACGCCATAGCATTTGACGTTGTGTGCTTCTTTGCCTGAGCAGCCTATGCCGGAAACCAACACGATTTGGTGGGGTTCCAAGCCCAGTTCTGCAAAAGCCATTTGCAACCCGTTCATTATGCCGAAGTCACCGCAGCCCGGACACCAGTCCGCGAACACGTCGGTTTTGAAGTCAGACGGTTTAAGACCCATACATCAACACCTGCCTCTCAGAGGCTTTGTTTGTTAGGATTAACTTGAGCGCGTCATACACTTCTGTGGTGGTCATGGGGCGCCCAGTGTACTTGAGGATGTGATAGTTGGGTGCTATCCCAGTTTTTTCTTTTATGACTTCGCCAAGTTGCCCGCAGTAGTTGTCTTCGATGTCGATTACGCGTTTTTTGCCTTCAAGCGCCTTCCTTATGAGGTCAGCGGGGAACGGACTCATCAGGCGCACCTGCATGAACCCAGCGCTTAACCCTTCAGTTTTGAGCATTCGGAGGGCTTCGATTATGGCGCCTTTAGGTGAACCCCAGCTTACCACGATGTTTTCGGCGCCTTGGTCGCCAAAGAAAGCCAGCTTATCTTCGATGGGCACGTCCTTCTCAACTAATTCAAGTTTTTTCATTCTTTTCTCCATCATCAATACCCTGTTTAGAGGTTCCTCGCTGATGTGCCCCCACTCGTTGTGCTCGTCTCCTGTGTACCAGTGCACGCCGTTTTTTGTGCCCAAGGGAACTCTGGGTGATATGCCGTTTTCGGTGAAGCTGAATCGCTTGTACTCTTTGCCTTCAAGGTCTTTCTCGCCGAGAAGCTGCCCACGGTCAATCTTGAATGTGCTGTAGTCAAAAACTGGGTAAGTCTGACTGCAGTTCGCCATAGCTTTATCCATTAAGTGGATTGCGGGCATCTGGTACTTTTCTGCGAGGTTAAACACTTTCGCCGCGTCGTAGAAGCATTCGCGGATGTCGCCTGAAGCAAGAATTATCCGTGGAAATTCGCCGTGACCCGCATGCATAACAAACCGCAAGTCCGCCTGACCATTCCGAGTTGGCAAGCCCGTTGCGGGAGCACCCCGCTGATAATAGGTGATTACCACTGGAACTTCGCTGTTGCCTGCCCAGCTTAACCCTTCAACCATAAGCGAGAAACCCGGTCCAGAAGTGGACGTTGCCGCCCTTGCACCTGCCAAAGCTGCACCTGACGCGGAGTTTATGGCTGCAATCTCATCTTCAGTTTGCACCACAATTATAGCTTCGTCTTCGCCGCTTGTTTTTAGGATTTCGTGGGCTTCAAGGTATTCGCTTTCGTCCGCCGCAGGAGTAATCGGGTAGTAGGTTTGGACTCTGCATCCGCCTAGGACTTTGCCCATGGCTACGGCTTGGTTGCCCGTGATGAAGATGCGTTCTTCGTTAGAGTCGGTTTTTTCGAGGCGGTGCTTAAAGTTGTCTTTGAAGGTTGCCTCAGCGTATTCATAGGCGTGGTTTAGGGCAACGATGTTCATGTCGGCGATTTTTGGTTTCTCTGAAAAAGTTGCCCGCACCGCTTTCTCCACCAGCGCACGGTCGTACTTGAAAAGCGCTAATGAGATGCCTATGGTGAGGACGTTTATCATGCGGGTGATTTTGCTGATTTGGGTTACTCCGAGTTTTTGCCCGATTTGATTAAGCAGCTCCATGTAGGGAACAGGAAAAACCTGGACGTTTCTTTTCTTGGCGTACTCCAGCCAATCGTTTAAGGTTTCGCCGACGTTGTTTTCGTTCATGAACTTTCGGAGTTCCTCTTTGAATTCAGGAGGCAACGTGGGTATGCCAAGGACTTTGGTGTTCATCTGCTGGGAGTCCACGATGATTCCGCCTTCGGGAACCACCTCGTTGAGGTGCCTAACCACGGTTTCCGAGTCGAACGCCGCCAGCAAATCGATATCATTCACGTTTGCAAGAATCTCTTTAGCGGACATGCGCAGGTGGAAGTAACTGTGCAAGCCCTTGATGTTAGAGTGGTATTCGCGTCTGCCAAAAACGTAGAGTCCGCCGTAGCCGCAGGCTCTCCCGAAAATGTTCGCCGCGGTATCCACGCCGCTGCCTTGGGGACCGCCAGCCATCCAGTTTATACTGTCTTTTACCATTTGTTTTTCACCATGAAGTAGAAGGGGCGAAAAAGAACGGTTTTATCCGCCTGTTGCTTTGCCGTAGCCAGTGCAGCAGTCACAGCATGAGGTTTCGCCGCAGTAGGGACAAGCGCATTTGCAGTCGTCGATAGGATTGCCGCATCTGTCACAGCGAGGCATTTCTTCCTCTTTGGGCATCTAATTCGCCTTCCTGTATCTGTTTTATTAGCCTTGGATTCGAATTAAGCTTTCGGAAACAGCCGCGCACCATGCAAAAGTTCTTTGTTAATTCGTAAGAACCGCAAAAATAATAAACTGTAACACGGGCTAGTAGCATAAGGTGATTTAATGCCCCAATTCGCTGTGAATTCAACCCGTTTTGACCCCTACAAGAACTTCAAGTTTAAAATCAAATGGGATGGCAAATACGTAGCAGGAGTTTCAAAAGTTAGCCCGTTAAGACGCGTAACGGAAGTGGTGACTCATAGAGAAGGCGGTGACCCAAACACGGTGAGGAAGTCACCAGGCAGAACCCACTATGACGCTATAGTTCTGGAGCGTGGAGTAACTCATGATCTTGAATTCGAAAAATGGGCAAACAAAGTCTGGGATTTCGGAGCGGGACTGGGGAACGAGATTTCTTTGAAAGATTTCCGCAAAGACTTAATAATTGAAGTTTTCAACGAGGCAGGACAGGTGGCCATAGCCTACAAGGTTTACCGTTGTTGGGTCTCTGAATATCAAGCATTACCAGAATTAGACGCCTCTGGGAAAGCTGTGGCAATCCAAAGCCTGAAGCTGGAAAACGAAGGTTGGGAGAGGGATACAGGCGTCGTTGAACCAACGGAGCCCTCTAAGTAAACAACAATATTGATGGAAAGGTCTGGTTCTGATGGCGCCGAATTTTTCTCTTCGACCAAAGACCGCCAAGGGCGCGTTGTTAGCTATTGGATTTGATGCTGCTTTGCCCGCAATTAATTCGAACAGACCCGTTTTTGTCTTCCAGTATAATCCAGACAAGCTTACGCGCACGTTTTCCTTTCTAAACAACGAAGGAACACCAACCAATAACGAGAAAACTCAACTCAATCAAGGACCACCGACTGAGCTTATTCACTTGACTTTAGAGCTTGACGCTGCCGATCAGCTTGAACAACCAGAAAAAAACCAAACCACAATTACAAATGGGCTGCATCCGCAACTTGCCGCTTTAGAATCAATCATGTATCCCCCAAGGGGCATCAGCGGACCAACAGAGTTGCCTGTGGCGCTTTTTTTCTGGGGACCCAAACGGACAATGCCTGTGTGCTTGGTCAGCATGCAGATTTCTGAGGAAAACTTTGATGCAAATCTTAACCCTATCCGCGCAAACATCAATCTATGCATGAGGGTGCTAAAGCTTTCAGAACTGAAGAAGGGGTCATTAGGCTACACTATTTGCGGGAATAACCTGAATCTAAAAGAAACACTTGCGCTGCTCTACCGACAACAATCTCTGGGCAGCACACATTTCGAACAGGTTTCATCTGGAACTAGTGGAAATGTTGGCGCAAAAAAAGCCTCAGCCACGAAAAGCAAGCCCAAAAAGTAAAACCTGTATACTCGGTTTTGGGTGCATGCCACTGGTCAGAGTTTTTACTCTCATCAATTCAAGGTTACTAAGAAGCCCTCAAATGCCCACTAGTACATTCATTTACAGATACAATTAAAAATCAACCCAGAAATAGTATCAACTGGAGAAAAACAGCATGAAGCTAAACAGGAACTTGCTGACGCTGGCGTTAGTTTTTGTTATGGTTTTCTCATTCGCGGGGCTACTCCAAAAACAAAAAGAAGTTGACGCAGCATTTCAAGTAAACCCGCAAACAGTTTTGTCTGAAAAAACAAACGCCAAAACCTTGCCCTATAACATGCTCGCCTTCCCAATAGCCTTCAACGTTGGAGGCGCCTTAGCGGAGAGAGCGCCACTCCCAGACAACACAACAAGAACAGCAATCTACAACTTCATCAGTGCTAATCCGGGTGTTCAGTTCAGAGCCATATGCAACGGGCTAGGCTTATCCATAGGCGTAGTTCAGTTCCACCTTGCACTTCTGCAGAAAACTGGACTCATAAGTGCAATCCGGAAGGGCAGGTACAAACGGTTCTTCGCGGCTGGCAAGTTCACGTTGAAACAGATGGAAACCATCGCCACATTGAGGCTGAGTACAGTTAAGAGCATCTTGAAGACGCTGCTGGAAGGCAAACGTGTTTCACATCGCGAGTTGGCGGCTCAGCTTTGCATTTCATCGCAGGGCTTAACATGGCAGATGAATCGGCTGCGGGAAACAGGCATAATTCAGGAAAACCGAAACAGCTTGAACGTAACCTACACTATAGAAAAAACACATGTGCCAGTTGTGACTCAAGCAATGACGTTGCTGGAACTGAAATAGAACAACAAGGTCTGTGGAACAGTTTGTTTTTCAAAGGTGCTTGCTGTTCAAAGGTAGTTCAGGGTAGGCACTGAAAAGGGGAGTTTTATATGAGGATTTTTTCGTGTTTTTTCTTGCGCAAAATCGCCGTAACAGAAGTGTTCAGAAGTGCTGTCGGCATGTTTACGCTTAACGAAGGATAAGCGCGCTGTTCCTTTTTTATCTCACACTTTTGGGCGTGGAACGCCATTGCGTAACCATTTTCCAATTCCTGCTGCAGTTTTGCGCAGAAGAAACCGTCAAGTGGTCGGGAGGGGCTTTCCAGGAATTGGCAGCTTGTACATTTTACGGTTGGCATGTTTCTTTGTCTCTGTTCCGTTTTTCTTCTTTTTGGTTCTTATTATTTGTGAACAGAAAATCTGAATTCAAACTTCAACAAGAGGTTGGATAGCCCAGATGGAAACTATTTATTACCTGTGTACCGATTTAATTCAAAGGAAGCGAACAGCCATGAGTTATGATGCTAGGTCAAAAATTCTCGAAGCAATCCTCATAGAGCTGCGAAAAAAAGGCGTCGCCATCCCCGAGAACGTCATGAGTGACCTGAAATCCGCGCGGGTCCTTGTGAAAGTCATGGATGCAAGCCAAAAAGACTTCGGAGAAACAGCCCCGAAAATCGAAGAATACCTCGGAACTGTAGAAGCCTACCTCATAACTGAAGCGCAGAAGCATTTTGCGCCGGAAAAAGTTGACGCGTGGTTAAGACTTCTGGACCAAACAATGAGCAGCCAATGCAGTTGCACCCAAGTCGAAGTGGATAAACCGGAAAAGGAATCACGTTTCATTACGGGTGTACCGCGTGACCAAAAATGGATTCGCGTAGAACCCTTGCCGAGTTTGCCTCTGGAAAAACTGGAAGAACTGGCAACCCAAACAAACCTGGGCTTCCGCGAGGAAAAGAATGGTCAGTTAATCGTTTATGGGCAAGCTGACGACATAAAGGCGTTTGTTAAGAAAATGACCACGCAAGCCAGCAAATAGTAGCTTCTTTTTAATTCCCCTTTTTGCTTGGTGTTTATGGCAGTTTGAGTTTGGACAGGTACGTTTTTTGCAGTTTGTCAATTTTCGGCGCAATTACGGCTTGACAGTAGGATGCACGTGGATGCTTCTGGAAATAATCTTTGTGGTAATCTTCAGCGGGGTAGAAAACTTTGAACGACTCAAGCTTAGTCACTATGGGTCTTCCGAAGACACCTTCAACTGTGAGTTCCGCGATTAATTGTTCCGCTGTGGCTTTTTGCTGTTCGCTGTGGTAGAAAATTACGCTGCGGTATTGAGTGCCCACATCTGCACCTTGCCTGTTCAGCTGGGTTGGGTCGTGGGTTCCAAAGAAAATCTCCAGAATCTCCCGAAAGCTGATGACTTTTGGGTTGAAGGTTAACTGCACCACTTCCGCATGCCCCGTTGTGCCCGTAGAGACCTGCTCGTAAGTAGGGTTGGGCAATTGTCCGCCTGCGTAGCCTGGCTCAACTTTTTCTACGCCGCGAATCATCTGGAAAACGGCTTCGCTGCACCAGAAGCAGCCACTGCCCAACGTAACCACTTCCATGTGGATGGTTTTGTTGTTTGTTTTGTCCATAAGTTTGACCTGCCCAAACGTTTGACTCTGAGAAGTTCTATACTACATTTGGAGAAACTGGCGTTTAAGTTTTCTTTGCGTGAGTCTTTTCCGCAAATTATTAGACCTTGTTTGCAGTTATGGTTAAGTGGGTAACTCTTGGGCAATATGCGGGCAAAAAGATTAAGTTTGGTTCTTGTGTTGGTGTTTTCATTTGTTGCAGTGTCGGCAAGCTTAGCTGATGCGGCAACTGTGAATTCGGTTTCGTCGCTTGCCATGCCTCAAGAAAGCATCAACTACACAATTTACGCCGTAAATGAAACTTTGTGGGCGAAAATCGACGGAACCTACCCAATGCACCTAACCTCAGGAGCCAGTGGCGCGTTGCCGATGCTTTACCCAATTCCGCCAAACACAACCAACATCCACGTAACGCTGGACGATGCCGAGTTGGAATGGAGCAACTACAGCACGGTTGACCCAGCAGCTTTGCACCAGACGGACATTGGCGACTGGGAAATGATTTACTGTGTTGTTACTCCAGCTGCCAGCGATTTTGTGTTGCGGATTCACTACGAGCATCCTGTACAAGTCATAAATGGGGCGTATGTGTTTCTTTACGATTTGAACATCAGCCCTTACTTGTCGCCTGCAAGCAACACTTCAACAGCACATTTTACCGTTCGCTTGGAAACTAACGTTTCAGGAGTAAATGTGTACACTACGGGTTTCAACGGCACATGGAGCTCAATAAATTACATACGCAGTGCAGATGGCGTTGCTGAAACAGTTGCTTTTGACGTTGTTTCTGAATACGGCAAGCTGTTAGGTGACGTAGCGGTTACTTTGGTGGATGTTCAGGTGCCCGAATTTCCGTCTTGGGTTGTTTTGCCTCTTTTAGTTGCAGCAATATTGGCGATTGGCGTAGTTTACAGAAAGAACTGCACAAAAAACTAAGGTTTGTTTTCGGCTATTTTCTGTGTGGAAGAGAAAGTTTGCTGTTTTTTGGCAGAAATCTGGTTGGTTCGAGACGTTTTTCGGCTTTATATTGTTGGGTTGTTATCCGCCCATTTTGCTGGCGGTTTCCGGTAGCGTGGAATTTCGTACTCGAACAGGGGCACTTTTTTCAATATGCTGTCGCTCACTCTTTTGGGGACGCGATTTGGTTATAACCTTTGCGAACATAAAATATGTAAACTATATAGCAAAACCTGCCTTTAGTTACTGAAACTCTGCGGTGGAAAAGTGTGGTCGGCGACGAAAAACCAAAACTGGTCTACTGGCTAGACAACAGCCTTTACTTGAACATAACAAACAAATGCTCCAACAACTGCTGGTTCTGCCTGCGAAATTTCAAGCAAGGCGTAGGCGGCTTCAACCTGAAACTCAAAGCGGAACCGACAGCAGCCCAAGTGATAGCTGAACTTGAAGAAGCCTTAGCTATGAGGCGTTGGAGTGAGGTGGTTTTCACTGGTTTTGGTGAACCCACTGAGCGGTTGGATGTTCTGTTGAGGGTTGCGCGGTGGGTAAAGCAGCGTTGCGGCAATTCTTTTTTGGTTAGGTTGGACACTAATGGTCATGGGTATGTGCTTAACAAGGACAGAGACGTGGCGGCGGAGTTGAAGGCTGCTGGCGTAAGCAAAGTCAGCGTTAGCTTGAACGGTCACGATGAGGAAACGTACAATGAAAATTGTAGACCCACGTTTAGCGGTGCTTTCGCGGCTGTGTTAGATTTTGTTAAGAAAGCCAAAACAGCTGGGCTTGAGGTTGAGGTTTCAGCTGTGAGGATGCCTGAAGTTGACCTAGAAAAAGTCAAGGCAATCGTGGAGTCGTTGGGTGTGGAGTTTAGGATTAGAGATTATATTCCGTGTTTCTGGTGAACGGTTGCTCTTTTTGGCTATAGCCGTCTTATTTAGGGCAGGAAACATGGGTTTTCTTAACCCCGTGGTAGGGACCCTATAGTTTTTGCCTACCCCTTCCCCTCTCGGTTTTTTGCTGCTTGACTTACCCTCTATCGTTTCTGCATCGAATTGCTAATACCTTCCAAATATGTTCGTTAAACAAACCAGCCCACACAACAAAGCTACAGGTATGGCAAACAGCAACATACGCGTAGTAACTTTTGGTCTACTTGCAAATAGGAAAGAGTGTATGGACAAAAAATCGCAACAGCTTATTTGACAAGAAACAAAAAAGAAAAAAGGTGCTGTTGAAGAAAGAGGGCGGTTTTTACCGCACGAAGTCGTCGAAGCTCCAGTAATGCTCTTCTTCCTGCATCACAATGTCTTCGAACATGCGCCTTGTTTTGGTGTCGCCACGTTTCATGGCTTCCTCGATGATTTTTCGGTACAGCACAATAGCGGTGTTTTCTGCTTCGTGGTCAAGCTTCAAGAAGTCATCCGCGGTGTTGCCGACTTGCGGAATTGGATCAGGAGTGAATACAGCTTCGCCTTCCAGCAGGTAAATGCGTTCGCTGATTTTTTCAAGGTGTTCCATCTCCACTAGGAAAGTTTTCTTGAGCAGGTCGCTGACGACTTTGGCTTTGTTGCTTTCCGTGATTACTTCAAGTGCTGTGTTTTTTCCGCGCAAGGCTAGCAGGCTGGCTTTTTCATGTTGGTTCGTGTACTGGATTATGGCGGAGATTTCCGCGGCAACAGCTTTGTTTAACAGGGCAAAGTAGTCGGCTGTGAATATTTTGCGCCACTCCGACAGCGGAACGGTTCCAGATCCATCTGGCTCGTCTTTCATGTCCACGTATTCTTGGAACTTGAACAGGTGCTGCTCTTCTTCGCCGTAGATTTTCTCGAAAACTTCACGGGTTTCCCAATCGTCAATTTTTCCTGCGGCGTCGATGATTTTGCGGTACAGCGCTAAGGCTTCTTCTTCCGCCTTAACACCGTTTTTAGCGAATTCGCTTAGAGTGTTGCCGATTTTTGGTTTGTCTGCTTTGGTGGTTGCTGACCCGCCAAGGTAGTAGATGCGCTCCATGATTGTGGCGGCATGCTTCATTTCTTGTATGGCGAATTCCTTGAGAAACTTGCCTACTGCGTCATAGGTTGTTTTGTCTAGGAGGATGTTTTCAGGGATGACTTTGCGTAGGAGTTTTTCCATTTTGGCGTGCTGGAGCATGTATTGAATTGATACTTGAATTTCTCGTGAAACTGCTTGGTTCAAAAGGTTGATGTACTCAGGTGACACTTTAACTGACATAATAAACCACAACTCTTGCTAGAGAAATAAATTATAAATATAAAAGACTTTGTGTAAACT
>CAYGJP010000007.1:0-23115 GCA_964350175.1 uncultured Candidatus Bathyarchaeia archaeon
CGCAACATCAGCCGTATAGACACGTTTAGTTTTCTGAGAAACCAAACCGCCCAGCAAGAAGCCATGCTCAGACGACTGCATGCTAAACTGGATAGGCAAATAATCGTTTAATTCTTGGGTGAGCAGGTTTGTGCCTGGTCCGCCGACGAGGATGAGGTTGTTTTTTTCTTCTTTTTCGGCTTTCGCGTCAACGTCAAGTTTTATGGCGAATTCCTCAGGCATCTTCGCAAACTGTCCCAGAAAGAACGTGAGGTGCGCAGCGTAGTGTCCGTCGCGGGCGCTGGTTTTAAAGGGACCATGCGGTGTTGGGCTGCCGACGACGATTTTTCCCTCAAAAACGCCGTCTGGGTTGATGAATTCTTTGAAGAACGTTTGGATTTGTTCGCTGGCGCCTACGAGTGAGGGGCGCTGCATGGTGCGGTAGCCTTGGGGGAACTCGATGCCGAAAGCCTGCGAGACAGTGCGGTAGTACTTGGCGGTTGCGCCTTTCTTTTGCTCTTCACGCTCCACAGCTATGGCGCCTGAGTGTTCCAGTTTTCGTATGTGGTAGTAGACTTTTTGCTCGTGGATGCCCAGTTTGCGGGCGATTTCAAGCGGGTACATGGCTTCTTTGGAGAGCAAGGTGAGGATTTCCCAACTCAGTTTGCCCAGCATCATTTTGAGGTCTTGGGCGTTGTGCATCATGCTGATTTCTTTGACTTTCTGTGTAGCGCCTTCTTCTTTGAGCAGCAGTTTCTTGTCCATGGGTGTCGCCATAGCCTACATTGGGGCAACCATTATTAAAAATTTTGTCATAGTTGCTCTCGGAGAAAAGAAAAGCAACTGGTTAACCCCTAAAAAAATATTTTTAGGCGTACGCGAATAACCTTGAGTTGTTCTGGAAAGTTTCCGTGCAGAGGACAGCAACGCCTAAAACTTTTCTTTTAAGAGTCAACATTACTCCTAACAATGCTTAATAGCAATCAAAAAAGAAAATAGACTATACTAAGCGAAAAGGAGAAAACTCGATTAACATGTGTGGAATTTTTGGCTGCATACTCAAAAACGGAAACGCCGCACCCGTCATTCATACTTCTTTGAAGTGTCTGGAATACCGCGGCTACGACTCCGTCGGTATAGCGACCCTTAACAATGGTCAAGTTAACATAAAAAAAGACCAGGGCAAAATTGATGATGTTCACCGCATCCTCAACTTGGACGATTTGCCTGGAAACGTGGGCATTGGGCATACGCGGTGGGCTACCCATGGGGCTCCGCTGAAAGTTAACGCGCACCCGCACACTGACTGCAGTGGGCAAATTGTGGTGGTGCACAACGGCATCGTGGAGAACTATGCGGAATTAAAAAGCTCCTTGGAAAACATGGGGCATGCGTTCCTGTCTAAAACTGACACCGAAGTGATTCCACACCTCATCGAAGAGACCCTCAAGAAGAACCCTTCCTTAACTCTCACCGAAGCGGTTTTGGATGCAGTCAAAAAGCTGGAGGGGTCTTATGCGTTGGCTGTTGTTTCCGCTAGAGAACCTGACAAGATAATTTGCGCCCGCAACGAAAGTCCCCTCGTCATAGGGGTGGGTGAGGATGCGCTTTATTGTGCGTCGGATTTGACGGCGTTTCTGCCCATGACTAACAAAGCAGTTATGATTAACGACGGCGAACTCGTGGTTCTCTCGCCTGCGGGGTATGAGATTAAGCGCATCCAAGATGGCGCCGTGGTCACGCGGGAGCCGAAGATTATTGATTGGACACCTGAGATGGCGGTTAAGCAGGGGTATCCGCATTTTATGCTTAAGGAGATTCATGAGCAGCCTGCAACTTTGCGCAACACGCTGCGGATGCAGGAGAGTTATTTGGATTTGCTTTCGACGTTTCTGGACCGCGCCACTGAAGTCTTCATGGTTGCCTGTGGCACCTCTTACCACGCCTGTTTGGCGGCGTCGTACATGTTTTCGAAGCTGGCGTTTCTGCCAACGTACCCCGTGTACGCTTCAGAATTCGTGGAGCAGCACGGCAAATCCGTGAACATAGACAGCACCATACTGGCGGTTAGTCAGTCAGGGGAGACTGCGGATACGCTGGGGGCGGTGACTTGTTCCCAGCAGCGTGCAGCCACAATCTTAGGCTTGACTAATGCTATTGGGTCGACATTGACGCGGGTTTCACGGGTCTACATTGGACAGCAGTCAGGTCCCGAAATCGGCGTGGCGGCAACAAAAACTTTCACTTCGCAGCTTTCCGTGTTGGCACAGTTGGCGTTTCGGCTGGCAAACAAGCGCGGCAAGGTTTCGCAGGATGAGATGGATTATTTGGCGGAGCGGATGGAGCAGTTGCCGCAGACCGTTGAAGCCATAATCCTAACGCAGGAGGAAAAAGTAAAACAGCTTGCCAAGAAGTACCGCGACGCAAAAATTTTCTTCTTCCTAGGCAGAGGCATCAACACGGCTACCGCCTTTGAGGGCAGGCTCAAGCTCATGGAAATCGCGTACGTTCCGGCGATTGCTTTTCCTGCGGGTGAGAGCAAGCATGGTCCAATAAGTTTGATTGAGCCTGGGTTCCCTGTGGTTTTCATCTGTCCCAAGGATGGTGTTGGGCATAAGACGTTGGTTGGCAACATCATGGAGATGAAGGCTCGCGGCGCCTCTATTATTTCGATTGTTGAGGAGGACGACGAGGAAATCAAAAACCTGTCGGATGATTACGTGGAGGTTCCCAAAGGCATTCCTGAGGTGCTCTCGCCGATTCCGTTTGTGATTCCGCTGCAGCTGTTTGCCTACTACATGGCGCTTGAGAAGGGCGTTAACCCTGATATGCCGCGGAACTTGGCGAAGTCCGTCACCGTCAAGTAACTCTCTTTTTCTTTTTTTCTAATTCTTTCTTAAAATTCATATAGTTAAAAAGGGCATTTCTCCTTTGTAGTAGCTTAAGGTGTTTAGTCGTGGAGAAAGCGGGTTGGGAGAAGCTTGTTGACAGCCTCATAAAGCAGGGCATTTTGCGTTCGCCTAACGTAATTAAGGCATTGCGTGCTGTGCCCCGAACAAAGTTCCTCCCCGCCGACATGCAAGGCTACTGCTCTGCGGATACGCCGTTGCCGATTGGTTTTGGTCAGACGATTTCGGCGCCGCATATGGTTTCGATTATGAATGAGGCGCTTGATTTGATGGTTGGGCATAAGGTTTTGGAGGTGGGTGCGGGTTCTGGTTGGCACTCGGCTACGATAGCGGAGGTTGTTGCGCCTCGGGGTGCGCCGCGCAGTGAATGGGGGCACGTTTTCACGTTGGAGATTGTTCAGAGCTTGGCGGAGAATGCTAAGCGGAACATCATGAATGCGGGTTATGGCGACCGTGTCACGATAGTTTTCGGCGACGGCTCCAAAGGCTACCCCGAAAAAGCTCCTTACGACCGTATTGTGGTTGCGGCTGCCGCGCCCAAAGTGCCTAAGCCGCTTGTGGATCAGTTGAAGTCTGGCGGCGTTATGCTGGTTCCCGTGGGCAGTCCGTCTCTGTTCCAGACTCTCATAAAAGTCTCCAAGTTGGCGGATGGGAAAATTAAAGAGGAGAAACTTGGCGGCGTGGCGTTTGTGCCCTTAACTGGCGAGCACGGACACAAGTTCTAGGCGGTTTATCCGAACCATTTTTCGAGTGTGGTTTTGCCTTTCTGCTTGGCTGTGCCTGTCTGCATTTTTTCGACTGCTTTTTTGACGCGGTCTTCCGAGAAGTCTTTTTGGTGGCACAGAAAAGATATCATGCCTTCTACGTCGGGGTCTTTCCACTCCAGTTTGTAGTCGTCTCTGACTTTTGGGTGCAGGAAAATGTCGCGTATGCTCTGTGGCGGATGGGGGAAGGTTGCGTTTTTTATGTGTGGCAGCGCTGCCTCAATTGTGCCGTGTTCTTTTATGAGTTTGAGGGCGGTTTTGGGTCCTAAGCCTTTGATGCCGTCAGGGTTGAAGTCGGTGCCGATGAGGATGGCTATGTCGATGAGTTGTTCGTAGCTGATTTCGCATTCGTGGAGCACTTTGGATAGTTCCATGACTTCGGGGACGATGTCGATGTAGATGTTTTTGCTTGGGCGTTTTCTTCTGCCTGAGACGGTGACGTTTCGTAGCAGTTTTGGTGCGCCAAAGAGGAGGCTGTCGTAGTCTTGGCTGGCGGTGTAGTCTGCGTCGCCGCGTTTGGTCATGTGGGCGGCTTGGGCTTCGCCTTCGCTGGGCGCTTGTACCCACGGCAGTCCCATGAGGGCTAAGAGGTTTTTGCTGTCGTCCTTCATGTAGTCCTTCATGGTGCTGGTGGCTTGCGCGTACTTGCGGGCTTCCTCGGGTTTGCCTTCCGCTATGGCTTTCTCATATTTCACTGCCGCCTCAACTTTGACTTGTTTGCGGCGCTCAATCTCCACCGTCTTCAACTCAGGCGGAACACCGTCGAAAACGTAAACAGGCTTAATGCCCATCTCCATAAGATTACTTGTCCTGTAAAGCAAGCCGATAAGGTGACTGGTGACTTTTCCCCTGCTGTCCGTTAAGGGTGTGCCGTTTGGCTGGCGGATGATGGATAGAAACTGGTAAATCGCGTTGTAAGCGTCTATGGCTATGACTTTGCCGCCTAAATCCTCTAACTTGACAGCGGTTTTTGGTACGAGGTCTTTGAAGTTTACGCCCAAAACATTTCCCTTGCAATAGTGGCAAAGAACTGATTTAATAAACTTGCGAAAGCCTTCCTGTGCGGTACCGAAGTTTTGGGAGGCTGGTTTAGGTGGTTGAAAACGGGTTATGGGGTTTGTTGTTGTTTTGTTTGGGTGTTTTTTGTCGAGTTGATGAGTTGGCAGATTTTTTCTGGGTTATGTGATGAAAAGACGAATGGTCTGCTTTTTGAGGCGATTATTTCTACTGCGTCGCCAAATGAGGTTGTGTAAGCGTGGGAGCCATCGGAGCCGTATCTAAAGCCGATGCCTAGGTATTTCCTGAAAGAGGTTTTTGTCGGTTTACAAGACAGGATGTTTTCTAAGGGGATTCTCTTTCTGTTAAAAAGTCCATAGCTAACATGTAGTTCTTTTTGGGTTAATTGTATTCTTATTTCTCGGTAATTAACAAATGTGAACACCACAATCACAGCCACCGCCACGGTGATGAACAGCCCAGAGGGTTCTTGAAAAGCGACCCCCGAGAAAACGATAACTGCCACACTGAACAAAAGAAGCGCAACCGTAACCGTCGCCAAAGTTTTCACCAGCAACCCCATCGGAACCAATTCGCTGTACATGTTTTGTCCCAAATCAAATCCCCACGGATTATTACGTTACGCCTCAAAATAAATGTAATTTAATCGAGCATAATTTTGGATTCACCGCTTAGGAGCCTCTACCTTTAACTTGACTACGGTTTTAGGTGCGTGTTCCTAAAGTTTACGCCCAAAACCAATCCCGTAAACTATACGGGATAAAAACTACCATAATAAACTTGCGAAAAATGGTCCTGTAAGCTTCTCAGTTGACGGTTTAGTTTATAGTTTAAACAACCCAGCAGAGTGAAGATGTCACCCGTGAAACTCTATTTTTTTAGCCTATACCTGGTTTGTGCTTTGTAACTATCGGAATTAACTTCTCAAAGTTTTCCGGTGTCACAATTTGGCAGAAAACTCTCTTCAAAGGTTTTCCTCTCAGATCCTTAAAGTGAGGTATATTTGTTTGAGCAAGTTTCATCATTTCGTTCCTAAGTTCAGGGATAACGGCGCCTTGGATATTTTCAAGACGGCGCTCAATGCTTACGTATTCAGTAAGGCTTTTGGTAACTTCAGTATCTGACATTTTTCCTTCAAGTAGCCTAGATGCTAATGTCGCAAGGAATTTTATTCTTAAAGCCTTGGTGCTCCATTCATAGTTTGGTTTACGTTGACTTTTACTGACAAAGAATTGCTGGAATTTTTCGATTTCTTGTTTTGTTTCCTTTTTTCCGCTGGGTGTGTCAACCAGTGAGTATTCATCCATTGTCCGAATAACATCCGCAAGCGCTTCGTTTGGAGTAGTGGTCCTGTTTCTGAAGGAAGCTTCAATAGCTGTTAGTGTACTTACTGAATGTTTGAAGTCATTTACGAAACTTTCTGAAATTTTGCAGGTTCCCAGTAATGCGTCAATGTCATAAATTTGCTTAGGAAAATCCGCTTTCAGTTCTAGACCGATGCTGCCTTCTGCAAGACTAAGTAACTTGTCACCAGTTAGCGCTCCAGCTGTTGAGCATCTTATGTTTTTAATTTCCACCGCGTAAGTTTGGACATTACTGAGTACAATGGAAGGCAGTTTTGGCAACTCGCACATAAAGTCTATTTTAATTTGTAACTCATCGTAGTCAGAGTTTGTTTTTGAGGGCACATGCGCAAAATATGTTTGGAGAGGCAGTTTTATCTTGGGCTTTTTGGGTTCATGCAGTACGAATTTTACAGATCCCTGTAGTTTTTCATCTAATTTTTGTATGATTTCGCGGATATTTTCCTTTTTCAAGGAAGTGACCATGTCAATATCTCTACTTCCTCTTTGCCTTTCCAAGGGCAGATGAAGCTGGGTGGCTGCGCCGCCTTTCAGAATTAGGTCATCGCAAATTGATTGGAGCTGTGATGCGAGTTCGCAATCCCATAGAAACATCTCAACCGCGAGTGAGTTAGGATATTCATATTTTTCTGCTCTTCGCAAGATTTCAGCTTTGGTGAAAAAAATCTCGTCGTGGATCAAACTATCGCCACTCTTCCTTTCGTATTATGTCTAAGAAGTCGTTTATGTGACGACCATTGGTCTTCTCGGTTGATGGAACACTTGGGTTTACCGCGTCTAGTATTGCTCGAATTTCTTTCTTTATTCCTCTTCTATCGGCAAATGTTAGCAAACGACTGTAACTAATTGGCTCGTTTCTGAGTACATTTAGCAAAATGCGACCCACTTCTTCCTCGGGGAAAGGTATTTTTTTTCTTGTGGTTTCAAAGTATAGGTCTACCAAGGCGCGTTCTAACGATGCAACGCCGCCAAGGTTGCCGGACAGTTCTGAGAACTCACGAATAACAAAAATCTCTCTTTCAGAGAAATTATCCAACGCCATACTGACCTCATCGGTTGTTGGATTTATCAAAGCCTTCATTCCCACCTCTCGAAGGGAGACAGCCGTGTATTCTCCTGCGCCCTTGGTGACATATACAAGTTCTATTAGGCGTCTTGGTAAATTATGGACATATTTATTGAATAATGGTGCTCCAGTTATCATGAAGTCTATTCCCTTTTTACGAAGTAGTTTTTCTGCTTCCATAGCTGAGCCAGAAGGTAACTTTACGGTTAGTCTGCCAGACAGGGTCATTCTGTCTTTGGGTGTGCCCTCGTGAACGTTTGCTCTGTAAATTCCTCTACCTAGTCGTTCTATTTTTCCTGTTTTGACTAAATCGTGAAGCGCACGGTAGATTGTCCCTTTGGAGTAGGTCGTGTTTAATTCGGGCAGGGTAATGGCGTCATGTGTATGGAAGACTTTGTTGCCGAATTTGTTTCGAAGTTTGTCTGATATTTTGTTTTCCCATTTCACGTTTTAAGTAGTAAGTAAAAACAAAGATAAATAACTTTTGTAATTGCTTACTATGACGCAATAGTCTGCACATTTTGGTACGAGGTACCTAAAGTTTACGCCCAAAATCAACCACCTCACAAAAAATACGGCAAAAAACAAGTTAACTTCTTATAAGCGGAATATCACATAATGATTTGAATCAGGGTGAATTTGAATCTGAAATTAATTTTTCGGATTGGTATCCTTGGCATTTCACTGACTATAATTGTTCTAATCGGATTCTTGCTGCCAATGCTGCTTTTCCCTGTTGATGTTAAACCCCATAATGCTCAAACGACATCAAACTACTTCGTAACTGTGAATCCAACAACACCAGATTCCCCAATGTACACCACAGTGGGAAGGAATTGGACTGTTTCTTTTGAGGCGTTGTGGAGTTATGGTGAAAATTCTGGAGTAGCCATAAAAAACGCAGTTGTTACCGTTCAAGTTAACAATAGCAAAAATGACATTGTAAACACACTACAACTCAACACAACAACGGGTCTTTTCTCGTTTAACTATTCTTTGTCAACCGCTGATATATTGACTTTCACACCGACTAAACTTATCTCTCAAGAAGGAGCAGCATACAATTCTGAACTTCTTGATGTGGAAAATAGTGTTTGTGGTTTTCAGTCTAAATCTGTTGTTGTTTGGTGGGATACTTTCCATGTGTCATTGGTGAATTCCAACACGGACACTTTAGGAGCGGTTGATGTATCTGTAAATGTCACCTATTTGTTGCTTCCTGAAGAAGGCTTAACCTTGCCTGAATGGGCAACTTATTCAAACCAAAAGTTTTTTCCCAAAATAGTTCACGGTGCAAATATAACAATTAACGGTGTTGAAGCAAAAGAAACCTCACTGGGTATATACACAGCAAACAGCTCAATTTGGTTGCCTACTGCACATATTCTTGTTGAGGTTTCTCAGGAAGGATGGATTACAGCTTATACAGCGTTTGGCGTTGCCCATAACTCAAACGCGCCAATATGGACGTATGCTTTGATATTTAGCTTAGTATTTGTCATTGGTGCGTTAGCAATATTTTTTATTTATTTTGGAAAACGAAATGATAAAGTCTCGTTGTGGAAGAACTATTATCCAGTTTTAAGTGGCGTAATGTTAGCAGTTGCTTGTTTCATAAGCCTCTATTGGGGACTAGTAGGCTTAGAAGGGTCATTACACGAATTTGGTTGGGGCTACTTAGGGATATTCGGTTTTCTCTCTTTTGGTTTTGGACTTATCGGTAGCATAATGTCGCTTAGACGAAAAAATCAGGTGTTGGCTATACTAGCCGTAGTTGCTACAATGATTACGAACTCTGTTATTATCACAACGGCACTTGACATGTATGAGTTAGCTAATCCGTGGGTGATGCTGATTGCTTCTTTTGTCTTAACTATTATTAGCGGAGTTTTGATTTGTAACGCAGATGAAGTATTTACATAACCAGAATTAACCAGTTAAACCCGCAACTCATTTATTGCGTGATTAGCTGGATATCTATTACCTATTCCCTAAGAACAGTTTGGTTTTGATAAAGGAAAACGCGTTTTTACAGAAAAAACGTGGGGAGAGGGGTAGACAAAAGTATAGGGTCCTATCTGAGGTCGGGTTTTGTTAGGTTAATTGTTTGTTGGAGTGCTGGTTAAATTAGATGTCCTGTCGAATCTTGAGAAAATTCCGCAAAGAAATACTTTATGCTTTCATTAAAATTGCTTTTAACATTCTTGCAGAAACTTCAAAAAAGGGAAGGAGGTTAGTGTTCGCCTTTGCTTACGACTATTCGCAGAAGTCTTGAAATGCCTTAGCAGTATCCATAGAGACTTGCTGAATATTCTTAGCGGCTTCTTTGATGCTATCCGCATTGGTACTTTCCATAGCCAAAAAATGCAGGTTCACAGCTGCAGCCCAGCCTCTCAAAATTGTGAATTGTTCGCTAAAATCCGCATTAGCCTTCTGTAGCCTATCCATTGGCTTATACAAAAAAAGCGCTATTATATCTGCTGCGCCAAGAGTTCCAAATCCTAGAATTTCCAAAGTTCTTTCCTGAAAAACAAAAAGCGCTATGGCAATGACAATTAACGCAAAGCCTAAGGCATAAGCCGCCCATATCATTGCTCGAAGGTCGCGAAATGTGGTGCAAGCTTTTTCCTTTGCTTCTTTGGTCTGTTTATCCGTTATATCCTGAATTTCTTTAACCATTTTAATTAAAGAATCCAGTGTGTTTATGTTGGCTTCTTCAAGTTGCTTTTCTATTCTAGTATTTTCTAGTTTAGCAGGGTTTATTGGCAAAAAAAGTCGACCCCTAACTAATGTTTGTTATTTTGAGAACTTAAAACTTTTGGAAAAGCAATAATCCATTTTTAATTTGACATGAGTTTAGTAAGAAAAACAGTTTTCTGTAAAAAGAAAGCTGCCCTATCTTGAGAGAATTCTGATTGCTTACATTCGGTTGAAGTAGTCTAGGGGGGCGTACCAGTAGAGGGTGATTGGTTTTTTGCATTGTGGGTTTTGGCATTTGAGTTTCTGTTGAACCACGTTTTCGTGGTAGCTTCGGGCGATTGGTTTTTTGGTTGAGTACGCGGAATGCAGCTTGTCTGGGGGGTCAACTTCAAGAATCTCGTTGCAGAAGGGGCATTCGAGGACAAGTTTGGACGAAGCCATGACATCCCCATTACTACTAATGTGATAACTAGGTAAAATACTTGTTTGATGGTCGCCTTTTGTTTTAAGAGACTTCAGAGGTGTTTACTGGCAAACTGTCTGGTAAAACTGTGAAGTTCATGGTAAATTGGCGAATTTCGCTGGGTTCTTGAGCAAGTCTGCACAATTAATAGCGCACAACCGCCACACACTCACCAAGACCACAAACAGCGCATCTGCTTGCCACAACCAGCACAACCAGAACGCAACCCAAAACAGACCCAGACAACAAATTTCAGCAAACAAAACAAACCAAAAAAAGAAGTAGTGAAACACCAAACCACCCACAACAACAACTAAACAACCAAACACACAACAGAAAACACAGAAACGCACAAACCACAACCAAAAACACCCAAATTACAAAACAACCAACACCAAACCCCCACAAACCCAACCAACCCAGAACCCAAAACCAAAGCACAGCAGATATAAGCAAGACTAACAATTAAGAAACGCATCATAAACAGGTTGAAACAACCATGACAGAAAGACAATCACTCTCATTAACAACATGCACCAGCTGCGGCAAACCCATCCCACCAGGATCCGAAGCCACAAAATTCCCATGCCCAAACTGCGGAGAAATCCAAATCAAACGATGCGCAAAATGCCGCAAATTCGGACGCACCTACAAATGCCCAAAATGCAGCTTCACAGGACCATAAGGCGAAAAACATGGGCACAGTCATAGTCACCTACAAAATCTTCCCAGAAGACATCGTCGAAAACTTCGACCCCATCAAAACACAAATCCAAAACAAACTCCCCAAAACCGCAGAAATCTCAGGCTACGGCCAAGAACCAGTCGCCTTCGGACTAATCGCCCTACTCGTCCAAATCAGATTCCCAGAAGAAGAATCAGGACTCGTAGACCAACTCGAACAAACACTCGCAACCATCACAGGCATCAGCCAAGTCGAAACCATGATGGTCCGCAGAAGCAGCAGATAAAACCCAAAACAACCTAACTTTTTTGTACGCTCAAACCTTTATATACTTTCAAAAACTCTCATTCAACCATCACAGTAACACCAAGAAGGTTCTAAACATGACCGAAAATCATGAAATACAACTACGCGCAGGCGACGCCCGACAACGAGACGTCGGCAGAGGCATCGCCCGCATAGACCAAAGAACCATGCAAAAACTCGGCATAAGCGCAGGCGACGTCATAGAAATAGTCGCCAAACGCACAACCAGCGCCATAGCATGGCCAGCATACAGCGAAGACCAAAACCGCGACATCATACGCATAGATGGCTACACCCGCAAAAACGCCGGCGTCGCCATAAACGAATACGTCGTCATCCGACCAGCCAAAGTCAAAACCGCGCTGAGCATCACCCTCGCACCCGTCGACATGCGCCTCAACGTAGACGAAGACTTCACCAACTTCGTCAAAAACCGACTCATGGAACGCACCCTAGTCGAAGGCGACACCACCCTCGTCATGATGCTCGGACACGCCATCCCATTCACAGTCTCAAAAACCAGACCCCACGGCATAGTCAAAGTCACAGCCGAATCCAGACTCACCATACTCAACGAACCCGCACCAGAATCAAAAGGCCTCCCACGCACCACCTACGAAGACATCGGCGGACTCCACGAAGAAATCCAGCGCGTCCGCGAAATGGTCGAACTCCCCCTCAGACATCCTGAACTCTTCCAACGCCTAGGCATAGAACCACCAAAAGGCGTACTCCTCCACGGACCTCCAGGCTGCGGCAAAACACTCCTCGCCCGCGCAGTCGCCAACGAATCAGAAGCCAACTTCTACTCCATCAACGGCCCCGAAATCATGAGCAAATTCTACGGCGAATCCGAAGCCCGACTCCGCGAAATCTTCCAACAAGCCCAACAAAACTCCCCCAGCATCATATTCATAGACGAACTCGACGCCATAGCACCCAAACGCGAAGAAGTCACAGGCGAAGTCGAACGCCGCGTCGTCGCCCAACTCCTCGCCCTCATGGACGGACTCTCAGGCAGAGGCAACGTCATAGTCATAGGCGCCACCAACAGACCAGGCGCATTGGACCAAGCCCTCAGACGCCCCGGCAGATTCGACCGCGAAATCGAAATTTCAGTGCCCGACAAAAAAGGACGCTACGAAGTCATCCAAATCCACACTCGCGGTATGCCAATGGCTGAAGATGTTGACCTCAAAAAACTATCCGACATGAGCCACGGATACACAGGCGCAGACCTATCAGCCCTAAGCAGAGAAACCGCCATGAAAGCCCTCCGCAGATACCTCCCCCAGATAAACCTTGAAGAAGAACGCATCCCGCCCTCCGTGCTGGAAAAGATGGAAATCAAAATGGATGACTTCATCAACGCCTACAAAGAAGTCACCCCGACAGCCATGCGCGAAGTTTACATAGAAGTTGCCACAGTGAACTGGAACGACATCGGCGGCTTAGAAAGCGTAAAACAACATCTGAAAGAATCTGTTGAGTGGCCCATGAAACAACCCGAAATCTTCGAACGTCTGGGCATTAAACCACCCAAAGGTATTCTGTTGTATGGTCCGCCTGGCTGCGGCAAAACACTCCTCGCCCGCGCAGTTGCCACCGAATCAGAAGCTAACTTCATATCCATCAAAGGTCCTGAAGTCTTCAGCAAGTGGGTCGGCGAATCAGAAAAAGCCATACGTGAAGTGTTCCGCAAAGCCCGCATGGCAGCGCCTGCCGTGATATTCTTCGACGAGATGGATTCCCTTACGCCAATGCGAGGCGCAGGTTCTGATAGCGGAGTTTCCGAACGCGTAATAAGCCAATTGCTCACTGAGATGGATGGCATCTTATCCCTGCAAGACATCGTGGTTATCGCAGCTACGAACAGGCCGAACCTGATTGACCCTGCGGTGCTACGACCTGGAAGATTTGACAGGCTTATCTACGTGCCCGAACCTGATGACAAAAGCAGGCTGCAGATACTGAAGTTGTACACGACGAAAATGCCGCTGAACAAGGATGTGGATTTGAACCAGATTTCCGCGTCCACCCGATACTATTCAGGTGCTGACTTGGAGAATTTGTGCCGTGAAGCCGCGATGCATGCTTTGCGTAGAGACATTAACGCCACCGAGGTTACGATGCAAGATTTCCAGGACGCTCTGAAGGAAGTTGGTCCGTCGGTTACTCCTGACATGGAGAAGTGGTACAAGAGTTTCATGCAGCAAGTCCGACAAGTACAAAAGTCAGCAACACCAGTGGCTTAAATGGAGCAAGACTAAACGTGCCATTACCTACAAAAACGTGGAAAACTCGTCCCACCTACTATGTCCTACTTGAGATACTTACCAAGAAGGGCGACATGAGCGAAAACGACCTGTTCAACGCTCTTCAAGGCGAATTTGACGACATAGGCTACAAAGACTTCGTTGGTTTGCTGCTAAACTTGGAGGTTGCGGGCAAAATCCGCACCACATCGCTATCACGCGGGAAAAAACGCATCGAACTCATCCAATAACCCCACTTTATTATGTAAAGGTTGATGAAAAACTTGCAGAACGCCGTCGTAGTTGTCGGTGGCGGACCTGCAGGCTCTTTTTTTGCTTATGAACTTGCCAAACGTGGTGTTTCTGTTTCTGTTTTTGAAGAGCACCCCGAGGTAGGTGTTCCGTCGCATTGTGCAGGGCATTTGAGCATCCGCAGCCTGAAGAGTTTAGGGCTGTATTCGCTGCCCCAAGGCGTAGTGGAGAACGAGTTTTCAGGAGCCAATTTTTACTCTCCAAACGGCACAAAATTCTCGGTTCGCCTTGCCAATCCTGTGACCTGTGCTGTTAATCGGTCGTTGTTTGACAGGTATTTGGCGGAGAAGGCGCAAGCTGCTGGTGTGCAGTATTTTTTTGGTTCGCGGGTTTCGTCGCTTCTGATGGAAGACGGGGTTGTTAAGGGCGTAAACGTAGCCCAAAGCGGCAAGGTTGAAGCGCAAGTTCCCGCAAAAATTGTGGTTGACGCCGAGGGCCTCTCGTCGAGGCTCATGAGGCATGCGGGTTTGCCAACGCTTAAGCGTGAGGGGCTGGTTTACGCGGTGGAAGCGGAAGTGGAAAACGTCCAGAACGTGGAGGCGCACGCGGTTGAAGTTTACGTGGGAAACGAGTATGCGCCTGGCTTTTACGCTTGGCTCATCCCAAGGCTCGATGGCACGGCAAAAGTTGGTCTTGCTACGCGAAGCGGGAACCCAAAAGAGTTTCTGCAGCGGCTTATGCATAGGCATCCTGTGGCTTCAAAGCAGCTGGGTAACGCGAAGGTTACGCAGATGGCTTTTCACGCGATAACCTTGGGCGGTCCAGTCGCAAAGGCTTACTCTAATGGGTTTTTGGCTGTTGGTGACTGTGCATCTCAGGTGAAGTCTACCACTGGTGGGGGTGTGGTCTTCAGTGTGACCTGTGCGAAGTTTGCGGCGGAAGTTGCCAGCCAAGCCCTAAGAGAAGGTGATGTTTCTGCGGAGTTTTTGCGGTTGTATCAGAAACGCGTTGATGACTCTTTGGGTTTTGATGTCCGTGTCATGTTGAAAATGAGGGAATTTCTCAATAAACTTTCGGATGAGCAAATGGACAAAGCTTTGCGGTTTGCGGCGAGGACGGGTTTAGGGGGAGCGTTGCGGGATGTTGAGGAGATTGATTTTCAGGGACGGACGCTTCTTACGGTTTTGAGGAAGCCCTCGGCGTACGCTGCTTTAGTTTACTTCGCTTCGTTGTATTTGTCTGCAAACGCTTAAAACATTGGAAAACAACACATAGCGACTGTGAGGAAGCAAAGATGGGTGAATTCGAGTACAAGCAGGTTCTTGTGTTCCGTGCTGATTTGAAGATGAGCAAAGGCAAAATTGCGGCTCAGGCGGGGCACGCGGCTGTTTCTGCGGCTCAAGACGCTTACGTGCATCATAAGAAATGGTGGGAAGCTTGGCTTCATGAAGGACAGCGCAAGATAGCCGTTAAGGTGTCCACCGAAAAGGAGCTTGGGGAGCTTGAAGAAGCGGCGGACGAATTGGGTTTGCCGCACTCGTTGATTGTGGACAGGGGACTCACAGAGATTCCTGAAGGCACAGTTACTTGTTTAGGTATAGGTCCTGCACCTGCAGATAAATTAAATAGATTAACAGGCAAGTTGCCTTTGCTGTAGAAAGAAGGCGTCCCAGATTTGGCGGTTCCAAAAATTGACCAGCAACTAGGCATCGAAGTTTACGTTACAAAAACCTCTGGTATCGGCGGAGCTATTCGGCGTGCAGCTGAGGATTTTGTGGTTGAGGAAGTTCTGGTTGATGGTTCCAAAGCAACTATAGAAAAAACCGCCAGTAAACCACCTCTGGGAGCAACAGCCTTGCGGCAGCGTTTTCTGTTGTCTGTTTTGGTGAAGCGAAACTGGGATACTTTCATAGCAGTAAAGAACGTGGCAAACGAACTTGGTATTGACCCGCCGCGGATACAAATTGCAGGAATCAAAGACGCCAAAGCCATCACAGCCCAGCACGTCACAATAGATGGTGTTTCAATTGAAGACGCATCAAAAGTCCACTATAAAGATGTAGAGTTGCGTCCCGTCGGGTACTTCCATGAGCAGTTATCTGCGTATTTTCTGTTGGGCAACAACTTTAACATAAACATCAGAGCCATAAGCCACCCGAAAGCAACAGTTGAAAAACGCATAACCAAAACCATCAGCGAAATAGTGAAAGTTGGGGGAATCCCGAACTTTTATGGTCACCAGCGCTTCGGCACAACCCGCGCCATAACGCACCTCGTGGGCAAAGCCATGGTCCAAGGAGACCTCAAAGAAGCAGCCATGCTTTTTCTTGCTAAACCCAGCCCTGATGAGCATCCTAAGTCTCGGGAAGCCCGCACCGAACTCCAAGACAGCCAAGACTTCAAGCAGGCGCTGCAGAACTTTCCTGTGCAACTTCGCTATGAACGTTTGATGCTTTCCTGTTTAGTTGAGGACCCGACTGATTTTGCGGGTGCTTTTAGGCGGTTGCCGCTTAAACTGCGTATGCTAATGGTGCAGGCGTATCAGTCTTTTCTGTTTAACCGCTTTTTGAGTGAGCGAATCAAGAGTGGCTATTCTCTAAGCAAGGCAAAGGTCGGAGACTACGTTGTTAGTGTTGAGCGGTCGGGGTTGCCGATGGTTAAGACTGGCAAGATGGTTGACTCCGTTTCCGTGAAGGCGATTAACGAGTTAATCAAGGCAGGCAAGATGCGCGTTGCATTACCTATAGTGGGCGTCAGGCAGAAGCTTTCCCAAGGCTCAGTTGGGAAAATCCAGAAACAAATTTTGGAGGCTGAAGGCGTGGAAACGCAGAACTTTAGGATAGATGCTTTGCCTGAGATAAATGGAAAAGGGGAATTGCGTGCTGTTGTTTCTCCTGTCAGAAGCTTCACCGTGGGAACCGTTTCAGCTGACGTGGATGACGCGAAGAAACGGCAAGCAAACTTGGAGTTCATGCTGCTTAGGGGTTCTTATGCAACAGTGCTTCTTAGAGAAATAATGAAGACGCGAAACCCGATAACAGCCGGCTTCTAGTCACGTTAGACTTTGTCTGTTTGATGCAAATCTCGAAGCCTGTTAACTCCGTCAATTTCAACTATGAAGTCAGCCACGCTTTTAGGCACCAGTGTCCGCCAACTATCATCCATCAGCATCCTCTCGCGGACTATGGTTGACGAATAAAACTGCCTTTCAAAAAACGGAATAGGCTTAACCTTGTAGCCTGCCTCCATGAAAAGCCTCCTCGTCAACGGTTCATTAGAGTAGACTACGTGGAATTTGGGCGTGTAGCCTTCAACTGCGGAAACCCACATCATATGCAGATGCACATCGGGAACTGGGACCACCCAAACTCTTGCAAAATCAACTTCTGCTTCTTCCAGAGCGCTGCGAATCATAACCAGCCTTTCGCCAGACGTGAAGGGATTGCTGAATTTGTGACTGTACTGTGCGCTACCGATGATGATTACGACTTCTTCAACTTCTTTTAGGACGTTTTTGATGGCGTCTATGTGACCTAAATGGAAAGGCTGAAATCGACCAACGTAAAGACCACGGGTGGGCATAAACTGCACCTGATGCTTTCAGGTTGACGGTGCAGGCTTTTATTATTTGCGATTCCAGAATCAACTTGAACCACAATTTACCCCTGTGCAAACAAATAATGATGCTGCCGCGATTGATTATTCAACCCTATGTCAAGCTATAAATTAGGAGGTATAGTCTTTGCCAAGCGCAAAAGTACCCAGCCTCTCATTTGTTGGAGCGTTTTTTTCTGATGTAGTAGTAAGTTGTGCCTGCAGCCAAAAACGCGAACCCTGTTATCCAAGCTAAAGTTGAAACAACAAGCACCGCCGCCAACAGGATAAGGCAGGTACTCAGCCCCAGCACGGGTAGAAACTTGGGGTACAGCCTGTTCTTGCACTTGAGTCTGAAAGCCGAAATGTTCGCGAAGCTGTAGGTGAAAAGAAGCGCAAACGTGCTAACAGCAACCACACCAGTTAAATCCACGAAGAGAACCAGCAACGCCATAATCGCGCCGACAATCCAGATTGAAACATACGGCGTACCGAACCGTTCATGCACCCTGCCTAAAGCATTCGGCATGTCTTTTCGTCTAGCCATGGAAAACGCCATGCGTGAAACGCCTAAAACCGCAGTCAACAGCACACTCGCCGTTGCCACCAAACCACCAACGGAAACAACCTCCATCGCCAATAAATTCCCCGAAGCACCCATCGCCAAGGTTAAAGGCGAATTCGAACCCTCCAAACTGCTTGAACCCACAAGACCCACTGCAACAATGCCGACAAGGATGTAAACCAACGTCGAGATTCCGAGCGACAACAAAACGGCTCTTGGCACGTTCCGTTTTGCGTCTTTAACTTCTTCTCCGATAACTGCTGCTCTCGCAAAGCCCCCAAACGCAAAAAATATGAAGTAAGCACCAAACAACACCCCACTTCCAAACGGCAGAAACGGCTCAAAATTCGCGACGTCAACAAAGAATAACCCGTAAATCACAAAAAACCCCAACACCGCCAACTTCACCGCTACAAGCGCGTTGTTCAAAAGTGCAGACCTGCGAACTCCAATATAATTCAACGCCGTAAACGCCAAACAAACAATTGCAGCCAAAATGTTCGCAGGTAAAACGGGAAACGCCGCCGTAAAGTAATATGCAAACCCCAAGCTGACTGCAGCACCCCCGAAAGTGTTGCTAACAATCCACATCCAACCAGTTAGGAAGCCTGCAAACGGCGAAACCAACTGACGTGTATACTCATAAACGCTGCCTTCCACAGCCTGCCACGTTGACAACTCGGCAAAACTCAGCGCCGTAAACGACGCAATCAACGCGGCAAACGCCATCGAAACCACCAGCGCCGAACCCGCCAAACCCGCAACGATGCCTGTGACAACGAAGATGCCTCCTCCGATTATGGCGCCAACGTTTATGGCTGTGGCATCCCACAAGCTTAAAGTTGGCTTAAGATGTCTCGATTCATCCTTTGTTGTCATGTAATCACAGTTGAAGAACTTCTTAAGTTGTGTAAACGCTGTTTATATTAAAAGCTTAACCTGACCTCTGATGGGGCCCTATCGTTTTACCTACCCCTTCCCCCCACCCTTTTCTGGTTTTCCAGCATGCTATTGACTTGAACAAGCGTCAATAGTGATCCCAACCCCCCTTTTTCCAGCAAAAACAACTCTTCGACCTTAACCCCCTCTATCGTTTCTGCATACAATTACTAATAGGCGCCAACTGTGACGGTTAATTCAAGGGTAAAACCTGTGAATAGTGGTGCGACGAAAAAGCCTCTTTACCCGATGCCGACATTTTGCTGTGGGTTGTATGTATGATATTAGATGTTTTGATGTAAGGTTGGATTTTTTTGATTGCGTTTTTGCGTTTTTTTTGTATTTGATGTTGTATCCACTTTTTGTTCTTATGTGTCATGGCTAATCTGCTGTTTTCGCTGTTGATTTGGCAGTTTTCAGGGTATAGGTTTGCCGCGAATATGCCGTCTTAATAGTTAAATAGCATGAACACAGAAAACTAATTGAGGTTATGAATTTGTCAGCATTATCAATTGGAACTGAACTTGCAAGCGTGCCATTCGATCAGATGATACGCAATCTGCTGTTAGCGATGGTTGCTGCTCAGAACGACGCCAACGCCTCCTTCATTGCCGGTGTGCAAGACTTAGTAGAGACACCTGTTTCGCTGAAATACAAGAAGACCAGTGACAACTCAAACGAAGAGAAGACCATTTCAGGAAACGCATTAGCTTTCGGCATACTGCCTACTCTTTTGCAGATACAGAGCGGTACAATTCAGATAAAAATGGTAATAACCATGCAGAGGACAACGGAAGCATCCGTTAATGTTAAAGCTAAAGGCGGCTGGGTATTCTTCTCGGCTTCTGTCGACGCAAAATACTCCAGCAAATACTCGTACTCTGTTGAGGCTTCGAGTTTCATCGAAATCAAAGTCGGCCCTGCACCTCCACCAGAACCCCTAGTGAAAGCCATCGATAAAATCGTTCAAGACACTACACCCCCACCCGCGACGTAATCGACATGACACCTCCTTTAACTTTTTTTTCAGTTATCTCCGAGTTAATGATCGAAGCCAACGAAGGCTTAGCTCAAGCAACCGAAGCAAGTAAAGATCAACCAGTAGCATTCACTATCCCTCAAATAGAAATACAACTAAAGTGTACCGTTATTGCGAACGACGCAATAGGAATTATCCCCTCAAACGCTTCTGAATCTAACTATTACAGTGACGGAGGGGAAAGCGAACTCAAACTCACGTTCAAACTAATTCCAGGTGAACAAAATGTCTGATAACAAAGAAAACATTGAAGCAAAAACCCTGACCACAAACAGAAAAACTGTGGCAGAAAAATCCGTAGCCACGGGATTTGCCGCCAAAATAGACTCAGGAACTCTAATAACTTCCATCCAAAAAGACCTCATGCGAGTGCACGATTTCGCCATGAGCCAAGAACGAGCTACAACTTTCGTGCTTTCAGACTTCACTTTGCAGCTAAAAGCGGTAGTCACCCAAGAAGGGGAAAAAACACTGTTTGTGTTGCCCACGAGGCAAGGCGAAATAGACCCAAACACGATGAGTACCCTGAACTTAACTCTTAAACCCATTCCTCTGGCTTTCAAACCTGTTACGAGCACGCGCCCCGTTGAAGCCATAGAAGGTATCGGTCCAGTTTTAGGCGGCAAACTGCGCGACATCGGCATAAACACCGTGAGCGATTTGGCTTTAGCTTCGCCAGAAGACTTGATTAAGCTGAAAATACCCAGCAAGAAGGCCAACGAATTCATAAGCATGTCAAAGCTTATGGTCAAGAGCAACATAGCGGGCGTCGAAGGCGTAGATGAACAAGTCGCAGAGTTACTTGTGGTCGCAGGCAAGATTGATTCAAAAGAGAAACTTGCCCAAACAAGCCCAGAAGAACTCACCACCATTTTGTCTGACGCCATAAAAGCTGGCAAGGTGAAGGTGCCTAAAAGTTTCCGCATAAATGTTGATGACTCAAAAAAGTGGATAGACTCAGCCAAAACGCTGGTTGACCGAAACCGAGTTCTCTCCCAGTAGGAGAAACAATCATGTCGATAACCCAAGAAAACATAACCTTCGACGAGATGATTCGAGACCTGCTGCTTGCCATGGTTTCATCTCAAAACGAAGCCAACAAGAACTTCATAGCAGGCATCGAGGAATTAGCCAGCACAGACATAACGATAAGCTACACCAAGAACCTCAACGGCAAAAAAGAAAACCGCGAGATAAAAGGCAACGCCTTAGCCTTCGGCGTTTTACCCACCCTGTTAACCATCCAAAGCGGCATCATCGAAATCAGGACCGCCATGTCAGTCACCAAAAACTCCACCTCATCAGGCACAGGTTCAACTGGCAAAAACGTGAAAGCCAGAGCAGGATACCTGTTCAAAACCGACACGGTGGATGCCAAATACCAGAACACATACTCCTACAAGGCTGAGTCGTCAAGCATCATCAGGATAACCGTGGTTCCAACCCCGCCATCACAGGCATTAATGGAAGCCATCAAGGCAGTCAATGAAAGCTCCAAAGTCACCGACAACGCCAAACCATAAGCTCCACACTTATCCTCCTTTTTGGTTCTCCCAGAAGAAACTGCAGAGCTCTTTGTTAATGAACTTAATTGGTTCAAGCATCAAACGCATACCCATCGCCCGAAGATGAGGCGGCATAGTTTCGATTTTCTGCAGACCCGCACCTGGTACCGTAAACGTAACTTCAAGGTTCGCGCCATCCTTTTTTATCAGTTGATCCTGTGCCTTTTTGAACTCTTCAAGCTTTGCTTTCAAGCCATTGTTTTCCGACAAAAGATTGACATAAGCCACTCGTGCAGGGTCATAGTGAAACTCAGCGACTTCGTTGAAAAACTCTATTAGCCAATTGTAGTCTTCTGCAGTTGGCTTAATTGCGACCAGCAACATTCGGAACACATCCTGAAAACCGGTCGTCGTGAATTCCCTAAAAACGCCCAGGTAATTGGGAATAACGGCGCTGCAGGCGCGCAGTTCAGCGCGGTAAAACCTCAGCAAAGACTCCGCAACTACGTCTGCCCCAACAAGCTCTAGGTTGTGTCCTTGAGCTGCGTATTTTGCTAAGGCAACATAAACGGCGTCGGGTTTGCTGTTTGCGGCATAGCCTATTGTGAGGAGGGCGTAGGCAAGGGCGTCATTTCTATTTTGGGGACCTGAAAGGGCATTTTTTATTTTCGCCCAATCTTGGAATTCTCGAAAAGCAATCAAAGCAACAAAGCCCTTCGTGGTGAGCGCATAGTCAACTGTTTTTCCCTGCTTTTTGGATTCAACCAGAGACTGCGAAACCAGCTTCTTCAGCTCTTTTGCCACTACTGAACGGGGAATCTTGAGGGCGTTTGCAAGCTCGGAAAGAGAGGCTGAACCGTAACTGCCTAAAAGGTACAGGCAGGTTAACCGTTGAAGGATGGCGTCTTTCTCGGCTCGAGTGTTTGTTGGGTTCCCAACATTCAAAGAGGGAAACAGTGCCAAAATCTGGGGGTCCACTTTTTTGCTAACGACGCGGAAATTGACTGGTCGCAGTTGGGTATGTTCACGTTGCATATTCTTTGCCTCCCAAAAATTATGGTCTTTGGAAGTATAAACCTTGCCAGCATCGTTTTTCTGATTCTCGCGGCGATTCCCCTTATCTTTGAGACCTAATTTTGAGATTGAGGGCTGGCGAATGAAGAAAAAAATGAGAGTAAAACTAACGTTTTGGAGTAGATACTATCCACTTGACTTTGTCAAACCCGTACTTCTCCAGTAGCGGATCCAAAAAGTTTGGCACAAAATTGTCGTCTACTTCCGACAGCACCACAGTATCGCCTGTTCTGTAAACGAGCGCGACGTTGGTGAGTTCTTTTAAGTCTTCGTATTTGCTTTTGATTTGCCAGTATCCGCCTTCGCCTTTTGCTGGTTCCATGATCCAGCTGTATTTGCCTTTTGGATGTGGGTCTTCAAAAATGTTGAAGGCGCAGACGGTTTCCCCTACGGTTTTGGGTGTGTCAGTTGTTTTGACGTAAAACCACATTGTCATAAAAGTTCCCTAATACTATTGTGCTTGGTTTTCCTTATTTGTTTTTAGGCTGGCGAGATTTCTAAATTTTGTCCAATTATACCTGAAAATTATTAGGTTAATACAAACTCGCAGTGAAATCCGCCACTTTTTTTAATCCCCCTGCAAGTTTGTAGGCTGTTGTTGTTTTCAAGCAATCACAATCGTTTAAGAGTTCTTTGTGT
>CAYGJP010000008.1:0-21811 GCA_964350175.1 uncultured Candidatus Bathyarchaeia archaeon
GAACTAGCGATCTCTGGGTATCTCACAGCGCATGGCGCCGTTATGAGCCCAGCGGGTTAATCCTGGCTACCCCACCCCGCTACGATTTAGTTGACGCCCATTTCGAGGAGTCTTTTAGTACTACCACTCTGCCAATTATTAATAGTTTCTTTTTTAAAAATCGCAAAAGCATTTTAGTATCGACTATTCATTGGTACTAACGTTTGAGGGCACACCAATGGACAAGCCGTACTTGCGCGAGATTTCTAAACCCGCTTTGGCAAACCCCACTTTCATCCAGGGGCTTCCAGGCTTTGGTAACGTTGGAAGAATAACCGCGCATCTCCTCATAAAGTACTGCGGCGCCAAACCCTTTGCAGAGTTCTACTCGCCAAGCTTTCCCGACTACGTGACAGTTAACTCCAAGGGTCTATGCCATTTGCCTCGTTACGAGTTTTATTCTGCCACAATTGAGAACACTAATTTTGTAATAATGACGGGCGAAACACAGCCTTCATTCGACGACGTTTTAGCACACTACAATGTCTGCAGTGAAATAGTGGACTACGTTGAAAAGCTGGGCTGCCGCTTCCTCATAACCATAGGCGGCGTACCCATAACCGAAGAGAAAGCTCAGGTCTACGTGGCTGCCACCTCGCATAGACTCGCCACCGAATTCATGGAAAAAGGCGCAGTTATCTACAGTCGAGGCAAAATCGTGGGCGGCACAGGTCTAACTTTGGCGCTTGCGAAAGAACGCGGGTTAGACGGCGTCTGTCTGCTGGGTGCTACCACAGGGTTTAAGGCTGACCGTGAGGCTGGCGCGCTTACTTTCAAGTTTTTGATGAAGGCTTTAGGAAAAGAGATAAAAGAAGGATTACCAGAAACACATTAACAGTAAACTAATGTTGGATGGATTTACATGACTGAAAATGGCCAGAAACAAACTACCATCAGCGGCTTGATGAGTTCCAAATTCTGGAGAACTCTTCTTACTCTTGTGTCAGTTTTACTAGTCTTCGTGGGCCCAACCTACGGAATCTACGCGCTTGCCGTTCTTCTGAACGTGAACCTTGTCGCCTCATTCGTCACAGGCTTCGTGTTATTTGCAGCAGGCATAGTGCTCATATGGTATCTGCTAAAGAACAAAGTAATCGAGTAAACAGTATGCCTCAGATACCCCAGGGTGCATCATCAAATCAGCTTTAAAGATACGTCATCGGCAATTTTCTAGAATGGGTACCTGCCGCTATTAAGTCTTTTTCGGGCTTCCTCGCGTTTGGAAAGGCATATAAAATATTCACATAGATATACCCAGTATGCACGACGGCGAGAAAAAAACGCCCAACCAACTGCGATACCCTGCGGAAGAGGCGGCGAAAAGAACAACCATCATCTTGGAGAAAGACGAACGTGACTACATAGACGCCCTCATACGTGAAGGAAAAGAACCCGGAATCAAACCCCTCATCTCAAAAATGCTTGACATCTACCAAAACATGATGATTTACGACTGGCGCTTCCCCGGAGAATACTACTGCGGCATAAGCCGCGTGGCCTTCGTCAACGTTGAATTGATGAACCTTCTGATTAAGCAGGTTCCAAAGGACAAGATGCGTTCAATAGGCAAAACAATGGGCGTTGCCTTGAAAGTCTGTATGGAAACATCCTTAGACTTGTCAACCATAACACGTGACAACTGGGCGAGCGTTTTTAAAAGGCTAAGCGTGCAAGGGTTGGGAGATTTTTCTTTGAAAGACAAGTATCTGTTAGTGAAAACGCCTTTCATCAACGAATCAGAAATTCAAGCAGGCCTCCTTGAAGGGCTGCTGGACATAGAGTTAGACGTGAAAAACAGTGTGCCTCCGCTTATTTTTGAAGTGAAAAAGGGACTTAAGGCTTCTGAGACAAAGTAAGGTTTAAGCTTAAATCACTGTTCGGCTGCTAAGATATATTTATTAGACTGACTTGCTTATGGTGCGATTCAGTGGCGAAAGATGAGGGATTGCGTTCACCAAAGGCGATTGCATTCATCTTCAATAGAAGCAATCCAAACAGTGCTCGTTTAAACACGAAAACCTATTCTACAGCGCGCATATCTCTTCGAGCCGCAACAGAATTTTTTGAACCTTCGTTTTCTCCAGAAAAGAGTCTAAATGTTAGTTTGATGAAAAATTTAGGTGATAAAAAATGGATAAAGTGAAATTTGCAATACCCGCTGGCTCTTTAGCCAAAGCAACCTACGATTTCTTTGGGCGTTCAGGATACAAAATCTCAGGTCAAGAACGCACATACCGACCCACAATAAATGACCCGAATATTGAATTGAAAATCCTTCGACCCCAAGAGATACCTGTCTTTGTAAGTGAAGGCTTACAGGACATAGGCATCACTGGGCAAGACTGGGTCCGCGAAAACCGTACTGACGTAGAAATCCTCCAGAACTTGGAATACGGAAAAATAAGACTCGTAGTAGCAGTGCCTAAAAGCCTGAACGGAAAAGCGTCCATTAGTGACTTCATGGAAGACATCTGGAGTCAAGGCAAGAACTTCCGAGTTTCCACCGAGTACCTGAACATAGCCTCTGAATACCTCAAAAGTCAACCAGCTTACAAAAAACGCTTCGGCGAATCAGAACCGCTTATAGTGACGCCCTGGTGGAAGAAAGGCGACAACACCCGCGCAAAAATATTCCTGTCTTTTGGTGCCACTGAAGCCAAGCCGCCAGAGAACTCTGACTGCATAATGGACGTTACTGAAACAGGTTCCACTATAGAAGCGAACAACCTCAAGATTATAGACACCGTGATGCAGTCGTCCGCTGTGCTTATCGCAAACAAAAAAGTTATGGAAGACCCGCAAAAGAGCGAAAAAATCTACGACATCTTAACACTGCTCAAAGGGGTAGTGGATGGCTCGAAGAGAATCCACATATTCGTAAACGTCAAAAAAGCTAACTTGCAAAAGTTGCTCACTGACTTGCCTGCTCTCAAGAACCCCACCATAGCGCCTTTAGCTGATGAAAGCTGGTGCAGCGTCAACACGATTATCGAGAAAGACTGCCTCATCGAGCTGTTGCCTAAAATCCGCAAACTCGCCCAAGGCATAGTGGTTTACGAGCCGCGGCAGGTGCTGGCTTTGGATGAGATAGTTAGGAGAAAAGAAGGCAGATGCCGAGTCAAAGAAAAATAAGCGTCTGGAAAGCCCGAGAGCTGCCTCCAGACTGGTTCAAAAGAAAAGCCATAGACGAAAAAGGCAGCGAAGCCGTTGAAACCAACGTCAAAACCATCATAGCCGCTGTACGGGCAAAAGGGGACACTGCAGTCATTGAGTTCACGGAGAAATTTGACAAAACCAAGTTGACCGCCAAAAACCTGCGCGTAACCAAAGCCGAAATCGAAGCTGCCTACAAAGTCGTCAGCAAAGAACAAGTTGCCGCCCTCAAACTAATGAAAAACAGACTTTCATCAAGGGAAAAGCTTACCCTACAACAGGACCAAGCTAAAACTTCACGCGACGGCATAACCGTCCAGACTGTATTGCGCCCCCTTGAAAGCGTCGGCTGCTATGTTCCCGGCGGTCGGGCTGTTTATCCAAGCACGGTGGTTATGACGGCGGTTCCAGCAAAAGTAGCAGGCGTTAAAAGAATCGTTGTATGCTCGCCACCCACTGCGCAGGGCACAATTAACCCTTTGATTCTTGTGGCGGCGGACATCTGTGAAGTGGACGAGGTCTACAAGGTCGGCGGCGTCCAAGCCATAGCCGCCTTGGCTTACGGCACAAAAACAATCAAGCCCGTAAAGAAAATCGTGGGTCCGGGAAGCAAGTATGTCACCATGGCAAAGGTCTTGGTTTCGCAGGACGTAGCCATCGACCTGCCCGCGGGACCCAGCGAAGTCCTCGTGCTGGCGGATGAAACCGCGAATCCAAAGATGGTGGCGGCGGATATGGTTTCTCAGGCGGAGCACGGAGCAGACAGCGTTGCTGGGCTGGTTACGACTTCGGAGAGGTTTGCTGGCGACGTTGAGAAGGAGTTGGGGAAGCTGGCGGCTTTGGCGGAGCGAGGCGAAATAGTTGAGGAGTCGCTTTCGGCTTACGGATTTATAATTACCTGCAAAGATGTGGATGAAATGGTTAGTTTAGCAAACACTTTTGCGCCTGAGCACTTAGAAATCGTGACACGAAACCCGATGGAAATCGCTGAAAAAATCACCTCGGCAGGCGTAATCCTAATTGGACCATACAGTCCTGTTGCGTTGAGTGACTATGGCAGTGGCACTAATCATGTGTTGCCCACGGGTGGTTTTGGGGGTTCCTTTTCAGGATTGAGCGTTTTTGATTTCATGCGCAGGGTTAACATCGTTGAAAGCACCAAAGACGGCTTGCAGAAAGTCAAAGACAGCATCAAAGTGCTCACGGAAGCGGAGAGCCTTCCTAATCACTACAAGGCTGTGGAAGCGAGGTTCCAAGAATGAACGCTGAATCAAAACAGTGGCTGGACAAGAAACTTGCAAAGCTGCAGGGCTCCGAAAACTACACCCCCGAGAAAACCAACGAGAGCATAGCCAAACAGTATGGGCTGAAAACAAGCGACATCGTGAAGCTGAACTACAACGAAAACCTCTACATCCCACGCGCCAAGGTCATCCCGCTCCTCAAGCAGGTGGCGGAAGAAGTTGACTTTCGGATTTACCCGCAAGAGGAAGAAATCCGCCTCAAAGAAAAAATCAGCCAATACCTCAAGGTGCCCGCGGAGTGCATCACCATGGGGAACAGCAGTGACGAAGTCATGGAACGCGTCATCCGCATATTCTTAGACGCAGGCAACAGCGCCGTAACCTTCCTCCCAACTTTCACAGTGTTCAAGTACTGCGTCCAGTATCAAGGCGCGGAGTTCGTTGGGGTGCCTCTTAAAAACGACTTCTCCATAGACATGGCAGGAATGCGCAAAGCCTTCACCAAAGACAGCAAGCTGCTCTACTTGTGCTCGCCCAACAACCCCACAGCCAGCCAACTCAAACTAGAAGAAATCGAAGCGTTGACTGAAGAGTTCCCAGGAATTGTGCTTGTGGACGAGGCGTACGCGGAATTTGCAGACTACTCTATTGTGCCACTCATAAACAAATACGAAAACCTCATCGTGCTGCGGACATTCTCAAAAGCCTTCAGTTTAGCTGGGCTTAGGCTCGGCTACGCAGTGGCAAATCCAACACTTGCGAAGGCTCTTGATAAGACGTCTGCACCCTACCCCGTCAACGTGGTCTCGCTAAGCATGGGTAGAAAAATGCTGGAAAACATCAACATAATGCAGGAAAGCGTCAAGGCATTGAAGGCTGAACGCGGAAACCTCATAAACCAACTCAACCAGATAAAGGGTGTTCAAGCGTTCGATTCGAAGGCAAACTTTGTCCTCTTCAACACCGCCAAGTCCTACGAGGAAGTTTACGAGAGCGCCCTAAAACAGGGCTTAGTCATAAAGAAACTTGGCAAGCTGCTCGCGTACGAGAACTGTCTGCGGAGCACGGTTGGTTTGCCTGAGATGAACGTTAAACTCCTAAATGCACTAAGAGAATACATGGGTGAAAAAGCATGAGAACCGACGAAGTTTACAGGAAAACCCGCGAAACCGAAGTCACAGTCAAAGTGAACCTTGACGGCGAAGGAAAAATCGAAGTGGGCACAGGCATAGGCTTCTTTGACCACTTGCTGACCTCGTTTGCTACGCACAGCCTCATGAACGTAACGGCCAAAGTGAAGGGCGACCTTAAGCACCACGCCATCGAAGACTTAGCCATAGGCTTAGGCGAAGCCCTCAGCAAAGCCTTGGGCAACAGGGAAGGCATAACACGGTTCGGATTTGCAGCCGTGCCAATGGACGACTCCCTCGCATTCGCAGCCGTAGACCTAGTCAAACGCCCCTACGCAGTCGTAAACTTGAAGTTGCGCGGCAAAAAAGTCGAAGACATGCAAACCGAAGACATCACCCACTTCTTCGAAACCCTCGCCACCTCCCTCTCCGCAAACATCCACGTCTGGACCGAATACGGCGGCAATGACCACCACAAAGCAGAAGCCACCATCAAAGCCCTCGCCCTCAGCCTAAAGCAAGCAGTAGCCATGGATCCACGCAGAAAAGGCGTCCCCAGCTCAAAGGGAGTCATCTAATGCCTCAGGTGCTCATCATAGACTACGGCGTGGGCAACCTGCTCAGCCTAAAAATCGCCCTCGAAAAAGCAGGTTTAACCGCAAAAATCACAGCGCCATCCAAACAACTAAAACAAGCAGACGCCATCGCGTTGCCAGGCGTAGGAAACTTTACTGCCGCAGCCAAAGCCCTTGAACCCGTAAAAGAAGCCCTCGTGGACACGATTAAAGGCGGCACGCCACTCCTTGGCATCTGCCTCGGGTTACAGCTGTTCTTCCAAGACAGCGAGGAAGGACCAGGCGAAGGCTTAGCGTTCTTCAAAGGCAAAGACCTCAGAATAACAGGCGATGTTAAGGTGCCGCATATGGGTTGGAACTCGCTTAGCATGGTGAAGCAGAATGCGCTCTTCGACGGCGTCGCAGACGGCGCGTACGTGTACTTTGTGCACTCCCTGTACCCCGAACCAGCGGACAAAAAAATTGTCTGCACCCAAACCGAGTACAGCGTAACCTTCACCTCAGCCATAGCAGACAAAAACATTTACGGCACCCAGTTTCACCCAGAAAAGTCAGGCGACGTGGGATTGAGGATTCTGCAGAACTTCGCCAAAATCGTAGCCAGGTGACCACACATGCAAGTGATTCCAGCAATTGACTTGATGAACGGCAAAGTTGTCCGCTTAAGCCGCGGCGACCCCGACACCGCCAAACTGTACGATTACATGGGCACGCCAGTGGAGATTGCGTTGAAGTGGAAAAACCAAGGCGCAGAAAGACTACACATCATTGACTTGGATGCTACGTTTGACAAACCAAACAACCTTGACGTAGTCGCAGAAATCGCCAAAGCCACGGGGCTGCCGATTCAGGTGGGCGGCGGCATCCGAACAGCCGAAGCAATAGAGGAACTGCTAACCTCAGGCATAAGCTACGTGATTCTGGGCGCTTTGGCGTTCAGCGACCCAACCGCGATAATGAGGGTTCAAAAAAAGTTCGGCAGTGAACCCGTGATTGTGGCGTTGGACAACAAAGACGGCAAAGTGATGGTTGCAGGCTGGAAAACCGCCACAGCATTCACCATGACCGAAGCACTGGAGAAATTTTCCAAAATGGGCGTGAAGACTTTCCTTGTAACCTCCATCGTGAAAGACGGCATGCTGCAGGGTCCTGACCTTGAAACGCTCAGCCAAGCCTGCCAATACCCAGACGTGAATGTGATTGCGGCGGGCGGCATAGGCGGCTTAAACGATTTAGTCGCGCTCAAACGAATAGGCGTGGAAGGCGTCGTGGTGGGCAAAGCGCTCTACGAAGGAAGATTCACGTTGGAAGAAGCCATAAAAACAGTCAAGGAGAATTAGACAATGCCGTTAGCTAAACGTATAATTCCCTGCTTGGATGTGACAGGCGGCTGCGTCGTCAAAGGAATAAACTTCCTAAACCTCAAAAACGCAGGCGACCCAGTTGAGCTGGCGAAACGTTACTCCGACGAAGGCGCAGACGAACTGGTTTTCTTGGATATCACGGCGTCTTCGGATAACCGCGAAACCCTGCGAGACATCGTGGAGGGCGTGGCGAGAGCCATTAACATACCCTTCACCGTGGGCGGCGGCATCCGTAGTGCTGCAGACGCACGGTTGATTCTGTGCAGCGGAGCCGACAAAGTGTCCGTGAACACCGCAGCCGTTCAGAACCCTGAGTTGATAACTGACCTTGCAGACCTTTTCGGGCAGCAATGCGTCGTCGTTGCCATAGATGCGAAGCGAAACCGTAAAGTGAACAAAGACAAAGTCACCGTGCAAACCGTTGAAGGTCCAGTGTGGTTTGAAGTTTACACTTACGGTGGACGAAAACCCACAGGCATAGACGCCCTCCAATGGGCAACGCGCGCCATGGAGTTGGGTGCAGGTGAGTTTCTGTTAACTTCGATGGACTGCGACGGCACTGAAGACGGCTACGACCTTGACCTGACGCGTGCCCTCTCTGAACGGGTCAACGTGCCCGTCATCGCAAGCGGAGGCGCAGGAAAACCTGAACACTTCTTGGAAGCTTTCACGAAGGGCAAGGCGGATGCGGCGTTGGCGGCTTCCGTGTTTCACTACAACAAGTACCCCGTTTCAGTCATCAAGGATTACCTGCGTAAACAGGGGGTGACAATTCGACCATGACCAACGAGAATCTTTTGGCGAAGCTTGATTGGAAAAAGATGGATGGGCTAATCCCCGTGGTGGTGCAGGACGCAGACAGCAAAGAAATGCTTATGCTCGCGTACGCGAACAAGGAGGCGCTGGAGAAAACTTTGAGCACAGGATACGCGCACTACTGGAGCAGGTCACGCCAGCAACTATGGATGAAAGGCGAAACCTCAGGGCACACCCAAAAAATAAAAAGTGTTCTCGCTGACTGCGATTTCGATGCGTTGCTGTACGTTGTGGAGCAGAAAGGACCCGTTTGCCACACAGGCAAAGACACATGCTTCCACCACCCGTTCCAAGGCAAATCTGAATAGTTTTTAAGCCAAAACCCCCCTATTCTAATCGCCTAGTATTACTCACTTTATCGAAGGCGTGAGGAGAAGTGTATGTCGTCGATGCATGAAGCCTTGCTTTACGAGAGACAAAAAGGTAACAAGGTCAAGTGCTGCCTGTGCGCGCGCCGATGCGTCATAAGTGACGGCGCGGCTGGGTTCTGTTTGGTTCGCAAAAACGAGGGCGGCACGCTTTTCTCTCTGAATTTTGGGAAAGCGGTTTCCGCGTGCGTTGACCCCATAAGCAAAAAGCCCCTGTCACATTTCAACCCTGGTGCCTTAGTCATGTCCGTTGCGGCGGCGGGGTGCAATTTCCGCTGCCAATTCTGCGACAACTGGATGATAAGCCAAGAAAAAGAAGTCGCTGGCAAAAACTTTCCGCCTGCGGATGTGGTGAAGACTGCGCGGGAGAAGAGCTGCCAAGGCATCAGCTACACCTACACGGAACCCACCATCTACATGGAGTATGCGCATGAAACCGCAAAACTCGCACGGCAAGCGGGGCTCTTTAACACCTTCGTGACCAACGGCTACATGACCCCTGAAGCCGTGAAAACAATCGCGCCTTACTTGGATGCGGCTACCGTGGACTTCAAAGCTGCAGGCGACCCTGACTTTTACAAAAAAGTTTCCGCAGTTCCAAAAGTTTCCCCCATCTACGATGCGCTAAAAGAGCTTAAGCTGCAAGGCGTCCACATCGAAATCACCAACCTTGTAGTTCCCAAAACGGGCGACGCCATGGGCAGAATCAAGGATATGGCAAAATGGATTAAGAACTACTTAGGCAAAGACACGCCGTTTCACCTGCTGCGGTTCCACCCTGACTACAAGATGACGACGACGCCCGCCACGCCTGTGGAGACGCTGGAGCGTGCCTACATGACCTGCAAAGATGTCGGTTTAAACTACGTTTATCTGGGAAACGTGCCGGGGCATCCCTCGGAGAATACCTATTGCCCGAACTGTAACGAAGTTGTGATTAAACGGTACAGCTTCGAAATCACCGGATGGAACCTAACCAAAGACATGCGGTGCCCAGTGTGCGGACAAAACATCCCCATCAAAGGACGCCTGCACCCGAAAGGCGCTGCGTTTCCGTATGCCCTGTTTTAATACATCTGCAGGCTCTGGTTAATTATAGAGTGCCATGTGGAAGCTTCTAAGACCCGACGCCGTCGCTGTGCTAGAAGACCCTTTGGCAAAGAAAAGCTTAGCCCAATACTTCGCCGTTGCGCAAAACCAGAAAACCGCAAAATTCCAAATAGCCAAACATATCCCAGCGGAATTCAACAAAAACTGCTCCCTCGAAGAACTCTGGCGGGAACATGCGAAACTAACGGAGGTATTCTGCAACATTGAACGCGAAAGCGACAGCAAAGGCAGCTTTGACGGCTTGGTTGCGCCTGAAAAATCCTATTTTGACTTGAAACTCGAAATCTCAGGCAGGATTCTTCAGAACTGCCACTTCTGCAGCCGAAGATGCCAAATCGACAGAGCCACGGGCAAATTAGGTTACTGCAAATGCGGCAACGTCCTGACGGTTTCCAACATTTTTGAGCACTTAGGCGAAGAACCTGAACTTGTGCCGTCTGGAACCGTTTTCACGATGGGCTGCACCATGGGCTGTAAGCACTGCCAAAACTGGACCATAAGCCAATGGGCAGAAAAAGGCTTTGAAACCACACCGCAGGTTCTCGCTAAGGACGTGGAGCAGTTGCGCTTTAATGGTTGCCGAAACGTGAACCTCGTCGGAGGCGAACCAACACCGTGGTTGAGTCATTGGCTGCAAACATTCAAGCATGTAGACGTGAACGTGCCTGTGGTTTGGAACTCAAACAGCTACTACAGCCCCCAAACTGCTCAGCTTCTGGCGGGGTTCGCTGACGTTTACCTCTTAGACTTCAAATATGGACCAGGCGGCTGTGCTGAACGGATTTCTGATGCCCCAAACTATTGGGAAGTGTGCACGGCTAATCACCTTGAAGCCCAGCGGCATGGCGAGTTGATTGTGCGGATGCTGGTTTTGCCCAATCATCTGGACTGCTGCACCGCGCCCATCTTGAACTGGATAGCTGAAAACTTGGGCGCCGAAACCCGCGTAAACGTTATGTTCCAGTATCGCCCACAGTGGCGGGCACGTGACATTCCTGAGCTCCACAGAAAACTCACCGAACGCGAGATGTACCGAGCCGTTCAGCTTGCCAAAAAAGCTGGACTCTGCAACTTCATCACTTAGTGCTTGAGCGTTGGTCAATTTTTAGAACAGGCTGTCCTAAGACCTGGCACATTTTGTTCTAAAGCATGGCGCTATAAACTGCCTTCGAATAGGTGTGAAGCGTGAAAATGCAATGAAGCATCCAAAATTAGTTTCCCTCGCAGTCATGCTGATTGTTTTTAGCAGCGTTGCTGGTGTATGCTGGGCACTAAGCACCACTCACGAACCCAATGAGCAGCCAGACAGCCCGATGCCACAGCTAAGGCTTCATGAGCAAATACGTGACGCCGCAATGGAATACGTTAGAGCCAGTCATCCTGAAACCGCGCAGTTCATGGATAACTTTAGTTGGGCAGGCGGCAGAGTAACCCCTGAAAACCTCCTAGGCGCAGAAACCTACACCTACCACAGCCAAGGCTGGAACGTAACCATACACTACGGCGTGGTTGCAAATCCAATCTACAGCATAACCGCAGACTACTCAGCACAAGCATCACCAGACGAGTACGGGATTCCCTACAGGATACTCTGGGAAGGCACTTGGAAAAACGGCTGCATCATAGAGACAAGCTACTGCTTTGCCCAATAAGCATCACCCAGAATAAATAACCCGTCCGTCCACCCCTTTGTAAGCTAAGAAAGTGGGGCTTACGTTCAGGGGAAAGGTGTTATATAGTGATTCCTAATAGTCTATAAAGTAACGTGAAAAAAATGAAGCGACAAACATTTTTGATGGTTATAGCTATAGCAGCAATCGTCATTATAGTCGGCGGATACGCCACTTGGGCACTTCTCAACTCCAATCAACCAGACAGCCCCGTTGCTACACCTTCACCCACTGCCACAGCCACACCAGAACCTTCTTCCTCGCCAGAAGATACTGTTCAGCAACAGGTTCGTGATGCATCCATGACTTACATAAAAACCAATCATCCTGAAACCGAGCAGCTCATGACGGGCCTTTCTTGGACTGGAGGCAGACAAGAAACAGGTTTGATAGGAGCAGAAACATATGTTTACGAAACCGCACACGGCATGATTGGCGGTCAATGGTGGACCGTTGAGATTACGTATCCTGTAGTTCCCAATCCAGTGTATACCACATCGATAAACTACACGCAATCAGGCGTAGCAACACCCGTTAATATCGTTTGGCAGGGAACATACCAAGACCAAACCGTCACAGAAACAAGCTACATCTCAAACATAAACAGCCTGCCTACCCAGTTATCCACTCAGGAACAGGTCCGAGACGACATCATGGTCTACATAGAAGCAAACCACAACCAGACCGCACAGTACATGCAAAACCTCAACTGGACAGGCGGAAGAGTAACTCCTGAGGGTCTTGTAGGCGCAGAAACATACGTTTACGAAACCGTACACGGCATGCTTGGGGGTCAATGGTGGACTGTTGAACTTGCTTATCCCGTGGTTCTCAACCCAGTGTATACGGTGACGGCAAACTACACTCAATCAGGCGTATTATCACCCATAACTATCGCTTGGCAAGGAACATGGCAAAACGGAACAGTAACAGAAACGAGCTATGTCTTCAATCCATAAACCTCTCTTTTTCTTTTTCAAAAAATGTTAATGGTGCCAAGTTTTTAAGCTAAACCAACTTACTACGAGTAACACACAAAAGCCAAGACCTGTTAATACCTCAAGGGAGGAGACCAAAATCCGAGTAATCGCCGACCTACACATTCACAGCCGTTACAGCCGAGCCACCAGCCAACAGATGAGCATAAAAGAAATCGCGCGTTACGCCAAAATCAAAGGTTTGCAGCTGGTAGGCACAGGCGATTTTACGCATCCCCTCTGGCTCAGAGAAATACGTGAAACCCTCACGCCTGACGCAGACTCTGGACTTTTCAAGCTAACAGGCAGCCCTGAAGTGTCCATGCGTTTTATGTTGACTACTGAAGTCTGCACAATCTTCAACTACGACAACCAGTCAAAAAAGGTTCACCACGTTATCCTGACCCCCAGCTTAGACCACGCCGTCCAAATCAACGACAAACTCTGCAAATACGGCAGCCTCAGCGCCGACGGCAGACCCATCCTAAACATGACCGCCCCCCAATTAGTGGAGGAAGTTATGCAGGTCTCAGGGGAAAACATGATTTTTCCAGCCCACGCTTGGACGCCGTGGTTTAGCGTTTTTGGCGCCTTCAGCGGCTTTGACAGCATCGAAGACTGCTACCAAGACATGACCAAACACATCCACGCCCTAGAAACAGGGCTTTCCTCAGACCCGCCTATGAACTGGCGCCTGAGCAAACTGGACAGATTCACGTTGGTTTCGAACAGTGACAGCCACAGTTTCTGGCCTTGGCGCATGGGCAGAGAAGCCAACGTCTTCGAGCTGGAACGCGCAAGCTACAGGGAAGTCACCGACGCCATCCGCACCAAAGACACCACGCGCTTCAAGTTCACCATCGAAACTGACCCTGCGTACGGAAAATATCATTGGACTGGGCACCGCAACTGCAACGTTTCCCTCTCACCTGCGGAAGCACGAAAATTCAGCAACATCTGCCCTGTCTGCCGCCGAAAACTCACCGAAGGCGTTGAGCAACGTGTCGAAGACCTAGCCGACCGTCCCGTCGACTTCCAAGACTCCAACGCGCCTGGGTTCATGCGGCTGATGCCCCTCTCCGAGATAATCGCTGCCGTGTTAAACGTTGATTCCCCTTCAACTCAGGCAGTGTGGAAAATCTACAATTCCCTAGTGGGCAGATTCAGCGACGAGTACACAGTGCTCATAGACGCACCCAAAGAGGCGTTAAGCCAAGTGGTAGACCTCTCAGTAGCAGATGCCATCATTAAAGTCCGCGAAGGCTCAGTGAAGGTGGTTCCTGGCTACGACGGGGTTTACGGGAAACTTGTCCTTAGCCCCACTACAGACGCTCCAAATCCTAACCTTCTGCGGGGAAGTGTACAACAAAAGAACCTTGCAGACTTCTGGTAACCATGGAGACGCATGGTGTTTTGACTGTTCCCCTGTCCTAACAGCTTAAAGACAATGCTTATTAAAGCGCAGAGAGTCGATGACAGCGTTGGAATCTGGTGGTTTATGGACAACTTGAACGCCGACGGGGCAGAGCAGGTTTTCAAAGTAGTAGATAACGTTCTGAGACAAGTATTAGGCGAAAAAGCTACCCTGCTGGTTTACAAGTATTTGGAAAGCCGCTTCTCTTTGCGAACAAACGAGTTCTCAACAAAAACTGAAGTGCTCGCGGAAGGGCTCAGATGTTTTCTGTGCTCAGGCGCGCCTCTAGTCGAACGCAAAATCCTCAGTGACCTATACTCCAGCTGTGGTGTTCTTGGCAGGATGGAGCTTGCCAAAACAGGCGAAGAATACGATTTCGCCACCCAAGTTAGATTCGCCCTGCAGAACGCCAATTAGCTTTCTGAAAACCTGTCTACCCCCTTTTAACCCTTCAATTTAAACAAAACCATTTTATCCTCTATACCCATCTATGTAGGCATTGTAAACGGAGCAACTGCTACTTGAAAGACCTTCTAACCAAACTAACCAACGCAGCTACAGGCAAGTTCGGAGCTGAATACGCAGAAATCCGAGCGCAAAACCTCTCCAAAACCATGTTCACCATGAAAGAAGGCCGCGTGGAAGCCGCCAAACAAGGCGTCGAAAGCGGTGTGGCACTGCGTGTGCTTGTGAAGGGCGCTTGGGGCTTCGCATCCGTCGGCTCCATGGACACTGAGACGTTGATGAATGCTCTGTCGGACGCTTGTGCCATGGCAAAGGCAGCAAGTGCATATCTGAAAAACCCGATTAAGCTTGCTGCAACGAAAGCCGTGGAAGACCATGTTCAAATTAAACCAAAGAAGAATCCTGCAGAGATAAGTATCGAAGACAAAATAAAAACCGTTTCAGCGATAAACAAAGTTGCCTCAAACTTTGATAAGCGCGTGAAAAGCTGTACCATAGACTACTTGGACCTGACTGGAAGTAGCTTCTTCGCCAACACCGAAGGCTCATACATAGAACAAGAAAAACTCTACGTCTGGTCAAAACTAGCTGCAACTGCTCAGCAAAGCGGTGTTTTCACTTACAGCCGAGACGAATTAGGCTCCACCGCAGGATACGAACTCTTCGACAAGGAAACCCCTGAAGCTTTAGGCGAAAGATTGGCAAAACGTGCAGTTAACCAGTTAAAGGCGAAGCCTCCTAAAGGCGGAACCTTCCCCGTGGTGCTTGGACCCAACGTGGTAGGCGTTTTTGTTCACGAGGCTTTTGGGCACCTAGCTGAAGCTGACTTGGCGCTGTCAGGCGGCGTGTTGGCGGATAATTTGGGGAAGAAAATCGCTTCTGACGTGGTGACTTTCTACGATGACGGAACTGTAGACGGGGCTTTTGGCTCTTTCAAGTACGACGACGAAGGCGTCCCCGCCCAGAAAAGTCTCCTCATAAAAGACGGGGTTGTGACTGGTTTGATGCATAACCGTGAAACTGCCCAGAAATTTAACGTTGAACCAACAGGCAACGCGCGAGCTGAAGATTTTCGGGTCGAACCCATCATTCGCATGCGTAACACGTACTTTGCACCCCGAGACTGCTCCTTCGAAGAGTTAATTGAAGGCGTGAAGGCAGGGTATTACTTTAAGAGTTTCCGCGGCGGGCAAGCCAGCCTTGACGGAGGTTTCCAAGTGGGTATTCAAGAAGCCTGCGAAATAGTGAACGGTGAACTCGGCGACCCCGTCCGCGACGCCTCCATCAGCGGCAGCACACTGGAGACTTTGCTTAAGGTTGACGCGGTTGGGAAAGACTTTGAACTCCACTCAGGAAGATGTGGGAAGGGTCAAACCGCCTTTATAGGCGATGGTGGACCCCACATCAGAGTTAGCGAGGTGATTGTCGGTGGCAGCGCTTGAAAAAGAAATCATGCTGAGTCTGGCGGAGAAAACCGTCAAAACTGCCCTGCAAAAGGGTGCTGCGGAAGCTGAAGTTTTCGTTTATGACGGCAAAGCCACAAGCGTTGGCATAGAGCGGGGGCAAATCACCAAAAGCGACCGCATAATCGACAGAGGCATAGGCGTCAGGGTTCAACTTAACAAAGCCATAGGCTTTGCCTACACAAACATCGTAGACAACCAAACCGCAGTGGAAGACACCATCCTCAAAGCTTTAGGCGCTGCGCGAGCCAGCAGACCCGACGAAGACTGGAAAGGGCTCCCAGATAGGAAACCGTACCCTGCGGCGATGGAGAAAACCTTTGACAAAAAAATCCTCCAGCTGCACTCCGAAGACTTGGTTAACGTGGCTTCCCGCATGCTAGACGCCTCCACAGAAGCAGACAAACGTGTTTTTCCAATTGAAGGGGGCGCGGGCGCGGCATACGGTTCCAACGCCATAGCTAATTCAAACGGGATTTCCGCTTTCGACCAAGGCACAGTGGTTGAATGCAGTTTAGCCGCCATAGCCAAAGAAAGCAACACGGTTACGCCAGTGTGCTTCGAATTCAACGCTGAAAGAAACTACAACATCAACCCTGAATGGGTCGGCAAAGAAGCTGCACATCTCGCGGTTTCCGCGTTGAAAACCAAACGCATCGAAACCAAAAACTACAAACTCATCTTCACCCAGTTCGCGCTTCAGGAACTGCTTTACTACACTTTAGTCAATGCGGTTAAAGCTGACAACGTCCAGCGTAATCAGTCAGCCTTCAAAGACAAACTTGGCGCCAAAGTCGGCTCAGAAGCACTCACCATATATGATGACGGCTTGCTTGCGGGTGGGTTACGCACGGGAATCTTCGACGCTGAAGGGTCTCCACGGCAAAAAACTATCATAATGGACAAGGGGGTTCTGCGAAATTTCCTCTACGACAACTATACCGCCAAGAAAGAGGGCAAAGAAAGCACGGGCAACGCTTCAAGGGCAGGGTATTTGTCGACGCCCAGTGTTGAAGCCACAAACTTCCACATACTGCCAGGCAACAAGTCCCCAAACGGGGTTCTGAGCGAAGTGGACGACGGCTTAATCGTGTATTACCTGCAGGGCGCGCACAGCAGCAACCCTGTGAGCGGCGAATTCTCGGTTGTGGCGACGCCAGCGTGGAGAATCCAAAAAGGCAAAATAGAGCACGCCACCCGCGGTGTCATGCTTGCAGGCAACATCTTCGAGCTGCTCAAAAACGTCAGCGCCGTAGCCGATAACGAAAGGAAAATGGGGCAGTTGGTTGCGCCGTGGCTTATGGTCGAAAACGTTCGCGTCATCGGAAAATGAGCGTGTTTATGCCCAGAAGCTTTTCGAGCACTCGCCTAGCACGCCCTCGTACATGAGCCGCGTTTGCTGGGCAATTTTGTCCCAGTCATACTTCTCCAGAATCTTCTTGTAAGCGTTCTCCCTGATACGGCTTCGGAAGTTGTCATCCAGCAGAGCTTTGATTATGCCCCACGCCAGCGAATCAGCATTGTTCGGATAAACCTTCACGCCCGTTTTTTCGTGGTCCACGATTTCGGATAAGCCACCAGTATCAGAGACGACCACGGGGCTTTTCGCAGCCATGGCTTCTAAGGCTACAATGCCGAAGGGTTCAAACAGAGAGGGCACAACGCATACGTCCGCGCACTTCTGGAGCTTCAGCAGATTTCCTTCATCCACGAAGCCTTCAAAGAGAACTTTATGCTCTAGCCCCATGCTTTTGACTATGTTGTTAAGTTGTTCTTTCATGTAGCCTGAGCCTACGATGACGAATTTAGCGTTGACTTTCTCAAGAACTCTGGGCACGGCGTTGATGAGAATGTGAATACCTTTCTCGTAAACGAGCCTCCCAACGTAGAGGACGATTTTTTCTTCAGGCAACGCAAATTTCCTTCTAAACGCTGTTAGGTCTTGGTTTTCTAAGCCGTCGTAGACGTGGGGGTTAACACCGTTAGGCACCATAACCAACTTGTCGCTGGGCAAGCCGAATGCCCATTTTACATGTTGCACCATATAGTCGCTGCAGCAGATTACCCGCCAAGCCTCGTAGGTGAGCCACGCTTCAGTTTCATGTATCATTTTTTCGGTGGTGGTGTGCAAGCCGTCTCGGCGTCCAATCTCCGTAGAATGCATAGTGACTAGAAGTGGCTTGCGGAAGACATGTTTTAAGCCTATGCCTGCGGTGGCGACGAGCCAGTCATGCGCGTGGAACACGTCAATTGGGTCTTGTAGTTTGGCGACTATGGCGGCGGCTTCTTTTTGCATGTTGAGGTTCATGAGGTAAACCCAGGTGGCGAAGTCTGGGGAGGGGTTCTTGTAGGAGTCTATGCGGTAAACTTCTACGCCGTCGATGGCTTCGTGGTCTGGGGCGCCTGGGAAGTCGCAGGTGACGATGTGGACTTTGACGCCGTTTTTCGCCAAGCTCTTAGATAAGAAGTACATGTGGGGGGAGATGCCGCCTATGACTCTGGGTGGGAATTCCCAGCTGAGCATCATGACGTTTAGAGGGCGCTTCATTTGCTGTTTACGCCTCCCTCAATGACGGTTTTGTAGGTTTCTATAGTTTTTTTCACCCAGGCGTTTGTTCCTGGAGAGATGACTTTGATTTTTTCTTTGGGCACCTGGTAAATTCGGTTTATTTCGCTTTGCATCCACTCAGTTTTGGCGGTGATTTTTTGTGCTTCGTAGAAGCCTAGCCACTCGATGCCTCTAATCGCCATGTTGAAGGGTAGGTTGGCTTCTGGGGAGCGGTGGTCTTCGAGGCTATCCACCGAGTAGACAAACGGTATGCCTAACGCATGCTTCAACGTCACGGCAGCGGGGATGAAGTGCCAGTCGTAGACGTCTATGAGGTCTACGTGTTTTGTTTGGTAGAATATGTTTGCTGCGGCGCGTTCAACTTCTTGGTTAAGCGTTAAAACCCATGTTAAGAGGCTGATGTGGGTTTGCACGGGGTTTGCGACCCTGACGGTTTTTACGCCGTTGGGTTCTTGGGTTGCGCCTGTCATGGACTCGTGGTACGTGACAACGTGAGTTTCTACGTTGCCCTTTACAAGTTGCGTGGCTAGGTTGCTCACGTATTCGGCGAGTTTGCCCACTATTCTTGGCGGGTATTCCCACGAGAAAATGATGGCGCGCATTCCTTTTTCACTAGGTGAAGATTGAGCAGACTTTGATTATGCCTTTTCCTGTGAGGTAGTATCGTTTTTTGCCTTCGTTATCGTAGAAACTTTCGGCGCAGCCTTCAGACTTGTACTTGTCTAGTATGCCTTCAATTTCGCCTGGGTCCTTCTGCAGAATCCGTGCCACTTCTTCGCCTCTTCTTGCCAAGTCTGCGGCGGTGGCGCACAGGTTATGCAGGGTTTGCAGGACTTTGTCGGGGAACGGAAGCTCTTCTCTCATGTACTTTGCCTCTTTTCTGTTAGTAACTACTTCGGGGTTTTGTACTTATAAACGCATGCACAAGATGATTTTCTACAGCAGTTTGGTCGCCGCTTGCACCTGTTGGCTGGCTTCTTGGAATCTTTTCTGAGTTGCAGAGAGGAGTCTTTTTCTGAGGTCTTCTCCTTTAGCTTTGGATGTTCTGATTGCTTCCAGCTGAGCTTGCAGGGGTTCGTCTTGTAGGGAGTGCTCTGCCCAGCTTGCGAAGTCTCCTCGCAGATTATGGAACTCCAACGCTTTCAAGTCAGCTGTCTCTAGCGCTTTAGCGAAGCCTTTTAGGCTCCACGCCATGGTGCCTGTGAAGTTTTCTTCGCCTGCGGCTGTGCAGAAGAGGAAGGGTTCGTTTGCGGTTAAGATTGCCATGCGGACGCGCGTTTCAAAGTCTATGAGGGCGGTTTCTGCGGTGACGAAGGCGTTTGCTGGGGTTTCGTAGGGGCTAAAGTATGAGTGGACTTCTCCTGGTCCTCCGCCTGCGCTGAACATGTAGTAGAGGTGGTCGCTGGTTTGGAAGTAACGCCACAACTTGAGAAGTTCCGGGTCTTCTGCCTCATGAATCAACGGTTCTATCCTGCGCAAATTCGTGTAGTATGCCCATTGCATGGTGTTGCCTAGCCAGCCGCTGCTGTCGCGTTCAAGGTCTGCCCACGAAACGGTTTTGCCTGTTTCAGGAACATCCACTTCGCCTGCTGGCTGGTATTTGTCTATGGCTTCTGAAGGTGTTGCCATGTTGAGGTGGGGCCACTTGAGGATTTCTTCGGGCAGATGCTGCAGGAAGCCGTGGATGCCTGTTTCGGGCCAGTGGTGTTCGCCGAAGGTTTCGTAGTCTGGGAAGATGCTTATGCAGTCTCCTTGAGTGTCGGCTAACCAGTGCGCGTATTTGTTTGCTGTGAGGGGCCACTCGCTCCACCATCGGGCAGAGAAGCGGAAGCCAACGTCATCAGTTAACTTGTAGTTTCGCAGGAGGAGGCGGATTTTTTTGCTGCCATGAGGCGTGTAGAGGTAGTTAGGGGATTTTTCGCCTAGAATTTTCTCTATGCCTTCGGTGAATATGCCCTTGTAGCCTAGGCTCTCGATTATCTTGGCGATGGCGTTGTTGTAGAGCAACTCGGTGTTTTCGAAGACCGTTGGCGTATATCCTAAGTGGGTTTTGATGGTGTCGCGGTGCATTTTCACTTGGGCGACGAATTCGTCTTTTTCAGGATACAAACTCGCTATGGAATGGTAGTATGTTTGGTCTAGGAATTCCACGCATCCCGTTTTCGCAAGCTGCTTGAACGTCTCCAGCAGATCTGGGTTGTACATTTCGCATTGTTCCAAGTAGACGCCTGAGAGGCTAAACGCGACTTTGACTTTGCGTTTCTCCTTTTTGTGGGCGTCAATCTGGTCAAGCAGTATCTGGTTTGATGGGAAGTAGCATTTTTTGGCGGCTCGCTGGAAAATCTCCCTGTCAGTTTCGCGGTCAAAATAGTAATTGAACAAGTCCTTTTTTCTGGTGCGTTTGAAGACTTTGTTTTCCCAGAACAGGTTCTTGCGCAGCCTGTGCGGCTGGTGAACTTCGAACACAAACAATATGTCGGTCAGCGTGGCTCGCCTCTACATATGCAATATCGTGGCAACGTTTATTTCTAGTTTGCCATACTAAAGCAGTAACCTGCGGCTATTAATCAGCAAAGTTTTGAGAGTTGATAGTTTACTGAGGGTTTTTCTCGGCTCCGAACCACTTAACGAACCACGCAAAACTTCCGCATTCATCTTTAGACGGACAGGACAGACACGGAAATTCCTTGCCCGCAGCAGCTACTATCTGAATTATTTTGTCTCTAGTCGCGGCATCTAACGCCAACTGGCCAACTTGTTTTTCAAACTCCGTAGCTATTCACTTGACCTCCTGCTGAGAGTGTACTGATTTTGCTGTTTATAGTCCCGGTTGAGTGAACGGGCTCGTCATTCCAACCAGCAGTTTCCCGAAAGTGTCTATGTGTTTTTCTTCTTCGCTTAGAATAGTTTCTAGTAGACGTCGGGTGGTGTAGTCGCCTTCTTGGCTGGCAAGTTGTATGCCCCGCTTGTAAATCTCAATGGCTGACTCCTCGTCCTGCTCATCCTGCTTGAGCATCTCGATTAGGCTGCCGCCGACAAAAACAGGCTCAGGCTTCGTCGTAGGCACCCCATCCAAGTAGTCGAGTCTTTCGGCGAGGGCTTCAGCATGCTTCATCTCGGCTATGGCAATTTTTTTGAAGGTATCACTCACTACTGCACCGTCAAGGCCCGTCACTTGGACGTGCTGCCACATGTACTGAATTGAAACTTGGAGTTCGCGGGCTATGGCTTTATTCAAAAGTTCCAACAATTTCTCAGAAACCATAACAAACACCAACAACCTATACAGAAAAATCTAGTAGAATCAATATTTAAACCGTCCCCCAAACCGTCATATTTGGCGCCTATTATCCAATCATTGCAGAAACGATAGAGAGGGTATGTCGGGGCGTGTTTTTGCTGGAAAACGGGGGGTAGGGGTCGGTATTGGCGAAATTTCAGCTCAATAATATGT
>CAYGJP010000009.1:0-21567 GCA_964350175.1 uncultured Candidatus Bathyarchaeia archaeon
GTTCCACTCAAAACGAAATCCCAAAAGTTTCTAATATTATTCTGCAGTATTTTGCTTAGGGGTAGACTATGGTCGGTTTAATTGAAGAAAACAGGTCAAAAATTCGAGAGCAATCGGTTGTATGGTTATTTTCAGGGAGGTCAAAAGTCTATGGATAGAATTAATCTTGTTTTAATCGCAGTCGCCATCATGGCGGTTATTGTGTTTACTGTTGCCGTATTTGTGCAGTCATCTGTTCCGCAAGAAGTACAGCAAGAATTGGATTTTACAGTCAGCGGCACCAATGACTGCCTCAGGTTTCTAGACCGACATGTGCAAACATGCTACATACCATTTAAGACGGGGGCAAACGAGCAATAGCAATTGACAATAGACTGCACAGAAATGCCCAGCCCAAACGCTTGGACGGACCTCTACGTTTACGCGGGCTACTGGAACAAAGGAACCAACAACAAATGCACCTCCGAAAACCTCTACCCAATAATAAACGAGATACAAACTTCTGATTTCCGAATAAAAGCAAACAGCACCTTCTCAGAAACCTTCGGCGAATCAACTCCACAAAGCTACACTATCTTCTTCATTTTCCCCGTAGGCGGCACAGACACATTCCACATAACCCTAAAACAAGTAAACTAAACTACTGTTTTCTTTTTTTCCACTTTTTCTTTCAGGCACAGCACATTTTTGGGGTAAACTGTCGTTTTGTCGAACACACAGTCAATAGTGTGTATTGCTACATGCGACTTTATATCCTAGAAACTCACTCTGAAAAACACGACTCAAACGTTTTCAAACGTTAGAATTTACTTGAGTGAAAAAGCGATGGCAAAAAAATTAGTCTTTGGAACCATGCTTCTAATCCTCCTCATCTTAACTTGTTCCGAAGCCATGTTAACTTTTTCAGCGGCAGCTCCAGAGGCTTCTAAAATCAAAATCTACGTGGGTCCAACCAGTGTTCTGGCTGACCACAAAGCGTACAACTCCATCTTTGTGCAGCTGCAGGACTCCAGAGGAACACCCGCCAGAGCAAAAGAGGACACCCTGATACGATTATCGTCTTCGCTTACCAACGTGGGAAACGTTGACCCAACAATCACCATACAGAAAGGAGACATCTACACATCTGCCAACTTCTATTCGACCTACACGCCGGGCACCACGACAATTACCGCCGCAGCCTCAGGATACCTTTCTGTCCAAGCATCAATCACCACTGTTGGTCCGATACCGTCCGCGCTTGCGGTGTACGGTTTTCCGCCGAATCTTCCCGCTGACGGCGGCGCCTACAACGCCATAGTTGTGCAACTGCAAGACTCCAGCGGTTCCCCTGCACCAGCTCCAATTGAAGGTGTGCAAGTGACGCTTTCCTCGTCCAACGCCACTGTAGGAATGGTTGACCCTTCAGTCATAATCAGCGAAGGCAGCACCTATGCAGTTGCAAGCATCAAAACCACCTTAAACGCAACGGGGGCAGCAGTTATTACGGCAATCGCGTCAGGCTACTCATCTAAACAGGCAACAATAACTGCCCAGCAGATAAACACGCAACCAACCAGCTTAAAAGTTTATGTTGGACCGCCAAAAGTGCTTGCCGACGGAAAAACCTACGAGCAGGTTGTTGTTCAACTGCAAAACGCCTCAGGAAAAATATCGCAAGCCCCTCAAGACATAGTAGTCACCTTATCTTCATCAACCGCAGACAAAGGCACAGTGGAAGAAACAATCACCATACCACAATCCAAATCCTACGCCTTGGCAAAATTCAGCACCACATACATGTCAGGCACCACAACCATAACTGCTGCAGCTACAAATTGCACAAGCAATCAAGCAACCTTAACCACAGTCGGTCCAATTCCGTCCAAGCTAGCCGTTTACTGTGTTCCCTCCGCGTTGCCCGCTGACGGAGGCGCCTACGAAGCTATTCAGGTGCAGCTTCAAGATTCCCGAGGAAAACCTGCAAAAGACCCCGCTGGGGACATAACCGTGTACCTGTTTTCTTCTGTGCCCGACGCTGGCAACGTCAGTTCAATGCTGACCATTCCGTTTGGCGAAACACATGTTAGTGGAACGTTTTTTGCAGCGTGTTCGGCTAACTCAACCATGATAACCGCGCAAACATCAGGCTACGAATCGGGGCAGGGAAAAATCACAACTTCACTCATCGACCCAATCTTCTTGGATGTCTCTATCACGGCTGACGCCGCCACAGTTAAGCCTGAGGCTCAAACAACCATAAGAGCCTATGTTGCCTACAACGGTTCAACCCCAGCGTTGAGAGCTACCGTGAAGTTTTCGTCAAATAAAGGCGGAAACTTTTCAGCGCTAACCGAAGAGGGAAACGGCTATTATACAGCAGTTTTCACGGCTCCAAAGGTTTCAAGGCAAACCGTTTGCACCATTACAGCAAACGCCACCAAAACAGGATATAATGGCGCGGCTGGAAACGTAACAGTCACGGTGGAACTTGAGCCTACCAACTCTTCAAATATTCTGCGGGTGCGCATTGCCGAAGATGACGGGACCCCTGTGAGTGGAGCAACCATCTCTTCAGAGCCTACCGGCAATGGAGTGAACTTGAACGGTATTACAAACGAAACAGGCTACGTCTCTTTCGCAAATGTTTTGGAAGGCACCTACACTATACAAATAACAAAAGAAGGATACGACGCAAAAACGGAAACAATCCAGTTTGTTGCGGGTCAAACGTCTTACCAAACGGTGAATGTCTCCAGAGCAGGCTCATCCATCTTCTCCTTGCCAGTTATAATTGGAATAGTAGTAGCCGTCGTTGCTGTAATAGTAGTTTTGTTGCTGATTCGAAGCCGTCAAAAAGAGGAGCCAATGCAACAACCGACCTACCAATTTAAGCCCAAGGGCGGCAGGAAAAAGTTATCACTCGCCAAATGGCAAAGCACCGATCTATCGTAGGGTGACTATCGTTTTCTTATACCCCTATCCCCTCTACGTTTTTTGATGTGCTTTGTTTGTGAATGCTGGGCGGAATGAGATTTGTTTTAATACTGCCTGTTTTAACATGAAAATGGAACCTCATGATCGGCATCGTTTTGGCGCTGATTTCCGCTGCAATGTCAGGCTTATCCATTGTCCTAGCCCGAAAATACTCCAGCGGATCAAACGCCTTCAACATGAGTTTAATCATAACCTGCGTTGGTATGGTCATCCTTTGGCCTCTGGCTATAATGGTGACAGCGTTTGGTTCGGTTAGCATTGAGGGGTTCTTGTTTTTTGCCTTAAGTGGGGTGCTTTCGCCGGGAATTGTGAGGTTATTCTACTACAAGGGTATGCGGACGCTGGGAGCATCAGTGAACTCCTCAATATACTCTGTTTACCCACTTTACAGCACGCTGTTTGCGGTAATGTGGCTAAACGAAATACTATCCGTATGGAACATGCTCGGCATCACCTGCATTGTACTTGGCATCATCTTCATGGAAATGAACAACTACAGAAAAAACGGTCAAGACAAAGGCAGATGGAAAAACATAATCTTTCCCGTGTTGGGCGGCTTAACGTTTGGCGTTTCCAGCGTAATCAGAAAATACGCCTTGGACATCTGCAACACGCCCATCTTAGGAGTAGCCATCGGATACACCTTCGCGCTTCTACCCTACGCGTTAATACTTTTATCATCTGCAACTACCCGCAAGCAGTTAAAGTTGAAACGAGACCTCAACTGGTTCTGGATCGCAGGTGTTAGCCAAGCAATAACTTGGACTTTGGCGTACTACGCGTTAAGCTTTGAACAAGTATCAATAACTACGCCGCTTTTGTCGATTGAGCCGTTGTTTGTGGTTGCTTTCGCGTATTTTTACCTCAAAAAGATAGAGAACGTAACGCACCAGCTTTTAGGAAGCGTCATACTTACGGTACTCGGAGTAGTTCTCATTATAATATAGCAAAACAGGCTGAAAAGAAGAGAAAATGGCGGGAAATCTTGCCTTAATTGTGCGATGCTCTCAGACTGTGCGTATGTGGGGGAAGTCCTGCACCCAAGGTTTCTGATTCAAAAAGAAAAATTTCACATAATTCGTGAAATACATGGAGTACATCTTCCTTACGCCGCATGCTGTTATCCTTCTAACTGACGTGTAAGCCGTGGCTCGGTTGTTCACCACACATTTTCCAACTTGCCCCATTTTGCGGGAAAACGTTATATCTTCGCCACATGCGATGTCCTCAGCGAATCCGCCTACTTTATGGAAAGCGGCTTTTCTTGCGCAGCAGCAAACTGAGGGAAACATTGGAAACCCTAGACGCGCGGTTATATCGGCTATTTTGTTTGTAAAGCCATAATGGGATGTTGCGAACAAATTTTCCAGAGGTTTGAGCAACTCTAGACTTTTCAAAACGCCCGAAACACATACGACCCGAGGGGTTTTGAAGTCACGGTATATTTCGTTTACAAAATTGGGTTCCAGATAGGTGTCTGCGTCTAGGAAAACCAGAATTTGGCCCTCCGCAGCTCTTGCACCTGCATTGCGGGCTTTGCCAACTCCACGAGCGTCCAAATCTATGACTTTGTCTGCGCATTTCTTGGCATATGCCTGAGTGTTGTCTGGGCTGTGGCTGTCAACTACGATGCTTTCGATTGAACCATAGTCGAAGTTTTGGTGTTTAATGCTTTTTAGGCAACCCTCTATAGTTTCTTCCTCGCAATAGGTGGGAATTACCACAGAGACAACCGGAGTCGATTTGGTCATCTTAAATTCCTGTATCTAAAGATCTATCGAACGTATCATAAATTGCCTAATAACTTTTTCGCAACAAACCAAGACAACAACGTAAACTCTTAAAAGCATGGAAACGCAGCAAACCGAAGTACAAAAGTGCCAGAAGAAAGCCTAAAAATGGGGATAACAGGGCTTTCGCTTTTTTGGACACAAAAATATATAAGTTGCCGAAACTAACGAGGGTAAAACTAGAAAACAAGCTCTTCAGTTAATGGTTGCTTTCTATCCATTTCCTGCTTGTTTTTTACTTGGAGTCATCATATCTATGAGTACTAAAAAATCCGAAAAATTTACCCTTTCTCAGGAATCTATCGCAATAAATGTCAGCAAACATACAACCGTCAGCAATTGGAAAGACTATAACTGGCAATTAGAGAATTCAATAAGAGATATAGCCACTTTTGAAAAGTTGACTGGGATTGTGTTCACTGAAAAGGAGCATAAATCGCTTGAAAAAACAATTAATAAATTTCCAATAAGCATCACGCCATATTATGCATCGCTAATAGAAAAAGAAACTTTCCGCAATGACCCCATATTCAAACAAGCATTTCCTAATCCCGCTGAGCTGAAAATTTCAAGATGCGACATGGCAGACCCCCTGCATGAAGACAAAGACAGCCCCACTAAAGGAATCACCCACCGATACCCCGATAGAGTGCTGTTTTTGGTCAGTAATCGTTGTGCCATGTATTGCAGGCACTGTACACGAAAAAGAAAAGTTGGCGACCCAGACTATATTCCTTCAAAGGCACAAATTCTGGAGGGCGTCCGCTACATTAAAAATAATCCGCAAATTCGCGATGTTTTGCTTTCAGGTGGGGACCCGTTAATGTTACCTGATGAATATCTGGACTGGATCCTGACAGAGTTGCGGAAGATTCCACATGTGGAAATCATACGGATTGGCTCAAGGATACCGGTTGTTTTGCCATACAGAATAACGGATAAGCTAGTGAACATGCTGAAAAAGCATCATCCGCTGTGGTTGAATACTCATTTTAATCATCCACGGGAGCTTACAGAGTCTGCTCGGGAAGCACTTCGAAAGTTAGCCGATGCAGGGATACCTTTGGGAAATCAATCGGTGTTACTTGCGGGTGTGAACGATTGCCCCCGAATTATGAAAAAGCTCAATCAGAAACTGGTGCAAAACCGAGTGCGCCCGTACTATCTGTTTCAATGCGACCTCTCTGAAGGGCTTTCCCATTTCCGCACACCCATCGGGAAAGGTATTGAAATCATAGAAAGCCTCATTGGGCATACAAGTGGCTTTGCAGTACCCACATACGTTGTAGATGCTCCTGGGGGCGGTGGAAAAATTCCAATTATGCCTAATTACATAATTTCTTGGTCTACAAACAAAGTGGTTTTAAGAAATTATGAAGGCGTCATCACCACATACAAGGAACCTGACAGTTATGAGCCTGTTTTCTGCGACCGAAACTGCGATGAATGCGTCTTGCAGCTAAAACTAGACGAAGCAATCGAAACCAAAGCGATAGGCATTGAAAAGCTGTTAGCCGATTTTGATGACCAAATCTCCCTAACACCACACGAAAACGTCAGACATAAACGTAGAGAGAAAAACAATGGCGGCAAACGTGGTGCCAGTGCATAAAGGCAAAGCTGGGTTAGCCTTCAAAATCCGGAACGTACAGGTTGAAGATATAGCCGAAGTCTACAAAATGCTGGTGGCAAACAGACCCTACGTCGGGTTAAATTCCCGTTACACATATTTTCTTCTCGCTAAAGATTTTTCAGACACCTGCGTTGTGGCGGAGCATGAGGGCAAAATCGTCGGGTTTTCTACAGGGTATGTTCCGCCAAATAGACGGGACACTTTTTTCAACTGGGAAACCGTGGTTAAGCGAGGTTACCGAGGCTACGGTTTACAAAAGCGGTTGTTGTTGCACCAGATTAAGATGGCGGATGTCGCGTATTTTGAGGGAACTGTCAACCCGTCAAATGATGCTTCAAAGAGAAGCTTCGTCAAATTAGCTGAATTGCTAAAGACAAAAGTTGACGCGAAAGTTCTGTTTAGTGAGGAAGATTTTGGGAACGATGGGCACGAAGCGGAAGTGTTGTACCGAATTGGCCCAATTTCACAGGATGAAGTGAAAAAGCAATTGGGTTTTTTGTTAATTATTGAGGATAGCCGTTTAGTTAGTTTTCTCTGTTAATTTTTTTTTCCTAAAAAAATAAAATAAGCCCTTATTGGGCTTGGCGCGGTTTATTCATTATACCCCATTATCTGTGTTGCCGCGCGCCCGATATCGTACATGCAATAGAGTTCTGAGTAGAGGTCTTGAAAATTCCACACCGAAGAAAACAACATCACTGTCACGCCAGTTTGGGGGTTATAGCGTACGACTGTTAGGTAACCTGCGTGTGCGCCGTTATGTCCGTATCCTAACCCCTCGGTATAGGTGGTGCCTAAGCCATAGTATTCGTGCTCTTCCCCTGTGGGTTTCACATCTATCATCATATCCACATATTCTTGGTCTATACCTGCATGTGCGCTGTATAGCAACTTAGCCCAGCGAGCCAAATTTTCAGGAGTAGAAATAGCGTTGCCTTCGGCGACATTTGGAGACATGTTATCCAGAGTTGTCAAATAAAGCTCGCCGTCGAACCACACGTAACCTTCTGCGTATGGGGCGGGGAGTTGCTGGTCGGTTCCGCTTGAGGGGAAAGAAGTTCCAGTTAGACCGTTGGTTTGTAGCAGATTTTGTTCTATAAATGACGCGTAGCTCATTCCCGATACTCTTTCAATAATCTTGGCGAGAATGGAGTATCCGGTGTTGCTGTAGTGAAAACGGGTGCCCGGAGAGAAGTCTGATAGTTGATTTGATGCAACCACGCCTACGAGTTCATCGAAGCTAAATGTGTGCTCAGGCTGCGCGAGGTCTTCTTTGACGTAGTCAATGTAGCTCTTTCCTGCGTAGGGAGCCGACGCGTTTTCTGGAATGGGGGTGTTGCTTACGTCGAAGACGCCTGCGCGGTGCTCCAAGAGTTGCCTGATTGTAATTTGGTCTTTAAAGGGTATGTCGTAGGCGGGCGAGTCAGGAACGTATGGTTTGTCAGTGCCGGGAATATTGTCGGTTATTAGGTCGTCAATTCGCAGTTGACCCTCTTGATGTAGCAGCATAATTGCGGCTGCGGTGAAGGTTTTGGTGGTGCTGGCGGCACGGAAATGGATGTTCTGGGTCACGTTGTCACCCATGCCTATAGAGACAAAGAAATCACCGTTTGGCGATAATATTTGCATTGCCAGACCGCCGTTGGAACCTGTGTGGTTTGTTGTGTATTCTTGCCATTTTGTTTCAACAAGGGTCTGTAGTTGTGTTGTGTAGTCTGTTTGGTTGGGTTGGAACGCGACATATAGTGTTCCTGCCGCGAGGGTTATTATGAGGGCAGTAACCAAAATGCCTAATACGTACTTGTTCATGGCAATCGCGTTTAGAAATCTGTGCATTCTACTTTAAAGTTTTGGGTGAATCAAAACGGCTGATGCTATGAGGACTAAAACAAATCAAGAATAGCGTATTTGAGATATGGTGCTTTTCTGGGCGAATTTGTTAAAAATTCAGGGTGCTTCAAAAGCATAAATCATAGAAGCGATAGGTAAAATTATATTCTAAGGCTTTTATTATGAAGGTCTCACAGGGTGGGTCCGTGGCGCAGCACGGATAGCGTGTCAGCCTTCTAAGCTGAAAGTCCTGGGTTCAAATCCCAGCGGACCCGCATTAACCATTTTAGAGCTTAAATTTGATAGTTGGCGTTTAGTGAGTTTTGCTGTTTCCTAATAGCCTACTTCATAATTTTCATCATAATGAAACCATATTTAGAATAAAAGCTATTGTTGTATTTGTTGGTTGGAATGTCTGAAGAGAAAGAGTTTCATTCTTTGGTTAAGGTTCAGTGGTTTATTAGCGTCGGGGCTATTATATAATTGAGGCTTCAGAGAACGATTTTTGGGGAGAGGATGTTAGAAGTTGAGTAATGGAATGTTGACTTACAAAAGAAGGTATAATGAAACAGCGATGGTGTCTTTTAAGTGCAGAATATGCAAGGCATGTTTGTCCAATCCTGACGAGTTGAGAATGCACAGTATGGTAAAGCACAAGGGGCACATGCTCCTATCAATAAAAAGCTGATTAGTTTTTTCAACTGGTTTTTCGGACCAAGAAAAAGCGGAGGAAAACCTGTCTCTTCCTCATTTCAAGCTGTTTTGGAATGTTTGCGGAGTGAAAAAGTAATGCTGATTTGGTGGGGAATGTTCTAGTTTGGCTTATCTACTTTAACAATGTATACTTCTTTGTCGCGGACTCTAAGTTGTGCATTGAATTTTCTGTCAGGTTTCTTATTGTATGACTTTACTCGGAAGGAGAATGGCGCATACAATGTCTTTACGGTTTTGCCTTCAACCTCAATTTTAAACATCGTCTCAGGGCTTTCAATTATCTGTTTGAATACTGCATCGTACTCGGGAATCTTGGTTAGTTTTCTGCCTATGGGTATTTCTTTTACTGGAATGGCTTTTGCCACTATTGGTTTTCTAGCGGGTTTAATCATTTTTGGCATATAATTCACACTATATACATGTTAATCACACTATTTAAGAACTAGGCAACAAACTAGTCAAATACACCTATACTTATGTTAATTTAGTCTCTCACCATATTAATCGACATGATGAGCACTAATAACTATGAATGAAATGCGTTTCTCACTTATTCATACACCTATCTCAAAAGTCTGCCAGAGAATACTGCACGGAGGTCTAACAGGGGTAACGTATGACAAATACTGACTTAATAAAAAAACTAGAGCAAAGTTTTCTCTGCGTCTTTCTCTATGGCTAAGACTCAGTTGTAACCTCCTTAGAATGTTTGTGACGCGAGAAATGGCGCTAAGAGCGAAATTCTTCCGTAATGGTTTTTTAGTTCCAGATTGTATTGCGTTATAAGTCGTGAGTGTCCGAATGAAAAGTTTGTGTCCTAGGTGTGGAAGTGAAACTTTGACTCTTGGAAATTCAACACTAGAAGCTGCCAACAAAAAGCAGATACGAACTATTCTCAGGCAATGCCCCAAATGTGGATTACTGTTTCATGAGACTGCATAATTTTAGAAATGATGCTTTGTTTTGGGTGCTTTATTTTTTGAAATTTTTGAAGGGAAAAGGCTGGTTTTGTGAAAGAATCATGCTGTTCTTCAGGGAGAACTAAAAGCAACTTAAGCCTGATACAGTATTGAGGAAAATGAAGAAGATAGCTTTAACAGCAATAATTATCTTTGAGTTGCTGTGCTCATTGGTAGCTGGGATGCAAGTTGTTGAGGTAGCAAAAGCTAATCCGGTTGCGCTCAGCTGGCTTCCCACTAGTCCAGATACGAGCCAACCAGGATTAATTATACAATCACCATTGCAGAACCAAACTTTTACTTCTGATGAAGTTATCCTAAATTTTACTGTAGCTAAACCTGAAACCTGGTTTGGCAGCCAATTTTTCGCGAACCCTGGCTTTGGTAGCGATTTAAGCATGTATTACTGTAATGGAAAAATATTTGCAGTAAAGTACAGCGTGGATGGCATAGAGAGCCAAAATATTTCTGTGACTGATGCTAACGTCTTAGCACCTTATTATTCGCCACTTAACAGGACTTTAGACTTCTCAATTAACTTAACATTGCCCGAAGGAAAACATGTCTTAACAGTTAGCGCCATGGCTGAAAGCTACTATATGCCAGCTGAAAATTGGGATGCTTTTTCACATGGTGGGGTAGTTAAAAGTGAAACCTGTACAATTATAGCTAACTCGACAGAGACCACATTTTATGTCATAGGCACAACTCCAACCATCACAACAACTACACCACAAAACACGACATATAACAATACTAATCTTTCACTAAATTTTACAGTTAGCAAATTGCCCTTTTGGACCGCTTATAGCCTAGACAACCAAGCCAACACAACTATAATAGGAAACACAACCTTGACAGGATTAACAGAAGGACCACACAGCATAGTTGTTTATGCTAACGATACAGCTGGAAACATGGGAAAATCAGATACGGTTTTCTTTACTATAAACATGCCTACACCTTCGCCTACTCCATCACCTTCGGCGTCTCCAACACAGCAACCAACACTAAGTCATAGTCCAATAGCAGATGGTCTTCAAACTGAAGACTTTACAATCTCAATAATTATCTACAGCTCAATAGCACTCATTGCTGCTTTAGCTGCACTAGTTTACTTTAAGAAACACACCAAGCAAAAACCACCAAACAAATCAAACAACAATAACTATCTTTGAACATTAAAAAAGTAGAAGGGAAAGAATGCGCGGTTACATTTTCTTTCCTTTTAGGTGGTCCCAGACGCTGTGGCCGCTCCAAGCAGCTTCAGCAATGGCTGTTTTCTGTTTCATTTCAATGTCTCTTGTGCAGTAGTACGCGGTCATGAACTTCATCTTTTCATAAACTGGGCACGTACCACATATGCAACCATGTTCAGCTAAATTCTTGCTTTTTCCATGCGTTGGAAGGCAGTAAGCAATGAAGGCATCGTCTTTTCCGTATGCTTTGTATGTTGGGCAACTCTTGCAGATACACATAGAATTGACCATTTCTTCGCGTTTTTTCATGTCTTCTGGAGACATCGTCAGTTGCTCCATCTAAAAAACCTCAAATAATTTCACTCAATCGTTACTTTAATTCTTTTGTTGCAACAAGCAGACACAAATAATTTAGCTTTAACCTCCGCGCAGAACGTTGCAGAAACATCCACGTTCCTTTGAATCTTAACTAACTTGAATTTGCACAAAACGTTTTTAAGCAAACTTTGAGTTCTTCTGCCAACGTTGGCGGGTGAGTGGTGTCTCCCACCCGTTCCGCCAAAAATAAAACCCGGGAGTAGGGAGGCAAATTAACCTTGAAGATAAAAACCAAAGATGTAGCCATAACGGCAGTTTTCGCTGCACTTTACGCGGCGCTAGTATACGTGTTCACCCCAATATCGTTTTTTGCACTGCAATTCCGAGTCGCAGGAGTCTTAAGACCAGGCATCGCACGAAAATGGACTTTGATAATCGGCTACGCCATAGGCGTGGTTGTGGGCAACCTTTTCAGCCCCTTCGGAGCCTACGACCTGCTCTTCATGCCGGTCATGAGTCTGGTTGCGGGGTTGCTGGGTTACTTGGCGGCTAAACCGTTCAAGAACAACTATTTCGTCACAGGCGCAGTCATAGCCACTGTAATACCTTTAAGCGTTAGCTGGATGCTCTACCAAGTCCTCGGCTTACCCATCATCGCAACCCTGCCGTACCTGTTCATAAGTGAACAAATAATCTGCTTCATCGGCGCTGTGGTGTTTAAGCTGATTGAAAAACGGTTTAAATGGTGGCAAGCATGAGCGAAAAAACCAAATGCGTAGTTGTCCTCAGCGGAGGAGCAGACTCTTCAACGGTGGCATACTGGGCTAAAAACCAAGGATACGATGTCTACGCTATAACATTCAAGTACGGACAAATCGCCAACAAAGAAACCGAATCAGCCCAGAAAATAGCCCAAAACCTCGCCGTACCCATCAAAGTGGTGGATGTTTCGCCGCTAAAAGAGATCTTCGGCGAAGTAACCTCGCTGTGCAACGCAGCCATTCCGATGACATCAAGTTTCAGCGACCCCATCATTGTCCCCTTCAGGAATGCCATTTTCCTTTCAGTTGCAGTTTCCTATGCGGTTTCGGTTGGCGCAGACAAAATCTTCTACGGCGCCCACGGCTCAGACGAACCATTCTACCCAGACTGCCGAAGAGAATTCTACAAGGCATTTGAGAAAGCCGCGTGCCTCGGCACAGAAAAAGACATCGCCATTGAAGCGCCCTTCAGCGGCAAACCTAAATCGGAAAGCATCAAGATGGGCGCAGAGTTGGGGGTGCCCTTTGAACTCACTTGGTCTTGCTACAGCGACGGCGTAAAGCACTGCGGAAAATGCGAGTCGTGCGTGAACCGCAAGAAAGCCTTCCGTGAAGCTTGTGTGCGTGACCCAACAGATTACGAAGAATAGAACCAAAACAGCAACATTATGTTTCCCCTAATTTTTGGGCTTGTTGAGTTGTTTTTAACGGAAAATATAAATTGGCAAGCATCATTAAAGTGTAGGTGTTTTAGTATTTGACTTGTAGGTGTATAAGGGGGAAAATTGATGAGCACTCACGCAGAAGACTTAAAGCTACGGTTAATGACAATCGAGCTGCTTAGAACTGCAAAATATAAACGCAACATAACTTATCGCGAGTTAGCCTCCAAAACAGGCTTACCCGTAACCGTTCTCAGCAGATACGCAAAAGGACACGTTTTACCAAACACAACACGCGCCAAACAACTCTGGCGAGTCCTAACCAAACTGGTCGGTTTAGAAACTGAGCTGCGAAACAGAATAAAATTCGACGACACAGGCTACTTCGACAACACAGAAATCATAGGTGACTACAACATACTCCAGCAAGCAGCAAACTATGCACTGTCGAATTTTGCTGGAAAACGCGTCACCAAAGTTTTAACCGCAGCCACCGACGGAATCCCGCTGGCAACCATGGTGGCAAATGCTCTCGGGGTTAACCTTATCGTGGCGAAGAGAAACAAGGAAGTCGGGGTCAAAGCCTTCCTAGAAGAGACGTTCATTCTGGGGAAAGACTCAGGCGTAACCGTCACACTCTACATCCCAAAAGAAATCATCAAGAAACGCGACAGCGTCCTAATTGTGGACGACATGATAAAGAGCGGCGAAACCCAAGAAGCCCTCGTCAACTTGGTAAAGAAAGCCAAAGCTGAAATTTCAGGCGTCTTCTCGCTCATAGCCGTCGGAGACAACTGGAAGAAACATTTGAAAGTCACAAGCGACTGCCCAGTTGAAGTCGTCACATACGTGAAGTCACCCTTCGACTCAGACCGCGCTTAACCTCTTTTTCCTTCTTTGCTTAATTTTTTAGGGAAATCTTAAACAGAACCATCACACAACGCTAAATGAGGCTCCAGACCATGCGCATGATTCAATGGAAAAACGGAACCGTCCTAACACCAGACCAAACCAAACTACCACTAGAAGAAGTAACCTTGGAAATCAGAACGGTTGAGCAGATGGCAGAAGCCATAAAAAACCTGCGCGTCCGAGGCGCCCCCCTACTTGGGGCAGCAGCAGCTTTCGGCATAGCCATAGCCGTCTATCATTCGAAGGCAACGTGCAATGGGGAGTTGCTGGCGGAGATGGAAGACGCCGCAGAAATCATAAAGCACACTAGGCCTACGGCGGTGAACTTGTTCTGGGCAGCCGACCGCGTCCTCAACAAAGCACGCGGATTCAACGGAAACACGGAAGAGTTGAAAGCAGTTGTGATTGAGGAAGCGAAGAAAATAGCAGACGAAGACGCAGAACAAAACCACAAAATTGGCAAGAACGGCGCGGCACTAATCAAAGACGGCGACACCATACTCACCCACTGCAACGCAGGTGAACTCGCAACTGTGGAGTACGGTACTGCGCTGGGTGTAATCCGTGCAGCATGGGAAGAGGGAAAAAAAATCAAGGTCATCGCGGATGAAACGCGTCCGTTGCTACAGGGTGCAAGACTTACAACATATGAGTTGAAACGTGACGGCATACCAGTCACCTTAATAACGGATAACATGGCAGCCCACGTCATGAGCAAAGGACTTGTTAACCTTGTGGTGGTTGGCGCAGACAGGATTGTGCAAGACGCAGTTTTCAATAAGATTGGAACTTATGGCGTTGCCGTCTTAGCCAAAGAGCATAATATTCCGTTTTATGTGGCAGCTCCGAAATCCACGTTTGATTTATCTCGCAAAGCTGCAGACGTAGTCATCGAAGAGCGAAACCCCGACGAGGTAACTCATATAGGCGGCAAGCAAATCGCCCCAAACGGCATTAAAGTGTTTAATCCAGCCTTTGACGCTACGCCGCTCAAGTACGTTTCAGGCATAATCCACGAAAACGGCATCTACCGTAAAGAAGACTTTGCCAAGTTCAAACCCGACTTCGTCTAGTTAGCCCTCTCATTTGCCACAGTACGGAGTGGCTACTTGGTCAAGAACGGGGCTTAAAACGATAAAGCCATCTGACGCGGATTTCTTTTCTTCACTTGCTTTTTCCTCAGCAAGAGTCTTCACAGAAACTAAAAGTTTATGACGCTCTTCTCCAGTGCACATAAGCCTATCGAACATCAGCCCCAGCTTATCCAAATCTAAGCCGTGAAGCAACCTAACCGACTCATGCAGCACAAGCTTTGAGATTTTTGAATGTACAAACAGATACTTTTCACCCAACATACCCTCCAAAGCAACAAGCTGTCCCGCCAACGCGCGCAACTCTGCCGCAGCAATTGCCTCTTTCTCGGTAACTTTCTTATAAAAATCGTATGCAGCATCAAAAACGTCGGCTAACTCTTCATCGCGCTCTTTAGACTTAACTGCAGGCTCTTCCACATCTTTACCAAAACCCTTTAAAATTGTAGAATTCCTCTGACAACCTGCGGCCACACCATATAATATCAGCTTCACTGAAGACAAGGTCACTCGGTCTGCAAGCGTATTGTACAAAACGGAAATGTTGTTTTCAATAGAGCTTAAACAGTTAAGATATGAGTCTGATACATCTGAAATATTTCTTGCCATTCCACGACATCCCCGTATCGGAAAAGAACAGACTTCATAATAAATAGCTTATCAATCCACAATCCACATTTCAGAAAAAGAGCAGTGATATATGGTGCAAAATTTTGAGGTGGTGGTTCAATTTAGAAACAACTGCTTGGCGCAACCTGCACAACCACCACAGAATAAAGAGTAAACCTGAACAGTTTTAACAAATAGAAAAAAGAACAGACCCAAAAATAAAAAGAGGACGGCAATAGCCGTGCCTATTGTGTGTTTGTTTTGTCAGGTTTTTCTTTGTTGTTCTCCGTTGCAGTCTTTGACGCAATGTTTGGCTGGCTGAATTGTTTTGGTGTTTGTGTCTGCGGCGTTTTTTTGTATAGTTTTTGGAATGTTGGGTTGTTCTGCAGGGATTTGCATAGGTCGCCCAGAACCATCGTTATTAGTTGTTTGATGGTGCAGAACGTTTCGGGGTTGGCGTGGATTGTGCCGAAGACGTCGTAGTTGACGGCTACGCATCCGCCGCTGCAGGCGTTTTTGAAATTGCAGTTCAAGCATTTCTGTGGTGTTTCGCAGTATGGTGCTGCGTTTTGCCAGTGTTTGATCCATTCGTGGCGGCTTGGGGCAAAGCCGCTGTATATGTCGCCTAGTTTTATTTTGCGCGAATCAATGAATCTGTGGCATGGATAGATGCTGCCGTCGTAGTCAACACCTATACCGCCTTGGCCCAACCCGCATCGTGAACTCCAGTTACGCTCTGTTTGAGTAACTGCTGCGTTTGCGTCGCGGACAAACATGCTAAACACCGCAATGCCCTCCAGCATCCACTTTTTGTAGTATTCCCCAAAGATCTCCAATTCACGTCTAAGATTCGCCAAATCCTGGGGTGTCCACTCCACTTCGTAGACCATGTCAACGGCTAGGCTGGTTAGTTTGTGTTCTTCAACAAACGTTTTGATGTTGTCTGCTAGACCCTTCACGGTTGAGGGTGTCACTGTCCAACGTAGTTGTGGCGTATTCTTCAGGTGTTTTCTTAGCAAACCAAAGCCCCGCCAGGCATCGTCCCAGCTGCCTTGTCCGTTGGGGTAAACTCGGTTGGTGTCGTGGCTGTTTTTTGGTCCGTCGATGGAGCATGTTGCGCCGAAGTTGTGTTTTTTCATCCACAAGGCTTTGTCTTCGGTTAGCAGGGTGCAGTTTGTGGTTGCGCCAAAGGTCCATGTGTGGCCGTCTGCGCGGCTTTTTTCAACGATGTACTTCATCATGTCGAAGTTGCAGAAGGGTTCTGCGCCAAAGAACCAGATGTTTCCTGTGGGGTCGAGGTTTTGGGCGGCGAAGTGTATTAGTTGGTCTGCGGTTTCTTTAGTCATTTTTCCGTGTGGTTGATTCTCGTTGAGTTTGTAGACGAAGCAGTATTTGCATTGGAGGTCGCATTCGGTGGTGACCCACACTGTCATTCCTTTGAGTTTGGGTGTGGGGTTAGACATTTACGGTCTTCCTTTTTTGTGGTTTGGGAACTAGGTTTAGTTCAATTAGGGTTTCGATGATTAGCTCTTTTATTTTCTGCTCACTTAGGGTTGGCTGGTGTGGTCGGGGGTGGTTGCATGTTTGGGGTCGGTTGAAGGTTTGGTTTGTCTGACAGTTCACGCATTGTTGGTTCATGTCGTTCACTCCTATTACCAATAGCCTACGTCCTCGCAGTAGAGGCATCCGTAGCAGTAGTAGCATAGGTAACAGCTAGCTTGGCATGAGACTTCGCAGGCGGTTTGGCATGCTGTGTCACATGTGGTTTGGCAGCTTACTTGGCAGCTTGTTTGGCAGTTTTGGCAGGTTACGTCACAACTTGATTCGCAAGCTTGGCAACCAAATACGCACATGTCTTGGCATGAGACTTCACATCCTGTTTGGCATGAGACCTGACAGCTTGTTTGGCATGCAAGTTGACAAGTATCTTGGCACGACACTTGGCATCCAGTTTGGCATGCGGTATCGCAAGCAGTTTGACAACCTTGACAGGACACTTCGCATGTAGATTGGCATGAAACATCACAAGGGGTTTGACAATTTTGGCATGCAAGTTGGCAAGCGTCTTGGCATGATATGTAGCATGTGTAGCAGGCTATGCAGGTTTGGCATGGTTGGCATGAGGTGTAGCATGTTTGGCATTGGACTTCGCATGTTGTTTGGCATGTGGCTTGGCATGTTTCTTGACAGGTTATTTGGCATGTTCCGCAGTCATAATAAAAGGACACTGTGATTGTGTGGTTAGCCGTAACGTTATAGAATGGATGGTTGTAACTAGCAAGGCCATGTACGTTTGGTAGTGGTGAGCCGTCAACAAGTATTTGATCGATGAAGTAGCCTTGGCTTATGTTTGCATTAATTTGGAATGACTGGTCTGCATTTTGTGGCACTTGAACTGAACCAAACGGATTTATCGACCCGTACATTGGATTTGCATAGGCAGTTATGGTTTTGCAGTTGGTAGTTGTCTCGTAAACGCGGTAAACATCAATACAACCCATTGATCCGCAACAAGAGGAATTAGGACAACCATTGAAACAATCGTCACATGTCGGTCCGGTGTCTGATCCATCACATAGTAAGAGGAGAACTGAAGATTTGTTTGTTAGCACTACGGTGTTTTGAGCCCCAGGGTTATCGTTGTAATATGATGAGAATGGATATGTGTTAGCTAAGTCGACGCTGGCAGCTGCATTGTGGTGTGCCTTTATTTTGCTCATGTAGTAGTGGGCTTTTGGGTAAGAAGCTTCGGGTTCTGTTGGACTGTTATTTACTGAAAGAGTAAAGTGGACATCCTCACTAGCGGGCTCTGTACGAAGCTGGATATTGTTGAGATTAAAGAAGCATTTCTTTTTGCCAACATAATTAGAAACGGTAGGGGGTAGTACTGGATTAGTCCATGTCCAATCGGCAGTTCCATTATTTGGATCAACAGATTTATGGTGTCTGTCTTTGGCGTGTATACTATAGCTAAGGCGGTTACCACAGCTTACTTTGTTGCATGGATAATCCTGTCGAGTATAATCCAAGTTGCCATTTGCTGAAGTTATCACTTGGGCACTACAAGGAAGAACTCCAGGAGGGTTACATGGGTCGGGATTAGGACTTGTGCAGCAGCCATTCCCTTCTTTATCCATTCCACACATACCGTATACTCGAACGATTTGAAAATCGTTTATGTGAACACCAATTTGCAGGTCGTTATTGGTAAATGTAATGGTGTTTAGTTCAGTATCATGGTATTCTGGAACTGCTTGTGAGCCGATGTCAATGGTTTCTGTTAAGTCATGGTTTGCTATCTTGCTATGATAGTGGTTTCCTAGGCTACGGAGACGCGGAGGATTCGTGTACTTGTTTAATTCAACGGTTATTGCTCCCACTTCGGTTCCAGTAGTTTTCGTTGCAGCAGTGTGAAGGGTATACATAACGTTGCAGTTGTCTCTGTCTTGATAGCATTTCGGTTTAGTTCCGGTGAAAGACCATGTCGTGGTGCCGCCGCCAGGCGCTAGATAAGCACTCACTGGACCCCAGAGGGTCACTCCTCGACCGCCATATCCGCCACTTGGGTAGTTTGGGTCTGCTACGTTAGCACAATTGTAACTACTATCTGTTCCATATTGACTCATTTTTTTCAAACTCCTTTTTTTTATTGTTGGGCTTCTATTTGCTTGCTCAAAATAATAGCCACCTTTAACCTTAAGGAAGACGATATGTTTCAGAAACACTTACGGACATGTGACCGAAATTTTTGGTTCCGGATTCAGAGGGCTAAAGTTTCTTGCACGTTATATCTTTCTCTGATTTTAGTGCACTTAAATCAAAAATGCCCTGCTTCCCTTTTCTGTGGGTAATATGAACAAAAGCAAAACAGCAAAAAAATAAACACTATTGCCCGTTTCATCGAGTTTTCCTTGTTGTTCGCTTTTTTACGATTACAGCAACAGATGTGGCAAGCAGTAGGGAAACAAACAGGGTAGTTCCCAAAAGTTGGTTGGGGAACTCGGGGATAGGCGTCGATGGAGTAGACGAAGTTGTTGTGTTGGATATTGTACCTAAGGCGTAGAGTACGCCGTCGGTGGAGCCCATGTAGATGACGCCCCCAGCAATTGCAGGCGAAGCAAACATGTACCTGTCAAATCCTTTCTCATCCAGAAAAGGCTGAAGCGTAAAATTCCAAAGCTTAGTGCCTGTAGAAGAGTTTAACGCGTAGAGGTTGCCGTCGCCAGAACCCACGTAAACTACGCCGCCTGCTACTGCAGGAGACGAATCAACAAGGTAGCCTGTTGTGTAGTTCCATATTTTTTGTCCTGTAGACGCATTAAGTGCATAAACATTGGAGTCGTGACCTCCAAAGTACACGTAACCGTCGGCGATGGCAGGAGAAGAGGAAAGTGCGCCTTTTGTGTAGTTCCACATTTTTGTTCCTGTTAGGGCGTCAAAACAGTAGAAGCTGTCAAGTAACCCTGTGTACAGGTAGCCGCCAGAGACAGCAGGAGAACCTTCTCGGTAGCTTTGTGTACTTTGCTGGTCTGGTGTATATTGCCATATTTCCGCTCCTGTGGAAACATTAAACGCACGAACATCAGATCTTCCACAGTACACATAACCGTTAGCAACAACAGGAGGAGACGAAGAATCCCCACTTCCACGACCCCATATTAGTTCTCCTGTAGATGCGTTGTATGCACAAAGTAAGGCCCCGTTTTCAATGTAAACTACGCCGTCAACAACAACAGGAGAATACGCATTGGAGTCGGTTTGCGCGTTCCACACTATTTCGCCTGTTGATGTATAGTATGCTGTGCCTCCGTGGAGGCCAGTGTAGACTAAGCCATTATAGACCGCAGGAGAACTCGTTCCAAGCGTAGCCCATATTTGAGTTCCAGTTGAAGCATTCAGACAATGAAGATAGCTCCCAGAGGTTACGTAGACGTAGCCGTCAGCTACAGCAGGAGAACCACCTATACCTGAAGTAGTTTGGAAGCTCCACAACACAACGGGCGCGGTTGTTGGCGCGGTGCTATTTGTGTATCCTGTGTGGGCTGGGTCATGGCGGAACATTGGCCAGTAATCTTCTGAAGAGATAGCCCGAGCACTTGGCTCGGCTGATAGAAAAACTATTAGAAAAACTGTTAAGAAAATGGCGATCGGCCATCTATATTTCCTCATGGCTAAGCCACCAAAAGTAGTATTTGCGATAGTTGCATATTAGGCTATCGGGAAGATTGATTAATTTTTTTACAAGTAATAACCTGAAAAGTGAACACTGTGTGCATACTATTCATTTGTGTTGTCTAACGTTTTTAGCACTTGCAGCAGGACCTTGGTTCTTGGGGTGTCTCGGTTCAATGCTATAACCCTAACTTTTCCATGCTTAACTTTCACGCGGTATTCATCCGTTAATATGTCCTCTTTCTCCAGAATCTGAATGTTCCTGTTCAATTCATTATATGTGCTGCCTGTTCGGCGTACAAGCTCCATTACGCGAATTTCTCGTGTTATCGAAAGCTCTTTCAGTATTTTTTGCCTTAGAGACGAAGCAAGCACCTTTTTAAGATCCACCAAGACAACCTCACTGCAAAGAACTATTCTTGTTTGAAACTTACCTGAAATCAAAGCGTTTTCATTGATTTAAGAAATTTTCAGCTTCAAAAGAGCCATTTCAAATATTGTTTTTGTAAAAGTAATTTCGTAAATATACTTCACAGAGATGCTTTCAGACATTACCTAAGACAAATTACCAAACGTGCCCTGTTCTGGATATGTATTTGGAGGGAAAGAACAACTAAGGGCAACCATATTTTGGATTAATTAATCTAAAAAAAGAGGGGCTTTGGAATATACTTGCACTCATACGCCTTTTCTAGGCAATCCACTTGGAGGCATCTTCAGGTTTTTGTGTATTGTGGGTTGGGTATGTTTGTGCCGCATTTTTGGCATTTGTAGCTGTGGATTTTTCTGCGGCAGTCCTGGCAGCTGCTTTGGACGGCGCGGGTTGCGCATTTTGGGCAAGCAAGCTCAACAGTTGCCATTCAGCAATCACCTCCAGTGTGGATTGGGCGACTTTTTGTTTTGGGCAAATGCTCTTCCAGAACATCGCCAAGCATTAAATC
>CAYGJP010000010.1:0-21289 GCA_964350175.1 uncultured Candidatus Bathyarchaeia archaeon
CTGCTGCAGGCTCTACAGTGTAGTCCTGAACTTCCCCGAGTGGCTAACTATCACAAAGACATTTGGCGCCCAAACTACGTTAGCAGGCTTAGACAAGTTCTTTCTGAAGAGGGTGGATGATGGCTCCTGCGTTTTCTTATGCCGTTTAGGAGGTACGTATTTGTGCGGGTTGCAAAACATGAAGCCTGACGCGTGCAAGCTTTGGCCGTTTAAGGTTTTGGCGGAGCCAAAGTACGGAGAAGCTGCACAGGCAGTGTTTGATTGGGGTGGTAAGAAGTTGTTTATTTACGCTGATTCCATGTGTGAGGGACTCAGGTATGGGGCGCCGTCTTGGGAGTTTAAGTCGCTGGTTTTGAAAGAGTTCGCAGGGTTAGCTTTGGGAACATGTAAGACACAGCATAACACGACGCGCAATGGATTGCCTTTTGGGGTGAGGCGATTTAGTCTCTACTAAACGTTAGTGAGTGGAGAAGCAAAAGTAAAAATGCTGAAGGTTATTTTGTGGTTTTCGCAGGTTCTTCAAAGTTCATTTCTTTGACGCGGGTTTCAATGAATTCGGCAACTCGTTCTTCGCTGAACCTGCGCTCCTGCTCCTGCTTTTCTAGCTGCTCTTTGACTGTGGCGAGCATTTTTTCTACGTCGAAGGGTTTCATGATGTATGCGTCTGCGCCTTTGTTTACTGCTGTTACGGCGTTCTGGAGCGTTGGGTAACCTGTGACTATGATTTTTCGGATTTTTGGTGTGGTGTCGTGGACTTTTGTAAGGACTTCGGTGCCTTCCATGTCTGGAAGCCTGATGTCAACTAGCATGAGGTCGTAGCGGTTCTTCTGCGTTTTCTTTATGGCGTCGGTGCCTGTGCCTGCGATGTCGACGCTGTAGCCTTGGTCTTTAAGTATGGCGGCTACGACTTTGGTTATGTTTTCGTCGTCGTCGATTACGAGGATTCGAGTTTGTTCACTCATCGAGCTTTTCCCTAACTAAGCTATCTCGAAGACTAATTTAACCTATATGAATTTCTGGTACTGATTAAGAGATAGTGGTCCAAGGTAGATTTAAGAGTCCAAAACGCAGTTTCTTAAGGGTAAGCGTGGAGAAGAGAAATTGGGCGAGACCGTGGACTTCGAATGTCAACGTTGCGGTGTATGCTGTAGGAGCCTGCTGGAAAGCAAGGACGGCATCAAACGAGGGCTTCCGCTTACTGAGCGGGAAGTGAGCCTTTTCCCAGAGGAAGTGGTTTCGCCAAAACTCGCCATCGGAGTAACCGAACCGAACACTGTGGTTTTGTACCAGTTGAACGTTAACGTTTGCCCATACATAAACGACAGAAACGAATGCGGCAGATACGAGAATCGTCCGTTGATGTGTCAGTCTTTTCCAGTTGTTGCGGGAGACCTATCTAACAGGTGCAGGGTGTTCAGTTACCGGAAGGCGGGGGTTTCTTACGCTGATCCTTACCCGATGAAGAGGCAGTTGGAAGCAAGTAACAAATTCAACGGGTACCTGCGGAACCGCATAAAAAAACATTACCCGAAGGGTCTGAGGATGTGGGAATATGACCTTTCAACGGGTCAGTGGGTTGACAGAGGATTTTACGATTCGTTTTAAACTTAAGCCTGAGATGAGTACAAGTTTGGTATAACCCTGTTGGTGTATAGGTGTTTTTAGCATTTTTGAATAGCGGCTGGCAGTTCGTTTAGGCTTTTTATGGTTTGGTCGGGGCAGACTTGTTCAAGTTCTTTTTGTGGTCTTCTGTCGATGTATATGGTTTTCATGCCCACGTCTTTTGGGCCTTTGACGTCTGCGTCTACGGTGTCGCCGACGAAAACTGTTTCTGAGGCTGCTACTTGGAGTTTGTTAAGTGCTTCTTTGAAGATTTCGGGGTTGGGTTTACGTTTGTTTACTGCACCGGAAACTATTATGACGGTGAAAAGTTTGTCGAGTCCATGTTGCTCGAGCAGTTTTACGACGCATTCAGGTATGGCAAAGTTGGACACTAAACCGAGTTTGTATTTTCCGTGCAGTTTATGCAGGGTTTCTGTTGTGTGGTCGTCTATGCGGACGTACTTCATAAACTCTAAACAAAACGCGTTTGTGGCTCCTGCAGCTAACTCGCTGTTTGAGTCTACATTGTAGCCTAGGCTTTGAAGAGCATTTGAGACCCTGAGGTTGAAGTGGGGTTCTTCCATGTTTTGGTCCGCTTTTTCGTAGAGTGCATCTCTTGCTTTGATGTATGCGTCGCGGAATGTTGGAAAGGACACTGGGATGCCGTTTTGAACTATGAAGGCGTGCATTTGTTTGAGTGCTGGGCTGTAGAAGGCGTGTTCTTTTTCTATTAGCATTAGGGTGTCGAACATATCGAAGAGTACTGCTTTGATTGGCATGTCGTTTTGTCTCACCTTGAAGATGTTGCAAAGGCTTAAAACAGTTTTGCAGCGAAAAACCGTTTCCGCTCAAACGTAAAACCTGGCAGTTCAAGTGTTCGGATTCAGGTTTGGGAATATTACGGTTTTTGAAATAGCTTTTATATTGCGACTGCCGTCATAAGATAACCTTGACTGGGAAAAGGAGAAATAAAAAATGAAGAACAGTCTTGGATACGAGGAAATTCAGTGGGAAGATGTAAAAGCAATGATAGATGAGTTCCCATCACTTAGGAACAAAGTAAAAACTTACATCGAAGAAAGATGAACACTAACTGAAACGTTTTTTGTTGGGCGTCCTTTTCTGTTTTTAAAAATTAATTTATTCTAAGATTCAAGCGTTTGTGTAGAAAACCTTTTTTTCTCACGGAAGGCAAGAAACCAGAGGAGAATCTATATGCTAATTGGTTTAATTTCGGATACACATGACAATCTTGCAGTGGTGGAAAAGGCAGTTAAGCGTTTTAACGAGGAGAAAGTGGCGCTTGTTTTGCATGCAGGCGATTATGTTTCGCCGTTTGTTATTCCAAAGTTTAAAGCGTTAAACTGCAGTCTTATCGGCGTTTTTGGCAACAATGATGGCGACCACGATTTTCTGCGGAGGCGGTTCAGTGAAACAGGTAACTGTGAAGTTCGTGGCCGCTTTGCAGAGGTGAACGCTGAGGGTTTCAAGATTGCGTTGCTGCATGGTGACGAAGTGGAGTTGTTGAATGCTTTGGTTAGTCGGGACTGTTTTGATGCTGTAGTTTATGGGCATGTGCATGTGATAACCAACCGTAAAAACCCTAAAACGTTGGTTGTGAATCCAGGCGAAGCATGCGGATACTTAACAGGCAAATCAACCATAGCTTTGCTGGACACGGTTAAACGAGAAACCAGAATAATTGAGCTGTAACTTTTCGGTGCCCTAAGGCTTAATCGAACTATAGCCCCCAGTTTAAGGGTTAAGAGTGCGTTTAGTTCTTTCTCGTTATTTGTTAAGAGGCGTTGTTTTTCGCTGGCCGTCATATTTGGTGCCTATTAGTAATTCGATGCAGAAACGATAGAGGGGTAGGTCAAGCAATTAAAAAAAAGGGTATTTGAAGAAAAAGTCAAAAGCCCTATCTGAACCAGTTGAAGCAGGCAAATCAGCGGATAACGTGAAAATGGAAGACGCACCACTGAACCAAGAGCGTATAGACGAAGAAAACTGATTTCAGGTTTAAAATGGAAAAGCTATAATGCAAGCCTGAGACTAAATACGGGTAATCTAAGTTTGGTGTGTTAAAGAAATGACTGAACGCGATAACCTAACCGACCCCCAAAAAGCAAAAGAATACGCACAAACAATGTCAAACAGCCGCAACGAATTAGAAACCCTAAGAAAGGAACTGCAAGACTTAATGGTGAAATTTGGATTGCGCGCCCTCAAACTCTACCAGACAGGCGCAAATGAACCCCTGCAACCCATGCAAATGTCATACCTAATCAAGTACGAATTAACCAACGCAATAGCGGACCTGAAAGAAGAAAAAACCATGGAAGAAATAATCAAACAAACAAAGCTTGCATGGGAAAATCAGCAACAAAAATAAACGCAACTGCATTCTGGGAGTTATAGTGGCGGCTTAACGTGGCTTAGCTCCTTCGAATCCAGCCTCATCCATTTTTGAAACTAAGAAAACAAAAGCTAAACAAAAAAAGAGGAAAGATGTTTTTAGATGTTGTCTTTTGAGAGAACGTTGATGGAGATTTGTTTTTCTTCGACGGCTTCAACCGTGAAAACGACTCGCCGCGTCTTCTCGCCTTGCTTAAACAACGATACGTAGGTGTGTCCGTTCACAACAGGTATGCCATCGCGCACGAAACCTCGGGTGGGAATCTTCACTTCTTCAAGAGGTTTTGCTTTCAAATCGCCAAGGTCTATCAAGCCCATCTGGTCTTTGTCTTTTCCGTAAAATTTGCCTTCTGAGAATTGCAAGTCTCCAATAATATTCATGCCGCTTATCTGCTTCTTCAGATCAAGTATATACCCATTCACTAGGACTAATCGGGTGCGGTATAGGTACTTGATTGTCACCGTTGAATTGCCTGCGCCAATTGACTGTACTCGAAACACTATGAAGTTTGAGCCCTCACCGTTTTGCGCTAAAGACAAGTAAGTGTGACCTACAACTGCGTTAACTCCGAAACGGGTATATCCCGAACTGGAGTAGGCTACGCTGTCCAAGTCTACGTCGCCGATGTTGCCTAAGTCTTTCACGCCTCTCTGCCCGACGTTGTTTGCCCAGAATTTGCCCCCCGAATAGTACAAGTCGCCGCCAGTTAAGGTGCCTGTGATGTTGGTTGAGAAGTCAAAGCTGTCACGGTTGTTAAGAACTGCCTGAAGAAGGTCGTGGTCGTAGAAGGCATTGTGGATATCTGTGAAGTATGGAAAGCTGTCCTGCAAGTTATTATTGTCATCCGCTGCTTTGTAAAGCGCCAAGAGTAGGTTGCTCTCGTGGGGGTCAGAGAAATAGTAGTCCCTTGGATACGTAGAAAGTATCTGATGGGCCTCCAGTATAAGTCTATCCGCGACTCTTGCCCCTATAACACCTAACCTTGTGATGAGTCTCTGCCGAAGACTCCAAGCTGCTCCAGATATTATCATACCGCCAGTGTGGCCTTCAATGTTGTAACTGTTTTTTCCAGGATATTTTCGGTTGTTGTTGAGATCTCTAGGTGCGCCGCATCCCTCGCCCTGTCGCGAGTCGTTGGTAAAGCTGCAAGCGAAGTAGTCCGCGAAACCTTCATCCATGGCGTATGATTCAGCGTTAGCATCGGGCCAGCCTATATAGCCGTCATATATTGCACAAAGAACATTGTGAGTGCATTCGTGGTAGACAACATCGCTTGATCGGGCAAAGTTGTTGGTGCCAAATTGCATAGGGCTTCCTGCATATGCGTTTGCGAAATTATAGTTTACGCGGGCATTGAAACGTTCAGAGCCGTCCCAATGGTTGACCCAAGAGTAGCCGAGTTCGTCCCTTAGCCAGTCGTGTAACAGATTCATATGGTAGAAGACATTTAGGTGGTCCCTGTCCGCAGCGGTCCATGTCAAGTTACAGGGATTGTTTATGGTGCACCTGCGACGCTCTTCATATTCTGAGCCGTTAGAGTTCTGTACATGCGCATAGGGTCCATTCAGCTTAAAAGTGCAGTCTTTAGCATCAAAGATGTTGACCACCCACCATAACGAGACCAACTTTGAGAAGTTTCCAGAGTTGTCAGTAGTCACTTGCCCGGCGTCTTCGATGTCTACGTATTGGTTTCTGTAAGGTTGAGTCGAAACGGCATCCGTCGGATTCACCTGATAGACTTCGCCTTGAACGCGACCGTCTACTCTGAAACCGGGAAACCGTGCCTTGTATGATGTGATAATTTTCCCGTTGAGAGCGTCTACTACGAAGTACTTTTCAAGTTCAGGGTCTAGTTGCGCCTCCGCAAGCATAAACTTCCAAGCTAGATGGTAGATCATGCTCTGGGCGGTTTTTTCTGGATAAATCAGCAGGGTAGCCTCTGTCTCTTTTAGTTTAGTCGCGACCGCTCTGTCGTAAGTTGCCTTCGCTGTTTCAACTGCCTTCTCAAGCGGCACTTTCGGCGTTGTTGGCAAGTCAATGTCGGGATAATATTTTGATGCGTAAGAGCTCACTTTACCGTTTTCTGCCGCGTCCAGACCTACGGTGGCGTTGTAAACTGGGATGCCTTTGTATTGCTGCTGGTACTTGACGTACCACTTTCCATGAATCTGCTTTGCTGAGGCGAGTTTAAGGTCTTCAGTCACTACCCCGAACAGAGCTTTGTTTTCTTTAAGAAAGCTCTTGAAGGTCGTTTCAACATTATTCTGGGTTACTGCGACAGTTCCGCCTTTGAGTATCTTGGGAAAAGCATTAATCTCCATTACACGATCCGGAATTTTGGTTCTTGGGTTGTTTACTATGCGAGTGTCTTGTGTGAAACGGGGTTTTGTCTTTCTTTCTTTCTTTTTTCCTTCAAAAATGCTCAAGATTATTCCTTCTGAGTTGCTATCGGGTATTTGACGATTTTATATATAAAACTTGTCTTCACCGGAATTGAACATATAAAGAAAGTTCCTTGTTACAGCTGAGTTTTATTCAGAATTCTTAACCAGCTATACTGGTGGTTTGGTTGCGGCTTTCTCTTTCAAACCCTCACGCAGCCACTTCTCAAACTCCTTTGAAGGCGGATTCTCCGTGTAAAGCTGCCGTCGCCTCGATTCCAGAAACGTATCCGTTTCGCCAGCAAACTCAGCCGCAGTCACAACCTTATGCCCAGCTTTAGCAGCCGCAACGTAAACCTGCTCCGTTTTCTTTTGCCATTGGGCATCTCTCAACGCATGGTGCTCCATAACCGTCACAGGCACAACCTCAACTATGCCTTTAAGGTTCTCCAAGCCACGTTGCACTTGAGCGGCGTCTACTTTGAAGCCTTCAAGGTAAAACGGTGGACCGCCAACCATGAGTACATCGGGCTTTTCCGCTTTAATCAGCTCCACCGTGCGGGTTGACATGGGACCTTGAATGTCAGGTGCAAACATGAACCGTTCCCCGCAGCACTCAACCGTAGCCATAACAACCCAGCCCAACATGGAATCCTCAGAGCCATGAGATACAGCTTCAGAAAACCGTATCGTCGTTTCCTTGCCAAAACTGAATGCTTTGCCGTCGGCAGTTTCCAGTGTTTTCGCGTATTTACCGCCTGTCTTCTGAAACATCCATGCACGTTGACGTTGACTAGCATTAATGTTAGCTCGGGGATTCTTCACCAGAACGGTTTTGCCCTCGTAAATCTGACGTGCGGTCTCTGTGGCTTGGGTCCAGTTGACTACCCAGTCCTCGTAGCTTGGTGTGTGATGGTCAAAGTGGTAATGGCTAATTGTAACCACTTCTGCTTGGGCGGCGGCTTGAGCGATGCGTTTGCGAAGCTTGGCGATAGTTTGAAACTCAACTGGGTGTGGTAGCAGGCTAAAACGGTACGGCGCTAAAGAAACACCAGCGTCCAATAGCACCTTAACGTCTGGCGTCTCCACAAAAGTGCACATAGACCGGACACCGAAACTTTCCGCAGCCAACGGAGTAACTTTGATTTTGGTTAACATGAACAACTGTTTTGTTTGTAGGAATAACTATTAATATTGTTTCACCCTTTTTTGTGGGAAAGCGGCTATGGCATTAGCCTTGACCCAGAAAGTCAGAACCGTACCTGCCGAAGGATGCTGATAATGCCTACCGGAAATGTAAACATCAAGGTGGGCAACATAAAAGGAATCGAACTTGTGCTCTTAGCAGTCGGCGCGGTAGTTGGAGTTGTTCTGCGCTACAAGCTTGTTGAGTCATCCATCACGATAGGCGGATTACCCGTTAACGTTTTACTCGTCAACATAATAGGCAGTTTTGTTCTGGGCTTTTTCTCTGTTGCAGCGTTAGCCTTGAACTTGGACGCAAAATACTCTTTGCTGGTTGCAGTCGGGTTCTGTGGCTCATTCACCACAATGGCATCCTTCGCACTAGAAACAAGCAATCTGCTGGATAACAACCGTTTTAGCCTTGTTGTTCTGAATATTCTTGCAAACGTCGGCTTGTCTTTAGGCGCCGTAATTGGCGGCAGAGCCGTAGGCAACATCATGATGGAGAGGATGCTGCAGTGAAGATGAAAATGTGGAACCTCACAATACGGATTAAAAAGAACGATGAAGTCGACGGCAAACGCCTCCAAACGCTCCTCTTGGACTTACTGGTCAAAGCAGGAGTCGGTGGCGCTACCGTCTGGACTGGCGTAAACGGGTTCGGCAAACGTGGCAAATCCACGCTTCACATAGAAGGCGTTTCCGTCAATATGCCCTTGATTATTGAGGTAATAGATGAGCAAGTCAAATTGGAGCCACTTCTTGCTGAGCTTAAACGGCTTGTTGGAGACAACGGTTTAGTTAGCATAAGTGAAGTTTACGTTTTGTAAAAGAAAAACGTCTTTTGATACTTCTTTTTTAAAAAGCGGTACTAAAAAAAGGAAAAAGGAAGATGTTTGTTTTAGGTTGCTTACTTGCGTTTTCGTAGGAACATTGCTGCGGCTGCAATTACGACTATGATTGCTGAGGCGGCTGCGGCGATTATGTACATGTCAGTTGAGGGCGTTGCTTCGGGTTCAGGAGCAACAGAGGGTGACACTGTAGGAGTTGGTGCTGCGGTTGGTTCAATTGTGGGTGCGGGTGTTGCAGTTGGCGCCGGTGTTGCTGTGGGTTCAGGTGAGGGTGCTACAACTACGCCTATCGCTGTTTGAGCATCGGAAGCGCCGTATGAAGCGGAACCTTCGAACATTGCGATGATGGTGTATTCGCCTTCAACTGGGGGAGTCCAAAGCTTCTTGAACATGCCGCCCATGTTAGTTGTCACTGTGCCGATGTCTTGCGTGTTGCCGTTAGGGTCAAGAGCGATAAGCTTCACTGGGACACCTTGTGCGTTCATCGGAATGGGTCTTTGCTCGTAGGTGTACTCCATCCATGCACTCATGTCAACGTCAGATATTGCGGGTGTGCCTTTTGCACCTGGAGATTGGTCAGTTACTGTGCCTTCGATGAGTATGCTGGAGCCTTTGGTAATGACTTTGGGTGATGCAGCAACGGTGGTTGCGCTTGGACCAAGGCCGAAGCAGTAGATGCGGTTGTCAAAGTAGTTCAGACTCAACGCATAGCCATCTGCTATAATTGGAGCAAGTCCCATGAAAGACATGTTCCATACAGGTGCACCTGTGGTTGAGTTAATTGCGTGTATTCTCCATCCGTGGAAGTATGGTGTGTTAGGTGAGTGCTCATTCGTAACTGCATAGACTTTTCCATCAGCAACTGTTAAGGCGTTGTCTTTGAAGGGGTAAGAGCCGTAGGGAGTTTCGAAACCGCTGCTGCCAGTGCTGTAAGTCCACAGCTTCACGCCGGTCTTGATGTTGTAGCAGTGCACCATTCCATCGTAGCCTCCTGCGTAGAGTTTACCGCCTCCAGCCACAGCGTCAGCGTATGGTTGATACATTCCCCAAGCGTTAGGGTATGGTTGAGTTGGACCCCACTTCTGGGCACCAGTAAATACGTCGTAGCCGTACCAAACCATGCTTTCTTTAACGAACGTTGTGAAAACGCCGTCGCTCATTGGGCCAGTCATAAGTGTTCCGTCGAATGTTCGGTTTTGAACAAACATTTGTATTGGCTCTCTTCCGTCTTTTATGTTGTAAGCTACGTCAGTTGTTAGGGCGGTTGGTGTACTTTGGTGTGTTGCCCGTGCATACATCACTTCGTTGGTAATCTTTGATACACCCTGCGAACCAGGCACATCAGGTATTGTTACGTTCCATTGGTATCCTGCGGTTACGTTAACAGTTGTTGGGGAAATCATCCAGCGCCAGTTGGTATCAATGAGGGGGTAGATGGCTTTGGTTGAGTTCCACAGGGTCATGAAGTTGTTTGCGGCGTTAAGAGTATAAATCAAGATTTCTCCGTTAACGCCCACCACCATTGATCCGGAAGGTACGCCTGTGATGTCAAGTATCCAGTCTCCAGTATACGCGTCATACATCTTGTATGTTGAACCTTGAACACTCCACAAGTATGGGATAACTCCGTGTTGATTGGGGTTTTCCATGTCTAGCAATTGACCGAAGGTGAAGAATTGGTAGCTCTTAGTGGTGCCGTTTATGTACCAGATGGTTTCTCCAGTGTAGAGGTCAACACAGTAAGCTCCATCCCACAGATTGGATCCAGAACCTAACTTTAGGTTATAGTATAGTCGTCCGTTCATGATTATTGGTGGTTGGAATTTGCGTTCGTATGTTTCGCCTGGGTAGTAGACGTTATCGCCGTGTGCTCCTCCGACTGCGCCTCCAAAGGAGGTTATCTCTCTTGTCCAGAGCACATGAGCGGTATTTGGCGCTGCACCGTATGGCTGGTAGTTGCCGCTGCTATCGTAATTACGTGGTCCGTGGGGACCAGTTGCTCCGGCGCCAAGCCAGTAGCTAGCAATTGAAGATACGCCTCTGAGTTCAGCGTTTAGTGGGCGTGTCCAGTAGCCTGTGGGAAGCGGGATGTCTTGCCAGTGAGCTATGGGTTGCTGCTGTACGGTAAGTTCCACGATTGCGGTTTTGCTAGGCAGGTAGTTGTTTTGAACTGTAGCACTGACGTTTATGATTTGACCGGGGAAGCTAACTTGGAAGGTATATTTGCCGACGACAGTGGGTGTATAGATTGTGTATCCGGAAGCTACTGCATCTAGTGTGAATGGTCCTCTGGTTTCAGTTGTTCCATCGGGCTTGCTGATTGTCACCATAAAACCGGTCCATCGGTCACCGAAGAGTGTTGCGGCGTTTGGTGTGACTTTGTCAAGCCAGAAGTTCACTGAAAGCGTTTGACCAACCCCTATGGGGCTGGGGTTAACGGTGAGGTAAGTGTATGTTGGAACGTCAGCAGCGTTGGCTATTTGTATCCCTGCAAGTATGGCAGATAAAGTTAACATTAGGGTTATAGTGGCAGCTATTTTTGCTTTGTTTTTCGTAATTTCCATTATTTTCTCTCCGAAATTTTTCGTGAATGGTTATTGTCTGTACTTGTTATATAAAACTTTGCAGATTATAACAGGCAGGCTAATGCAGAAAAAGTATCGCCGAACGCTCACAGCTTTAAGGTTGCCGAAAGCAAACTTTCTTAACACTGGTTCTAAGGTACAATAAGCGGCGAAAAAAAGAGGGGCGTCTATTGAAAAAGACACCTAAGTTGTGGTTGTTGCTCAAGCTTTTTGAAGCATTTGAACACGAGTGCACCTCGCTGGGTAATTGAGTACACTACCCGCTGCTTTCCAAAAGTTCTCGCTTCAACCATACCTTGATTTACCAGAAAATCAAGAGAATCCTGCAGCATACTGTGACTTATGTTAGCTTTATACATGATGTGGGCGGGCTTCATAGAGCCTCGAAGCGTCAGAGCTTTTAAGATGTCAACATACCTTTTGAGTTTAGATCGTTTCAAACATGAGACCTCCTTTTATGTTTTAGAGCATTAACCAGAATTGTGCTTCAGAGCGCTGCCCAGAAAAGCGAACAACTGGTTTTCAAACTGATTTATCACTCTAAAACAAGTTGTCTCTAAATTAATATTGGCTCACGTGGTATAAAGGAATTATCTGTAATTTAGATTCGAAACCAGAACATCGTTTATGAGATTACGTCAAACCAAAATAATGTTAAAAAAATCACCTGAAAGCTTTAAAGTTAGGAACCGAAAAGGGGTCATGGTGGGCAATGACGACTCTGGCCCCGAAGACGTGTAGGATGATTTGGATCTTGAGTGCGGAAGGCAAAACATGCATGAAAAATAGTGCGCATTAATGCCTCAAGAGCCCCCAAACCACACAAACCGCAAGTTTGTGGAAGCGTTAAGGCAGTTGGCTATTCCAATATTATTCGGGCGTCCACGATTTTTACGCCCTGCGCGTAAACCATGACAGGGTTAAGGTCGAGCTCTTTAATCTCAGGGTGAGCCATCACAAGTTTTGAAACACTCATCAAAGTGCTGACAATTGCTTGGATGTCTACTGCGGGAGTGTTTCGGTAACCCTTCAACAGGGAATACGCTTTAAGCTCGGTAATCATGCTCGCTGCGTCCTGCTCGGTTAGGGGCGCAACCCTGAACGTGACGTCTTTTAGCATCTCCACAAATATGCCGCCTAAACCAAACATCACAGTTTGACCAAAAGTTGGGTCCTTAATGGAGCCAACGATGACTTCGGTTGATTGCGGAGCCATCTCCTGAACCAACACGCCCACTATGTTGGCTTTGGCATTGTATTTCTTTGCGTTCTCCAAAATAGTTTTGTAAGCGGCTTTAACTTCCTCAGCGGTTTTCAAGTTAACCTTAACGCCGCCAGCGTCAGTTTTGTGAATGATTTCAGGCGAAACAATTTTTAAAACTACAGGAAAACCAATTTTCTCTGAGTATTCTGCTGCTTCTTTTTCGCTTTTCGCAACGTTAAACTTGGTAACGGGGATGCCATATTCTACGCAGATAGCTTTCGCTTCAGGTTCCAGAAGGGCTGTTCTGCCTTCTTTTTTAGCTTGTATGATAATCTTGTCAATTTTGTTCAAACGTTGCAACTCCTCACGCTATGCAATTGTGTGCACTGCATGAATGCGCAAATTACCTTTAAAACCGTTTTGCCACACAAAAAGAAAAAAGAAAAAGCAAGTAAAACTGCAGGGCTTTGAGGTTAATCGCTATAGAATAGCTAAGAGAGCAAAAACTTTCGCGTCATCCACCATGTTCTGCACTTGTGCATACTCGTCAGGCTGATGTGCAACTTCATCTACGGAGCTCCACACAACCGCGGGAATCCCGTTCTTCCTGAAAAATGCTGCACAAGTTCCGCCGCCAATACCGCCAACGTTTGCTTCTAAACCTCTAGCCAAATTGATGGCTTTTTTCAGCAAAATAACTACTTCGGCATTTCCGTCAACCAGCGCGGGCGCATCCTGTTTCTGTATTATTTCAACGTGGATTGTTGTGCCTGTTTTTTGCTGAAACTCCTCAGTTACCCTGCGTGCATCGGTTAGAACTTCATCTAAACTGTAGTTGGGCAAAACGCGGCAGTCAAAGTAAACTACGTCTTCGCCTGGAATAATATTCACTGCATCTACGTTTTTGTCTTTGCGCGTAGGCTCAAACGTGCTCGTTGACACCGTGAAATAATCGTTTTTTGCGTTGTATTTTGCATGCAGCATCTTGTCAAGTGCTAAAGAAACCTGCATACCTATGCGATGCGCGTTTAACCCCTTGTTTGGGGTACTGCCGTGAGTCTGTTTTCCCACGGTGACCACTTTGAACCAGAGAATGCTCTTCTCGGTGATTTCAATGAAGCTTCCGTCAGGTTCGCCGCTGTCAGGAACCACCACTAAATCTTCTTTGCCGAAAAGTCCTTTGCCCATCAGGTGCTGGATGCCCATGGTGCTGCCCTGTTCCTCATCCGCTACGAAAGCCAACGCCACAGTCCGTTTGGGTTTTATGCCAAGCTGTTTGAGGGCTTTGACGGCGAAAACGGATGCAACAAGTGATTGCCCGTTGTCTTGGCTTCCTCTGCCGTAAACCTTGCCATCCTTCACTGCAGGTTCGAAGGGTTTAGTAACTTTCCATTGTGCTTCTTCGCCTGAAGGCACAACATCCAAATGCGTGATTATCCAGAGTTTTGGAGCATCTGTTTCGCCGTTGCAGTAAGCTACGAGGTTGGGTCTTTTTCCCGAAGGAACACGCGTGTCTTCTGCGTCGTAGCGCACTATTTCGTCGAAACCTACGTTTTGCAGAATTTTGGTTAGAGTTTGGGCTTTTTGGAGTTCGCCTTCACCGCCATTTTCGGGTCCAACAGCTGGAATGCAGATAAGTTGCATTAAGGCGTTGACCATTTCTGGCTTGAGGGTTTCTATTTGCTGGAAGAGTTCTTGGGGTTTCACAGCCTTATTCACGGAGTATTGAGTGGTTCTTGAATGTTTTAACGTTTCCCAAAAAGGCGCTGTAAAGTTTGCGAGGGGGTCGGGTAAACTTTCAAGGGATACCCTTTTCTTTTGAAGTTGACTTGGTACCTGCTTGTCACAACTTGCACAACCAAAAACACAAACCAAAACAGACCCCAACCAAAAAACACAACCAACAAAACAAAGCCCCCGAAGAAGAAGTGAAACACCAAACCACCCACAACAACAACTAAACAAAAAAACAAAAACAAACCCTAAAAAACTTCACAGACCCCAAAAAACTAAAAAGAAAACAGAAGTAAAAGACGCTTTATGCGTTGGGGTTATTTTTCAGCTCTTGCAGAGCACGTAACCGTTTGATTATGTTAGGATGAGTAGATAAAACTTCAACAAGCTTGTCTCCTGAAGTGAGCTTCTTTGCAAGAATGTCATCAACAAGTTTCTGACCGGATGCTGCGGCTTCATACGCGTGCAGCGCAGCGGAGGCTTCTCGTGCATGTTCTGGATCCGCGATGAACAGCGCTCTGAAAGCGTTCAAGTTCTGTTTTTCTTGCTGTTTTTGAGGCTTGCTCATTCTCCCACTGGCATGGACGATTTTGGCTAAGCCAGTGCTGAGTTTTGTTGCACCATTGTCCACTACAGAGACGCTGTGCCGGTCAGCGTAGTATTCGCGTAATCTGCTTATGTACAGCGTGAACAGTGTAAGCAGTTGGGAAAAAGCCATGAAAGCTATACCTATCAGGGGATTTGCACCTTCGTTTCTACGTTGTCCTCCAAACATGCCTGAAAGCAGAAGCGAGTAACCAATATAGTAGAAAAGGGCAGGTAAAAACGAAACCACCATCATAACTTGAACGTCTCTGTGCTTCAGATGCCCAAGCTCGTGACCTATGACTGCTTCCACTTCACCGTCGTTCAGGTTACTCAGTAAACCTTGGGTCACAGCAACTCGGCTACCCGAAATTGGTGAACCATACGCGAAAGCATTGGGTAAAGGTATTTGGGAAAGCATTAGTTTTGGCGTGCTAATTCCGCTTTTCCTGCTCAAGTCGCCAACCATCTTGTGGAGATTTGGGTTTTCTGATGGCTTCATTTCTCTTACTCGGTAAATTGCACCAACAAGGTATGGTGAAAAAAGCCATTGGGCTATGTTAAAAGCTACTACGAGGATAGCCATCGTTATGAAGTCGAATGTGCCTGCTAAGGTTAAGATGACGCCGAAAACTAGAGTGGATAAACCAAAGATTAAGGCTAGAGTAGCCACCATTGAGAGGCGAAGTTTCCACAAATTCATATGGTTCACTGCCTTCACCACTGCCTAAAAGGCTCTTATAATGTTTATCCCATATCGTAAACAAAATTAACTATCGTTTTTTGCAGTTCTAAACATTTTTGGGCTCATTTGAAGTCTCTAATGTTCAGGCTTCGTTTCCCGAGTTTAATTAACATACTGAATTGGTTGGTGGCGGAGCGGTTAAAGGAGAGTGCGTCATGACTTATGCAGGCAATACCCTGTGACAGACATGTCAAGCCGCCAGAACAAGTCCTGAAGCAAAAATTGCTGCACGCACGTTTGGTTCACTTAACCTGTTCTCGTAGGATCACGTGGGTTTTCTGGGTTTGCAACTGGGCAGCTAAAACAAGTGCCGCCGTGAGGGTATCCACCTAACTTGTCCGTTCCGTCACCACCACTATCTCTTTGGTGCAGGCACCTTTTAGCTCTCCCTGAGGAACAAAATGTTCTCTCGCAAGAACCATGCGTTGAGTAAATTGCTTACATAGCTAAACGCTTTTTGGGAAGGTTTTGCCGGGGCGCAGCCGGTAGGAAAGATTGTTCGGAGACAAATGAAAACCCTTGGAGTTAAAGGTTATTTGCCCGTCCGCGCCCTCTCAGCACCCGTTTTTCCTTATTCTACTAATTTTTCTCCCGTTGACATCAAAAAAAGGAAGGGGATTTTGGTTTTTTGGTGTTTATTTGCGTTTGCGTAGGATGACTGCTGCGGCTGCGACGACTACGATTATGACGGCTGCGGCTGCGGCGATAATGTACATGTCAGTTGAGGGTGCTGCTTCAGGCTCAGGAGCCACCGAAGGCGAAACTGTTGGTGCTGGAGTGGATGTTGGCGCAATTGTAGGCTCTGCGGTTGGTGTTGTTGTAGGCTGGGGTGCGGCTGCTGCTGGACCAACTGCCAAGTAGGTTGTAGCGTACGAGCCTCCGTATGATTTGGTTGCTTTGAACGTAGCTGTGATCTGGTATTGACCTTCAACAGGTGGAGTCCATGTTATGCCGAAGCTTCCGCCTATGTCTGTTGTGGCTGTGCCGATGTCTTGCGTGTTACCGTTAGGGTCAATTGCAGTAAGCTTGACTTGAACACCTTTTGCGTTAGTCGGCATCGGTTTTTGTTGGTAGAGGTATTCCATCCAAGCGCTCATGTCGTTGTCAGAAATTGCTGGTGTGCCTTTTGCACCCGGTGATTGATCAGTGACAGTGCCGGTGATTACTACAGCGGTTCCTTTTGACGCTGCTATCTGTGGTGCTGAAACTGTTGTTGCGCTGGGTCCCTTGCCAAAGGTGTATATTTGTCCATCCAACGATTGAAGTGTTGTGTAATATCCGTTTGAAATGGCGCCCATTCGTAGTTTTCCAGATATGCTCCACAGCAATGTGCCATTGTAAACGTCAAAGCACCATAGCTTGCCGCCTCTCCATGGAATTCCATCAGGCGAGTGCTCATCATTGGTTATGTAAAGCTTGCCGTCAGCAATGGTAAAGCCGGAATAGACTGGAAATGTGCCGTAGGCGTTTTCGTATCCTGCACTTCCAAAGTAGTAATCCCACACTAGCTTTCCGTTTGCGGTGTCGTAAGCGCGCACGTGACCGTCATAGCCTGATACAAAGAGCAAATCATAGGCGATTTGCCATTGCCAGTTGAAGCTTGCCCATCCGCTTGTGTAAGGTTCAGCTGCCCACACTTCGGCTCCTGTTGTGACGCTGTACGCGTGCATTATTAGTCTGCTTTGGTCATACATTGTGTAAATGCCGCTACCTATAGGACCCGCAATAAAGAACGTTTCAAGGATGTTGCTTCGGTTTGCAACCCACAGAGGGTTAAGTGTGGTTGGGTAGTTTCCATTTGAGTCTTTTTTCATTGAACTTACGTCGTAGAACATCTGCACATAGGTGCTTGGGACAGTCGAGGAGTCAGTGTATTGTGCGTATGCGTAACCGTCTTTAACTACTTGAATGGATGTGCCAGGAGGTACTGTAGGAAGTGATACGTTCCATTCGATTCCCCTATTGCCGTTGTAGACTGCTCCGATTGTTGGACCCCACGTATCTAGGAATGTAGGATTATAGAGAACTTTAGTTGAGTTCCAAAGAATCATCCGATTTTGAGCTGAATTGATAGTATAAGCCAGTATTTCTCCCTTTGGTCCGGGGATTGCAGTAGATACGCCGAATCCTCCTGCGCCGCCCCATGTCACGTTCTCAATAGTACACATGTATCGGCCTGTGAATGCGTCATACATCTTCCATGTTGAGCTAGCGGCAGCAAATAAGCCTCCGGGACCTGTGTCCCATAGGTATGCAAGGGCTCCGTGTTCATTAGGTGTGTCAATATCCACTACTTGAGCAAAAGCTATGCTGGTATTGTTTAAAGTCCATATATCTTCACCCGTGTATAAGTCAATACATCGAGTATCATAGACAACGGTTTGGTCTAGATAATGTTCTGTGAAGATTATTTTTCCATCGAGAATTAGCGGATTGTAGTGTTCTTCGTATGATAGCCCTTGGTAGTAGTTTACGTCGCCGAAAGGCCCACCTACTAAGCCTCCAAGCATAATTTGTTTAGTCCAGAGTATGTGGGCACTGTCAGGTGCTTTAGTGTAGGGTGCGAAAGCATTGTTGCCACTGCCAAAAGAGCGTGTCATAAAATCGTAGCCTTGCATTAGCCAGTTATCCGCGACTTGGTTCCATCCTTTGTTCTCACCATATATTGGCGTTGTCCAATAGCCAGTTGGAAGAGGATTGTTCGGCATAGGCAATACAGGCGCTTGCGTTACATTAACAGTAATTACTGAACTTACACTTGGCAAATAGGTGTTGTCATATACCGTCATACCAGAGAAGCCAAAAGACGAACCGTTTATGCGTTGCCCAGGAAAAATAGTCTGCAGCTTATATTGGCCAACCATAGTAGGGACGTAGATAAACCATCCGTTACTAGTTGGATCGGTACTTAATCCTGTTTTGTTGAAGACTGTTCCGTCAGGTAAAGTTATTTTCACTGTAAAGCCTGTGAACATGGTGCCAGCTCCTAATGCTCCAGCGTTGGGTGAGACTTTATCAAGCCTAAACGTAGCGAGCAAGTCTTGGCCCACACCTACCGGATCTGGGGCAACAGCGATGAAAGAATAAGTGTCAACCATTTTGGTTGCAGCAAATACAGAGGGAATTACTGAAAATATGGAGGTAGCAGCCAACATCAGTATTATGGCGATTGTAACGTATGTTTTGTTCAAATTTTTACTGATTTTCATAATTGTGTTCTCCTTTTTTTGCGAAACCTAGTTCATCGGAAAAATGTTTTAAGCGTTTGTAATCAGTGGTACTTGCGACACTTCTGGTTTAGCTTAAAGCTTAAAACTAAATGCCTACATATTAGAAATGAGGCAAAACTGAGAGAGTGCCTTTATTGCTTAAGGATGAATACATTCGAACCTTGACAGATTTAGGGCTTACCTTGGTGCAGGCTAAGTCTTACCTTGCCCTGTGTAGGTTAGACAATGCAACGATAAAGACGATTTCGAAAACTTCGAACCTTGCCCGCCAAGACATCTACCGAATAATGCCCACTCTTCAAAATATGGGTTTGGCAGAAAAAATAATTGCAAACCCCACAAAATACAAGGCAATTCCAATAAAAAACGGCATTTCTGCTCTGCTTCAGCATAGGGCTCAGGAACAGGCTAAATTGCAAAAGAAGACAACAGAACTTCTTAAAAATATTCAAGAGGAGGGTTTTACACAGGTAAGTTCAGCAGAAGAGGAACCTCAACTTCTAATAATTTCTGAATTGTCACATCTTTTTAAGAAACTAATGGAAGGAACCCGAGCAACTCAAATTAGCATTGATTCTATAGGTACATGGGAAGCATTTGATGGGGTAACATCAAATGGGTTCGCAGACTTCAAAAAGGCATTGCGCGAAGGGGTGCGGCTGAGGGCAATAACAGAGAAGCCTCCAAACGGAAAGATACCTAACTATGTAAAAACTCTACAGAAACATCCGCTTTACGAAGTAAGATTTGTTTCTCCTCCTGCCCCAGTTACAATGGTTGTAATGGACAGGAAAGAACTTTGCATATGCATCTCGATGTCTACTAGTAGAACAGCATCAAGTTTGTGGTCAAACAATTCTGTCATTACCGGTTTAGCGATAAATTACTTTGAGGAGATCTGGAGTAAAGCGTCAAAAAGCAAGCAACAAAAAAACCGCGAAGTGGAGCCATCAGCACCTCAAAAACGAAAAGCAAAAGCTGTTAATAACCGACAGAAAATAGCCCCTTCTTAATTTCTGTATAGTTGTTACCTACTCGGTAAAAAGCATGTAAACAACCAAACGATATGGTTTTAGTTAACGTGGATTGGGATAAAGCATATAATTGATGGCAACATCATTCTGCGTTTATCAAACAGGCTGCGAAAACGCATGGATGCAACTAAACCGAAACTGACACGCAAGACAGTGTTACTGCCCATAATAGGGATAGTTGCGTTCTTCCTGTACATCCTCCTATTCAACGTGGATATTCTCGAAATAATCGCCACCGCACAAACCGCCAACCCAATTTTCTACTCCGCAGCCATACTCATGGGCTTCGCGGAAATATTCTTCTACGCCGTCTCTTGGCGAGCCATACTCAGCGCTCTCAAAGTCAAAATCTCGGTAATTCGCTCTTTTCTCTACACATGGTACGGCATATTCATGGATATAGTAATCCCCGCTGAATCCATAAGCGGTGAAGTGTGCAGGATATATCTGGTTAATCGCGAGCAAAACGGCACCAGCGGCAAAACCGTCGCCTCAGTTGTCACACAAAGAATTTTGGGAATGGCCATTAACGTCGCAGTTCTGTTATTAGGCATAGTTTTTCTTTTTGATACTTCTTCAATTGACCCTGTCATCTTCAATTTAATTGTGATTTTCACAGTTGCCATAACTGTAATCCTCTGTTTACTATTGGTGATTTCATGGAAAGAAAACTGGAGCACCCGAATAATTAACGGCCTAATACGTATAGGCGAATTTATAACTCGAGGCAGATGGAAACAAAAATTTGAATCTCTCAAAGAAGAAACATTAAAGGCTACAAAAATTTTTCACGACTCAATGAAAGAATTTGGGCGCAAACCCCAAACGTTGGTCTGGCCTACGTTTCTGCTTGTCTTGAATTGGATTTCAAGTCTTGCCATTCCTTACCTTGTATTTCTTTCATTAGGGTTCCCCGTGTCTTGGACCGTCATTTTCATCACTTCTTCGATAGTAGTAGCCGTTAAGTCGATACCCATAGGCGTACCTTTTGAGGTGGGACTACCTGAAATAACTATGATGGGTATGTTCCAAGCAATGGGTGTTCCCGCTGGAATAAGCGCCACCGCAACCATATTGAGTAGACTCATAACGCTTTGGCTCAGAGTCGGCGTCGGTTTCGCAGCTCAGCAGTGGGTTGAACTAAAACCAGTGTTGACCACAAAGAACGGTGTGACTGCGGAAAAAGCCTAAAATCACGCTTCACCCTTATTCTGCTTAAGGCAAAAGAATGGAAATAAAAATCGAAGATGCATCAATTCGGCTTCTTGATGAGCTTTATGGCATAGAGAAGCAATGTTTCAAACTGGAAGCTTTCTCGAAAAAGCAAATTGCTTACCTGCTAACTGACTATAATTCAGTTAGTTTAGCTGCACGTGTAAACAATGAGTTAGCTGGTTTTATAATAGGGCAAATCGAAATTGAACAAAACGTAGCTCTGGGGCATATAATCACATTAGACATTGCACCAAACTTCCACCGTAAAGGAGTAGCTCAAAAACTGCTGCAAGAAATTGAAACAATATTCAAAGACAAAGGTCTCAAAGAATGCCGCTTAGAAGTCCGTGAAGACAACGCTGCCGCGTTGAATCTGTACCAGAAAGCAGGCTACCGGGAAGCCGCCAAACTTGAACACTATTACTCGAATGCCCATGGTTTGTATCTAAGAAAAATTTTGTGATTGCGTTTTGGGGTTTAAAAATTTACATAGAGATATGTAATCTTAAGTTGAAGCATCAG
>CAYGJP010000011.1:0-20885 GCA_964350175.1 uncultured Candidatus Bathyarchaeia archaeon
GAATAAAGATAAAAAAAACTAAAAAAAGGATAAAACGTGTGGGGAATTAATATCTACGGTCTCTTCCGCCGCCGTAGCCGCCGCCACCACCGCGTCGGTCTCTTCCGCCGCCGTAGCCGCCGCCACTGCCACCGCCGCCGTAGCCGCCGCCACCGCCGCGTTGGTCTCTTCCGCCGCCGTAGCCGCCGCCACCGAAGCCGCCACCGCCTCTTCGGAATGGACGTCTTTCTTGCTCGTATGCCTTGCTGGAAACGTTGTTCTCAGTGTTTACTTCGCCTTCTAGTGGGGTCGCTGCTAGTTCAAGTTTACCGTATTTGCCTATGTTCAGGCGTATGTTGCCCTTGAACAGGGTTACGTAACCGTTTTCAACGCGGACAGTATCTCCGTCATTTACTTTCTCAATGTTGTCGTCCCATAGAGTCAGGTAGACTACGCCTGTTTCGTCGCCGACTAATGCGTCGCAGACTTTGTGGGCGGATCCGTCTCTACCCATGGGTATTTCTCTGATTTCGCTTTTGGAGACAACTTTTGCGGTGACGTTAACTGCTCTGGATTGGGGCGTTAACTCGCCGACTTTGGCTTCTACTGGTTGCTTTTTGTTTTCGAAAAATCCTTCGACTGCCAATCTAATTCAACCTTTATGCATTTAGTTATGCACAAGTAGGATATCAGCGCTTCTTAAGGTTTGCGGTCAATATTTTAGTCGACTGTAGTGCTTCGTGAGCTATACGAGTATAGAAGCAGCCGAATTAAGCGTGCAGCCTATAAATAAGAACGCATTACATGGCACATTATGAAGCAGTGGCACATAGTGGGCGCATTAGCCATCATTGCAGCGCTCCTACTCACGGCGGCAGCTTTAACTTTGTTTGGCATAAATGACCAACCGTCTCCGTCAGCCACCACGCCACAACGTTACACATACACAGTCTTGCACATGTATCCACATGATGAAAACGCCTTCACCCAAGGCTTAACATATGCAAACGGTGTTCTTTACGAGGGCACTGGGCTTTACGGCAACTCCACACTACGCAAAGTAGATTTGGAAACGGGCGACGTGCTTGAAGCGGTTGGGTTGCCTGACGGGTTTTTTGGCGAAGGCATAACCATTGCCAACGACAAGATTGTGCAGTTGACTTGGCTTTCACAGGTTGGCTTTGTTTACGACAAGGAATCGCTAAGTTTGCTGCGGAATTTCACTTACGCCACGGAAGGCTGGGGCATAACGTTTAACGGCACCTGCTTAATCATGAGCGACGGCACAGACAACCTCTACTTCCTTGACTCAGCGACCTACCAGAACATTGGGCACGTCAAGGTGCACGACGGTAACGTTTCCGTGATTAACCTGAACGAGCTTGAATACGTGAACGGTGACGTTTACGCGAACATCTGGAAACAACAGAAAATCGCGGTAATCAACCCAGAAACTGGGCAAGTTAAAGCGTGGATAGACTTCACTGGACTGGAAAACTCAATGGCGCTGAACGGGGAAAGCGTGCTTAACGGAATTGCCTACGACGCAGAAAACAACAGACTCTTTGTGACGGGAAAGAATTGGCCGCACCTTTTTGAAGTCAAACTGGTCCCAGTCACTTAGAGTTTTTAGGTTTCCAGTGCTTTTTGTGAAGCATTTATGTATACATTAGCGAACTTGCTCGTCAGGTCCTTCTGCGTATAAACTGAGGTGCTCAGTCTAAAGAAGTTGCTCATTCGGTTTGTTTCTACGCCTATCCCGATGACTATGACGCCCTTTTTGAGGAGTTCATCAACGTTTTCCTTCAACGCAATAGGCATGTTCACGTAGCCGTAGGGCCAACCGTCCGAAATAACAATCAACACCCGCTGCTCCTCAAACCGTTTCGACAGCATTTTGCCCGCTATATGCACCGCATCGGGGATGTAGGTTAACCCTTCAAATCTGAGTCCGCCGATTCTGGCACGTACTTTCTGCGAGTAAGACTCTGACGCATCTTTAAGGACAAATAAGCGGTCGCTGAAGGCAAAAAAAGTCCACGAACTAGAATCCGTCATCAACTCCTTGGCGGCTTCAGCTACAGCTATGGCTAATGCTCTGCCGTATTCGCCGCGTACCTGCATGCTGCTGCTTACGTCAAAAACTATGGACCAAGCGAAGCTTTGCTTAAGATACTCGTCCAGAGTGAAGACGTCGGTAGCGGGTTTGTTGCTTGCCATAGCCTGAATAACCTCAGACAAATCCAATATACCCATCTCTTGCCGAGTGTTTTCATCAAAAAGGTCTAGTGCTTCTCGCAAAGCATCAAGCAGCCTTCGACTGGCGCCCTGCACTGAACATCTTGCCCTAAGGTACTGCGTGTAATCGTCTTCAGGAATAGAAACTGACTTTAACCGGGTATAAGCCAAATAGGGGGTGATTTTTGAGAGGATTTTTTCTTGGCGCTCTTTCTGTTGCTGGTCAGAATTAAACGCCTGCAATGCTTCTGCTTCTTGCTCGGGTCTCCAACACTGCTCTATGTTGTCTACTGAAGGAACTGAACCGCCCAAAGCTTGGAGGGACTGCACGAAAAAGCCTTCAACATCAGAGTACGTGGACAGGTCTGCTTCAGTGTAAATACTACACCTACCTATCTGCTCAGAATAAGGAAGCGACGGCGCCTCCATGAAAGGCCCAAAAGGCTCAAGCGTATGCCGTATGCTTTCGACTTTTTGGGTGAACAGTTCTGCGAAGTTTATTTGTTCACCTGCCAGCGACCCCAAGAAGGTCTCCCTAAGTGCGGTCAACTCCTGAAGCACCGTGTTTACTCCCTGCTCTTCCTCAGGGGCGAGTGAACCTTTGAATTCACCCATGTTGATTTTTGAGAGTATTGCTGTCATGACTTTGGTTGCGGGAGCAAAAATCCTGTTTGTAGGCTTAATTTTTTGGTAGGCTAATGCGTTTGCGTATGCTATGTCTATGAACCTGTCGGGGTACCATGCTTGTAAATATGCGTTAACGTAGGCATCGCGGAAGAGAGATTTTGCGAACGCATCGACAAAGGAGTCTGACGCTTTGGGAGCAATTTTGTCATTAGGCAATGGCACCAACGTGTGCGTGGTTAAATGCATAACTGAAGCACGAAAAAGACGCCCCACTTTGGATTTACCTGCTTTGTCGGAAGGAAACTTTTGTCCAAGATATCCGATTTGTTTGTTTTCTAAGAATTGAACTTTGGGAAGCTTTATGGTGAACCCTTGGCTGTCCTGTTCTAGTGTTGGCTGATTTCCTGCGGGGTCTAGGAGGATTTTCACTTTTTCTTTGTCTTTCTGGAAAGAAATTATTCGAGCGTAATCAAGAAATCCCATAGTGTGCCCTTCAAGTATGGCTCTTACTGGGGCTTATTGAACACTGCTTCCAGGATTCTGCGTACGTCCGCTTGGACTTCAGGGTTGTCGCTTGTCAAACCAATTATGGTTTCCTCGGCAGCGCCCATAGGAGTGTTTCCATCCTGCACCAAGGTAGCCCAGTTAATCAAATCTCCCAAAGATGGCCCATAAGGCAAGTCGCCAGCCTTGTATTGTCTTCGCAGCTCCGCACCAGCCTGTATGATTTGGTAGGCAGTGTCTTGGTCAAGTTTGGTTCTCTTCTGAAGCATTTCCACTTCGTTTGGCGATATGGTTTCGCCGACGCTCAAGAAGTCAAAGTTGATCCAGACGGCCATACGTCGTCTCATGGCAGCGTTCAAGGGTTTTGTACCTGAAAATTCAGCCGTCGCAGGGTTCATGCTGATAATCATGAAACCGTACTTGTGACGTTCAATAACTTCGCTGTCTTTTTCGTTAAGCACCAGGTGACCTCGAGTGTCCAGCACGGGGTTTAGTCTGGTGGCTACGTCCTGCTTCATCATGTTGGCTTCGTCAAGGTACATGATGCCGCCTTTTCTGAGCCACTGCGTCAATAACCCGTCAACCCAGTTTTCCTTGCCCAAACCAATGAAACGTCCAATTAGGTCGAAGGATGAGGTGGATAAACCGCAGTTGACTTCCCAGATAGGCAAACCCGTAAGCTCAGCAACCAAATACACGATGTGGGTTTTGCCGGTACCTGAAGGCCCAATCAAACTGCACTGTTTAAAGTAATAAAGCGCCCGCACAATGCGCTCCACATAATGTTGCCCGTGGTCAAGGTATTCGGGAGTATTCTTAGGAATCATATCATCCAAATGCCCAAAACTAAAATTCGGATGAAGATCATACTGCGAAATAGCATACTTGTTGTATAACGGGCACTGAGACATAGGTCGCTCTTTGTCAATAGAAACAGTTACCTTATACTTGTCCTGCTTGACTGACGTAACTTCCTGAATTCTGCTAGTCGAACCTTGCTCTTTAAGCCCTTGATGTCCATAAACCACTCTATGCCGCCTCTGAACAGTATGTGGTTATGGACTCCAACAAATAAGTATTATGTAGCATTACTCACGATACTATCTCAGTGGCTCTCTGGAAGAGTCGCCCTTGTCCAGCATCACCAGTTTTCCCAAAGAAGAGCTATAAAGATTATGAATTGCAACTTAACACATGGAATTTTTCGTGTTCCTGCGGGGAAACAGTTTGTTACTGAGGAAGAGCAATAGACGCAAGTGCCGCCTTTTTTTGATAGTAATCGTTGTAGCAGCGTTCTTCCTTAGGAAACGGAAATAAATAAATTAAATTTCTTTAGAAATTTGAGCTATTTATATAGAGAATATGCGTTTTGCCGAGCATAACAGACCATTAAAAGCCAAGTCTAACCTTTGAAAACTCTGTGCGTAATTCCTGAGACATGCAAGTGCTTTTCTCGATGAGACACGCTATTCACGAAGTGATCCACCTTGGCACAGGAAACCGTAACCAAACCCACAGCAGAAATTTCAGCCCGCGAAGAAAAACACGAGCGGAAACAAGTTTCAGTGCAGGAACTGGTCGAATCACTCAAAAGCGCAGCAGACGACATAGGCCAAATAAGCGAGTTAAGCAGCGAAGAGAAACTCTTAGTCGCACAATTCTTCGTTTCACTTATGAAGCTCATGCAGCCATTGACCCCGGCCATGCAAGTTTCCGTATCTGCGCTCCCAGTAGAAACAGGACTTGTCGTTCAAGCATACATCGACCCCACAGGACACCTTGCATTGATGCACAAGGATGGCCACATGGAACTCAAAAACCTCGAAGAAGAAAAAAACCGCGAACTCATGATAGCAGTAGTAGAAGACGTAGTGCCCAAATTCAAAAGCCTAACAAATGCACAAAAAAGGAAAGTCGAAAACAGAATCAAATTCCTAACAGCAGTCACCAAAGAACTTCAGAAAATATCTGAAGCCTTCTCCTCTATAGTGTCGCCAACAGAAAAATAACCACCCCACAACCACAAAACACGACTTTCCAAGCAGCTTAGGGCTCATTATTTAGAATCCAGTGTTAATTTCTTTAATTTTCATGCTGTTATCAAATACTGTATAGCAATACACAATACTTTAATAATAAAAAACAGACCATAAACCAACTCAAAACACGAGGAAAATAATCATGGGAACAGTTATGGTAGTAGACGACGCATCATTCATGAGAGCAGTACTCAAAAAAATTATCCTGCAATCAGGACACGAAGTAATAGCTGAAGCAGCTAACGGCGAAGAAGCCATAATCCAATTCCAAAACGTAAAACCCGACCTAGTCCTCATGGACATAGTCATGCCGCCAACACCCAGAGCCAAAGACGGCATCGAAGCCCTCAAACAAATAGTCACAGCAAACCCAACAGCAAAAGTCGTCATGTGTAGCTCCATGGGACAGCAAGCACTAATAGCCGAAGCCCTCAAATCAGGCGCCAAAGACTTCGTCGTCAAACCATTCCAGCCTCAAAAAGTCATGGAAGTTCTGTCTAAGTACTGCTGAGGCATAACAATTGTTAACTACCCTTTTCGGGCTGCAGCCAACAAAAATAGCTTCAGCCATAACCAGTAGCCTTATCAAACTACCAATCAGCGCAACCATTCAACTCGAAACAATAACAACCACAACCATAGAAACCACAACCAAACTGGAAGAGGTTCGCGTGAACATGGCGGAAATGAAAGCAGAACACAAACCAGTCGAACTGGTGACAAGTGTCGGCTCGTGTGTGGCTATATGCCTGCACGATTCAGTCAACATGTGTGGGGGGTTGGCTCATATAATGCTTCCCAGATCCGCCATTGCACCACAAGAACCTCTTCCAGCAAAATTCGCAGACACAGCCGTTCCGGCTTTAGCCAAGGCAGTAAGAAAACTTAGTGGAAGAGACGCACGTCTAAGCGCTAAAATTGCAGGTGGCGCTAACATGTTCCCAAACATGAATGCTCTCAACATAGGCATAAAAAACATTGACGCCGTCAAAGCCGCGTTAGCCGACCATAAAATCAGGCTTATCGCAGAAGATGTTGGGGGCTCACATGGGCGAAGAATCACTTTTGACGTCGGAACTGGAATTGCGACGGTTAAACGTTTCAATGGAGCTGTCACGAAATTATGAACGCACATATTGAAAATACCACTAACATAGTCTGTGAGAAGAATGACTTGGGTACCTACACATGTACACAAGCTGACCAAGTGGACTTAAGCATACTCTTAGAGCTTGGAAGCATAGGCGCAGGGCACGCTGCCACAGCCCTCTCAGAGGTTCTCCAGCAACAAGTAGTAATAGACATACCCAAAATCCACATCATTCCGCCTCACCTGTTGCCCCAGCACTACCAAAGACATGAGGCGCCAACCACTGCAGTCTACATGCAACTAGCCAACAACGAATGCGACATACTGTTAGCTTTTGAATTGGCAGAAGCAAAGAAAATCGCAGCCATGATGACAATGGCACCATCCATAGAGGAACTTGACCCAGCCATGGAAGAGTCAGCCATTCAAGAACTCGCCAACATACTCATAGGGTCCTTCTTAACTGCCATCTCGGATTTCACAAGTATACAGCTCATTCCAACGACCCCTCAAAGAGCCGTGGACACTTTTGACGCCATAATTGACAACTTCGTGGTTAAGCAGTCCTTGATTTCCGATGAAGCGTTAATCTTTGATACACACTTCAAACGTGCAGGCGAAAACGCAAACTCCATACTCATGATTTTCCCAAGTCCGCAACTGCAAGAACAGCTCGTGCAGAAGTCGAAAGAGCAAATGGGACTTTAAAAATTAACAAGACTATTGGAGAGGAAATATTGAAAAAACAAATGGCAAAACTAAACACAGGTTCAAGCGTCAACGAAAAAGTTTCAGACCACGATGTACTTCTTGAAATTGGAAACATAGGCGCAGGACATGCCACAATTGCGCTCTCAATAATGCTACATGAACAAGTAAACGTAGAAGTACCCCGGTTGCACATGAAACAACCTCACCTAGTCCCACTAATCTATGAAAAACACGACACAGCTGTAGCAGCCGTATTCATGCAGCTAAGGGAAAACTCGGACTGCGATTTAATGCTCATCTTTGAACTGGAAGAAGCAAAAAAAATTGCTGAACTAATGACCGGCGGCATGGAAACGGACCAAGATGTTGAAGAATCCGCCATAGGCGAGTTGGGTTCGATTATGATTTGTTCATTCCTTAACGCTATGGCAGATTTCACCTCAACTGAGCTTCTACCAACACCGCCACAGTTGATTTATGATGCCTTTGACGCCGTCGTCGATAGTTTACTAGCGAAGCAAGCTTTATGCTCGGATGTCGCAGCGATCTTTGATGCACGATTCAAACGAAGCAATAGTTCCGCTGAAGGATATCTCATTATGTTTCCAGGGGCCAAGTTGCAGAAACTGATAGCCCGCAGGGGAAAAGAATGGTTGAAAAAGGGCTCTGGGAAAAAAAATGCAAACGGGTTAACTTTCACCTTTATGAGCCCTGAACAATTTCTTCAGAATAGTGAGAGTAGAGTAAAGGCTTAGATTTCAGATTTTGTTCATTGAGGCGTAGAATATATGGAAAATTCAAAATCAATAGAACCACTCAACGATTTCTTGGAAAGGGTAGCTTTCCAGAAAATGAAGAAAATGCTGTTTGAAAATGTGGGGCTAAACTGTGATGGGTACCGTGATGAATATCTCAAGAGGCGCTTTGATGTCAGGTTGAAAGCCACGGGCGCCCAAACATACGGAAAATACGTGATTTATCTGAAAAAAAACCCTGCGGAGTATCAGTTGCTGCTCAATGATTTAACCATCAACTACACCATGTTCATGAGGGACACGGAAGTTTACCTCTATCTGGAAAAAAATCTATTGCCAAAACTTTTCGCTTCTAACCCTATCAGAATCTGGAGTGCAGGTTGCGCTACTGGCGAAGAGCCTTACTCGCTGGCTATTCTGGTTCACAAAATCCTCGGTGATGCTGCAGTGAATCATCAGGTTTCAATTTTTGCCTCAGACCTCGACAAAGAAGCTTTAGCAAAGGCGACAAAAGGTGAGTACAAGAAAAAGCAGTTAAGTGGACTCTCAGATGCAATGGTTGACAAGTACTTCACAAAAGAAGGCGAAACGTATCGGGTGCGGGATTTTGTTCGGAGCATTATTCGTTTTGAGCAGCATGACTTGATGAAGGCGCCTTTGCGCAAGAGCTTGGACCTTATCCTCTGCCGAAACGTCATGATATACTTTGCCAAAGAGAGCCAGCAGAGTATTCACATGCACTTCTACAATGCCCTACGGGAAGACGGATACTTCATCACCGGAAAAGCGGAAATGCTGAGTGGCGAACCAAGCCAGAAATTTGTGTCCATTGACATAAGAAACCGTGTTTACCAAAAACCCAAGCAGGTTGGCACTGTTGGTCAAGTGGGAATTATTCAACCGGAGGTTCAGTCACATGTGGGTTTCAAAAGAGCTTGAACTCACGGTGTGCTCTTTTTGCGTGTAGCTGTGAGAGACACACTTACGTAAAATAGCTTCAATGAATGAAAGATGAGGTTGAAGACAACGGACCAGGGTCTATAGAAGGTGACTATTACAGTTGTCGTTAGATAATGATCAGTACCTGCAGTTATTCATCGAAGAGGCAAAAGAACACATTGAAAACTTGACTAAGTGCATGCTTACTCTTGAGAAGGATCCTCAAAACAATGATGTTATAAACATGCTTTTCAGGTCAGCCCACACCCTAAAAGGCTCATCAGGCATGATGGGTTTCAAAGACTTCCAAGAACTTACTCACAAGATGGAAGACGTTTTTGATGGCATGCGGAAAGGTAAAGCGCCTGCAAGTGATTTAATCAGCGTCCTTCTCGAATGTGTTGATGCTTTATCGTCAAGGTTGGACGGAATTCAAAACGGGGTTGAAGGAGAAATTGCAGTTGAAGCTTTCAAAAATCGTCTTCACGGCGTTACTGAATCCTCTTTGGTAGAGGCACCTGAGAAGGAGAATATTCAATCTGTAAGTATTCCAGAAAAGTCTGCAGTTGAGTTTGATGAACACGAAAAAGACGCTTTAACGAAAGCTGAGAACAACGGTAACCGGTGTTACTATGTATCCTTAGAATTCAGCGATGACTGCGCATTCAAGAGCATTAGGGCAGATATGCTATTGAGCAAAATTGGGGAGATTGCAGAAATAGTTAAGACGCTGCCTGATAAGACAGAGCTGGATGAGGAAAAACTTTCACAGGGCCTCAAACTGACTGTTACTAGCAAATTCGACGGGAAAGACATTGAAAAGTGCATCCAGCAAGTCCTTGAGGTGGAGCATGTGGAAGTGGTTGCCTTAGAAAATGGTACACCACTGGGCAAAGACCCAAAATCAACGTTGCTCGGAGATGAAAAAACTTTTTCAGTCGCTATCGAAAAGGGTAGAGCCACAAAAGTTCTTTCCGATGTGCAGTCAACTCAGACGGTTAGAGTAAAGTTTGACCAACTTGACAAGCTCATGAATTGGGTTGGTGAACTGGTTATAAACAAAATCGCTTTACTTCAGGCAACAGCAGACGTTAGAAACGACGGCTTAAAGCGCATCACCGAGAACATTGACCGTTTAACAGCGGACCTCCAAGACCTCGTCATGCAAGTTCGAATGGTGCCAGTTAGCCAAATCTTCGACAGGTTCCCAAGGCTTGTTAGAGACCTTTCGCTCAAGAAAAACAAAAAAATCGAATTAGTTATGGAAGGGCGAGATATTGAGGTTGACCGGACAGTCCTAGATGAAATTGGGGAACCGCTAATTCACATGCTTAGGAACAGCATTGACCACGGCATTGAAACATCTGATGAAAGATTGAAAAATAGTAAAGCTGAAACGGGCAAAATCAGGCTTTCAGCGCAAAGAAACGGCGACCACGTTATTATCGAAGTTGAAGACGACGGCTTAGGCATTGACCCCGAGAAAGTCAAGAAATCAGCTATCAAGAAAGGCTTTGCAACAGAAACTGAACTTGAGAAGATGAGCAGAGACCAGATTATTAACATGATTTTTCTGCCTGGGTTCTCAACCGCTAAGGAAGTTACTGATACAAGCGGCAGAGGCGTAGGCATGGATGTGGTGAAAACTAAAATCACCGCTTTAGGCGGCACTGTGCATCTTGAAACACAGTTAGGTAAAGGAACAAAAACCAGCATCAAGTTGCCATTGACTTTGGCGAGTATCCAAGCAATTCTGGTGAACGATTCAGAGCAAACTTTTGCCATTCCGACGAGCCAAGTGTCAGAGATTGTGCGCGCCAAGAAAAGCGATGTAAAGTCGCTGGGAAAAACCGATGCCATACTCGTCAGAGACAGGGTCATTCCCGTGGTTCACCTGCACAAAATGCTTGGACTTCAGGGTTCAGACGAGGAAGACCTTGAACTGTTGATAACCTACCTTGGCGACGAGAGTACGAAGCTGGGTTTAGTGGTGGATTCCGTGCTTCGGCAACAGGACATCCTGGTCAAGTCTCTCAGCGAGACTTTGGCTGGACTCAAGGGCATCAGCGGCGCAACCATCCTCGGAGATGGCCAAGTAGTTTTAGTCCTAGACGTTGGGCAATTCGTTAATCGATCAAAAAAATCTTTGTACAACCAACCTGAGAGTACCTCGCCTATAGAAGCTGCTTAACGCTGTCCAGCACTTGACTCTGTTTTTTTATCATTTATTCTATATATGTACCGTTTGTGGCTATTTGAGCTCTGAAGTGGCAAAGCCATTTTTGCATATTGTTTCTTACTACACAATATTATTATTGTGGGGTTGTTGCTCAGTAAATAAGACTAAAATGTATCATCGGGAGGAAAAAAAATGAAAATCCAAAGGAAACTATTGTTATCCTATCTCTTGATAGTAGGACTTTTCATCGCAGTAGGCGCAGTCGTTACAACGAACATGGCAAAAATGGCTGACCTGCAAAACCAAGTAAAGCACAATGTCGATGTCAACAATAACGCATTCATTTACCAGCAAGGAATGGACGCGAAGCAGTTTGCCTCTTTCGTGTACAGCCAAGGTAACTCGCAAGTAGGTGAACAAATACTTGTTAGTAGCGCAGACACTATGCAGCCCGCTGAAGACTTTCTGCTAAGCGCATTGACAAATGACCCGGCGCTGCTTAACCAATTCACCGCAGTTACCAATATTGACAAAAACCGAATCAACAATGCACTTGTAGAGATAATTACTATATCGAGCACTAACGACCCCAACAAATTCGCATTGGTCCAGCAACAGCTTGCAATCATAATGGAATCCATGGATGAAATTTCGGTCAAACTTGCAGATTTCAGAAGCATCACTTTAGCGAATGCACAAAGTGCAACAACTGAATCTCAAAACTACGCCAACTTTAGCAACATAACTGCAGGTGTATCCTTCTTAGCAATAGGCATAGCCGCCGTCGTTCTGGCAATTGTGTTGGGAAAACGCATAACCAACCCACTCAAGAAATTGACTAACATCGCAGGCAAAGTGAGCATGGGCGATCTTGAACAGACAATTGACATAAAGACAGGCGACGAAATCAGCGACTTGGCAGAAGCTTTCCAAAGAATGATTAACGCCTTCAAAATGACAGTCGCCCTCAGCAACGAAACACCGGAGGCTGATACACAATGACCCTTGAACAAGACTGCTTACTGGTTCTAACAAAGCAAATGGGACCTGCCGCCCGCGCATTCCTGGATAGACAATGCAAGCATCACCTCAACAAAGCGTCATCAGCGCTTCAAAAAAGCGACCTTGACGAGCTAGCAAAATGGTGCGGTATCGGAACCCAACTGACCTTGGGTCCTGTAGTTGCGGAAAACGTCAAAAAAGGCCTGCTCGCATTGAAATGATGCAGTAGAGCAATCCCAACTATCTTTTTTTGTTTTCAGTATCAGTAACTGCTTTTCATTCAAAGTTTGACGCATACCGATATGAGCGCTATGTTTTGGCTCTTTCTCGGTCCCAAAGCTGGAAAATTTCTTCCGCAATCCTTGGTCTCAACGTGAAGATGTCTCCGGGGTTCTCCACGTAAAGGTAAACCATGTAGACCCTTTCTATGCCGCTTGACCTGACCAACATGTACGTCGGTTTTTTAGGCAAAATACGCGCATATTTCTCGAAGGTTTCGTCGAAAAGTTTTCCTATTGTTTCAGTTGAACCCCGATGGTCAAAGCCCATCTCGAATGTGTAAGAGTAAACTTCCTCCTTTCCTGCTTCAAAAGCAAAGTTTGTAATGTCTCTGTCTAGAATCTGCAGGTTACTCACTGAAACGGTGCTGTTGCCCATAGTGAGAATTTTTGTGTAGTTTAAGGTAATTTCCTGAACGATGCCCTCTATGGTTCCGATGCGCACGTAGTCGCCAGCCCTGAAAGGTTTAGCCGCGAGCAGAAACAATCCCGCGATGAAGTTGCCGATTGTTTTTTGAGAGGCAAAACCTAGTGCGGCTCCACCTATGGCAGAGATTGAAAGAATCCATTCTGCCGGCAAACCGCCAACCCTAGCTGTGACGGCCACGGCGCCTAAGAGTATGAGAATTCGGAAAGTAAGCGCCAAATTGTTAGTGACGTGGGGTTCCAGCTTAAGCCGTTTCGCTACGCGTGAAATGTATCGCGTGATGAGTCTTTCGATAATTAAAGCTACAACTGCGACTACTATTAGGATAAATATTGTGGCAAACTCTTCGCTTCCAAATAAGCCTTGGTCTGTTGCGCTCACAACAAGTTCTCCCGTTTCACCTGTTTTTTGCCACAACCCGTGTATAACTCTTTCGTGTGTTTTTCTTGTGGAAAACGAGTATTTCGTTTCCTGAAAACGAGTCTGGCAAGGCTATTATGGGCAATTCTTTTATGTAAAACAAAACCTACTTACTACCAGAACGGGAGAGTGATTCAGTTGAATCAAGATGCTCCCAGTACCCTTCGCAGGTTCGGTGTAGATCTCGTTGGGGCTGTCCCTTGGGGAACCCACCTGTGTCAACTCTATGAGTGCAAACAAGACTTACTTGACATTCTGATTCCCTACTTCACAGCTGGACTGCGCGGTAACGAGTTCTGCCTGTGGATTACCTCGCCCCCTCTTAATGTAGAAGACGCGAAAAACGCCCTTAAGAAAGCGGTTCCAGAATTAGATCAATACATAAAAAATGGGCAAGTTGAATTTCTCCCTTACACCACTTGGTATATTTCCCGCGGTAAACTTAATGCAACACAAATTTCGCGCGTGTTGATTGAAAAAGAGCAGGATGCTTTAAACCGTGGCTTTGAAGGTTTACGAATAACAGGCAACATACCTGCGGTTGAAAAGTTGCTTTGGAAGCTACTCTGGAAGAAATTTACTGAATGCGAAAAAGTTGTACATGGTGCCATTGCTTTGCATAAAATAATCGCTTTATGCACTTATCCTCTGGAAAAATGCTCCGCCAGCAACATTATTGACATCGAACGCCTTCACGGCGGCACTCTGGTTAAAAGAGGCACTGACTGGTTCTTCATTGAAGATGCGGGGCAACGTAGGAAAAGTGAGGAACGGTACCGGAACATCATTCAAACTTCCATTGACGCCTTCTTTATTGTGGATTCTGCGGGTCATTTTCTCGACGTAAACGCTGCCTATTGCGACCTCACAGGTTACAATCGTGACGAACTGCTAACGATGGGCCTTCACGATGTCGAGTTGAACGAAACTTCCAAAGAAATCCAGCATCATATGAAGAAAATAAGTCAGCACACTCACGACCGCTTTGAGACACGCCATCGCCGCAAAGATGGTCAAGCCGTGGACCTGGAAGTAAGCGCTAATTACATGGTAAATGATGGTGAGACCTTTTTTGTTTTTGCACATAACATCACAAGACGAAAACGTAACGAGGAAGCCGTCAAGCACAGTGAGGCGGGGTACAGGGAGCTTGCAGACAGCATCACAGACAGCTTTGTGGCGTTAGACGCCAACTTGCAATATACGTATTGGAACAAAGCCCGCGAAAAAATCACGGGAATCCCCGCCCCGAAAGTGTTAGGAAAGCATTTTTTTGAAATTTTCGAGAAAAATAAGAATACCCAAAGAATCGCTAACTTTTACCTTAAAGCTCTGAAGACAAAGAAGCCTCAAATTTTTGTCGATGAACGCACGATTGACGGGCGCAAGGTAGTGGTTGAAAATTATGTGTATCCCACTAGAACTGGCGTTTCAGTTTTCACCAAAGACATCACACAACACACGGAACTGCAAAAAAAACTTTCAGAGTACGCTCAGCACCTAGAAGACCTCGTCAAAAGTCGAACTGAAAAACTGAAAAATGCTGAACGGTTGATAACAATCGGCGAAATGGCGGGTATGATTGGGCATGATATTCGTAATCCTTTGCAGTCGATAAGCGGCGAACTTTACTTGGCAAAAAACGAAGTGGACGCCTTACCTAAATGCGAAGTTAAAGAAAACTTGTCGGAAAGCGTGGCCATCATCGAAGAACAGTTGACTTACATAAACAAGATTGTCTCGGACCTGCAGGATTATGCAAAAAATTTAGCGCCATGCCCCGAGGAAGTGGACCTTAAGAAGACCATTAAGGAGATATTATCTTCTGTGGCTGTCCCTTCGTACATACGAGTAGTTGTGGCGATTAAAGAGGATTTTCCGAAACTAACAACCGACTCCTCATACTTGAGGCGGATATTGGTGAATCTGATTACGAACGCGCTACAAGCGATGCATAAAGACGGAAAACTTACCATAACTGCAACCTACGACAAGATGCACGCTTTCATAAACGTTCAAGACACTGGAGAAGGCATACCTGAAGAAGTAAAAAACAAAATTTTCAAGCCTTTATTCACAACCAAATCCAAAGGTCAGGGCTTCGGGTTGGCGGTGGTTAAAAAACTGACCGCCGCCTTAGGCGGCAATGTGACTTTTGAGAGTGCAATTGGTGAAGGAACAAAGTTTACTGTGAAAATTCCTCTTCGTTTACAAGTTTAGTGAAACGTGAGCCATAGAAAAAGGCTACCTTAAGCATTTTACGCGCTGTAACCCTCTCTAACGAGGCAAATGTATTTATTCGCCTTTTAAACTTAGTTTCGAAACGCAAGTAAAGAGTGAAATGTTATGGCTTTACAAAAAGGAGACTTCATACTAATCAACTACACCGCGAAGGTGAAGGAAACAAACGAAGTTTTCGACACAACAGTTCAAGAAGTAGCCCAGAAGGAACACCTCCAGAAAGAGGGCGACATCTACGAGCCCCGACTCATAGTCGTAGGCGAAGGCTGGGTTCTCAAAGCTTTAGACGACGGTTTCTTCACTATGGAGCCAAACAAGCCCGCGCAAGTGGAGATTTTGCCTGAAAACGCCTTTGGTCAACGAGACCCCGAGAAAGTTAAACGTATAACCATCAAGCAGCTAGCCGCAAAAGGCATCAACCCTGTCATCGGCATGCGCATCGAATACGGCGGAAAGAACGCTACTATACGCAGTATAGGCGCTGGACGTGTACTTTTAGACTTTAATCCACCGTTAGCAGGAAAAACTCTTCTGTACGACGTAACTGTGGAAAAGAAACTTGAAACCAACGACGAAAAAATAGTTGCGCTCATCCACAGAAGACTCCCAATCACTGAAGAGAGCAAATTCAAGTTCGCCGTACAAGACAAAGCCTTAGCAATTGATATGCCTGAGGAAACCTTCTACATTGAAGGCGTCCAAATTGCAAAAAGAGGCATAGCCTTAGACATGCAAAAGTTCTTCCCTGACTTGGAGGAAACAAAGTTTGTTGAAGTTTTCAAGGCGCCTCCAAAAATTGCTGAAGTAAAACCTGCGGCAGTAGAAACGGAAACAAAAAGCTAAACTGTGAAAACAGTTTTTTCTTTTTTCTTCTTTGAGTTTTTGTTTTGGTTTAATTGATTATTCCTGTGGCTTTTGCCACTTTCTCGCATGCTTCGTAGTCCATGTTTAGCTTCTGGAGAATAGTGTACCTGTCGGGGCGTATGGTGCCTGCGAGTTCTAAAGCTTTGATTATGTCGTCGTTTTTGGCGCCCAATTCGCTTGCTGTAGTTGGTGCGCCTAATCGTTTAAGGGTGTCTTTGACGCGTTTCCAGTTTGCACCGTAGAGGTAGGCTATCATTATAGAGCCCAAGCCGCATTGTTCCCCATGCATGCCTTGCGAAGGATTAATCATGTCCAGTGCATGGCTGAAAAGGTGTTCTGAGCCGCTGCAGGGTCGGCTGCTTCCAGCTATGCTCATAGCTACTCCGCAGCTTATCAACGCTTCCAGCAGCACTCGTAAGCCCTCTTCGTTTTCCTGCTGGATTTTTTCAGCGTTTAGTGCCACCAGTTTAACACTCATCAAAGCGAGGCTGGCAGCGTATTCACCATAATATTCGTTCTTTTCATCATGAGCCAGTCGCCAGTCTTTTACGGCGGTGAATTTTGCTATGACGTCTCCACATCCGCTCACCACCGAACGCCACGGCGCCTGTGATATGGCATCAGTGTCCGCGATTATGGCTAAAGGTGCCTGCGACATGACGCTGTAGGGTTTGCCGAAGCCTCTGATTGACGCAAGGGGGCTGGCGATGCCGTCGTGGCTAACTGTGGTGGGCACGCTGATGAAGGGCATCTCCTGATGGGCGCTGCTGAGTTTTGCTACGTCAATTTTGGTTCCGCCGCCCACGCCGAAGAGCACCTGAGGCTTCCACTCTAGAATTCTCTCCTCAACCGTCAAAACATCTCTTATCGTGGCGGTATCCACCAAGAGTGTGTCCACATCAATGCCTGTTTGCGCGAGGAGGTCGCGGACGGTTTTTCCGGCGATTTCGCAGCTTTTTTGTCCTGCAATTATTAATGCTGGTCCTTTGAGGTTGAGCCTTTTTACGACTTCGGGAACGCGTTCCAGTGTTCCTTTTCCAACAATTACTTCACGCGGAAGCTGCATGTAGTGGTAAGGTGAAGGCAAGCTTGGGTCACACACTCTTTTACTCGTAGTATAGCTTATGATGCTAAGGTTTAAAACTTGCGAAAACAACACCAGCTAAAAATCCGCCTAGAAGCCAAACACGCAGCCTAAGGTTCAATCTATATAAAGAGGGGCTATACGCCTCGCTGAGCGCAACAGAGAAACACCCTAAACGCGGGTATTTTGTTCCGATTCTTACACCGTAATATTAATAAAGTTCGCATAACGATATCATCCATGCCTGCTTCCTACCGATGGAATTCCCTGTGAATTCCGAATTAAAGTTTTAGGGAGACAAACACTATGGCTCATAATGCACTTAATCAACTAGTCGTAAAGGGGACAACTACAATTGGTGTCGTCTGCAAAGACGGCGTAATTCTAGCTTCAGACACACGAGTAACCATGGGTTTCTTCATTGCCCACAAACAAGGCAAAAAAGTCTACAAAATAGACGACCACATCGGCATGACCATCGCTGGCTCAGTGGCTGACGCCCAAAAAGTCATCGACATAATCACCGCCAACGCGCACCTCTACCGCATCAACCTCAACAGACCAATGCCTGTCAGTTCCGCTGCGAGAATGACCTCAAATCTGCTGTTCAGCGCAAGAGGCTTAATGGCTCAAGTCCTTGTTGGCGGCGTTGACGACACAGGACCACACGTTTTCAACCTAGACCCATTCGGAAGCCTAACTGAAGAGAAAATGACTTCAACAGGTTCAGGTTCACCCATAGCAATCGGCGTTTTAGAAGACAAATTCCGCGAAGGCATGACCGTACAAGAAGCACTGCCAGTCATCGCAAGAGCCGTTAACGCATCCATGAAACGTGATGTCGCAAGCGGCAACAACTACAACATCATAGTAATCGACAACAAAGGCTACCGCGAACTCACAGACGCAGAGAAAAAGGAGCTTTTGGCAAAGGGAAGTTAAAACCCGTGGCGCGTACACAACAGGACAAAGATAAAGTCGAAATAACCCAGTATATTTTGCAGCATGTTCCCAAAGAAGCTGAGGTCACACGCATCGAATATGAAGGACCCATGCTTAGTGTTTACACAAAAAAGCCCGAAGTTCTTGTCGAACAAAGCAGCGTCATAGCTGAAATCGTCGGAGTTATACGCAAACGCATTGTTATCCGTCCTGACCCTGCGGTGCGCATGCCCGAAGTTGAAGCTGAAAAAATCACAAGAGAAATTATCCCAAAAGAAGCCGAAATAACCGACATAAACTTTGACCCCAGCCTTGGCGAAATCATAATTGAAACAAAAAAACCAGGCTTAGTCATCGGCAGAAACGGCATAGTTCTGCAGGAAATCATAAAGAAAACCAAATGGCGACCCCACGTTCTGCGCAGTCCCCCATTAAAATCCAAAATTGTCACTAACATGCGGCATTACCTGCACTCAGAAAGCAAAGAACGCGAACGCATACTACGCACCATAGGCGAACGCATCTTCAGACCTAAAACTTTCGACGTCGGCGACATCCGCTTAACCGTGCTTGGTAGCGCCCAAGAAGTTGGTCGTTCCGCTTTCCTGCTGAGAACTCGCGAAAGCAGCGTCCTGTTGGATTGCGGCATTAACCCTGGTTCGCAGAGACCATTTGAGTCTTTTCCACGGTTTGACTCACCTGAATTCCAAATTGACTCCTTGGATGCAGTAGTTATCACACATGCTCACCTTGACCACTGTGGCTTAACGCCGTTTCTTTACAAATACGGCTATGATGGCCCAGTTTACTGTTCAGCACCCACAAGCAACCTGATGACCATGCTACAGTTGGACTACTTGGATGTAGCTGGCAAACAAGGCGTAACACCTTACTATGACCAAAAAGACGTGCGCGAATGCGTTTTGCACACGATTCCATTACGGTATGGTGTTGTGACCGACATTGCACCTGACATCCGCTTAACACTGCACAATTCCGGACACATTTTAGGTTCCTCAATGGCTCATTTACACATAGGCGAAGGCTTACACAACATCGTGTACACTGGCGACTACAAGTTCGCACGCACCATGCTGTTGGAAGCTGCGGCAAACGAGTTCCCCCGAGTGGAAACCGTAATTACTGAGAGCACTTATGGTGGACCTGACGACATGATGCCTTCCAGAGGCGAAGCTGAAGAGCGCATAACACATGTGATAAACGAAACTTTGGAGCGCAAAGGCAAAGTCCTCATCCCAGTGCCAGCGGTTGGAAGAGCTCAGGAAATCATGCTCATCATCGACGGGTACATGAAACGTGGGTTGATGAAAGAAGCGCCAGTTTTCATCGAAGGTATGATTTCAGAAGCAACTGCCATTCACACGGCTTATCCTGAATATTTGGGCAGGGAAGTGCGCCACAGCATACTGCATGAAGAGGTTAATCCGTTCAAGTCGGACTACTTCACCATCGTGGAGCATCCGAGCGTGCGGCAAAGCATCATTGAAGGTGAACCATGTATCGTTCTTGCAACTTCAGGCATGCTTGAAGGTGGACCAGTGATTGAGTATTTCAAGAACTGGGCGGACAACGACAAAAACACAATTATCTTCGTGAGCTACCAGATCGAAGGCACCATGGGACGCAGAGTACAGAAAGGCGTCAGCGAAGTTACCATGATGGACAACGAAGGCAAAATGGCAGTCGTCCAATGCAAGTTACATGTGGATTCGGTTGAGGGTTTTTCTGGTCACAGCGACCGAAGACAACTAGTTAACTACTTGACTAACCTTAACCCTAAGCCTGAGCGGATTTTCTTAGTCCACGGTGAAAAGTCAAAAATCCATAATCTGGCGAACTTCATCAGCAACAAAGCAGGCATAACCACGATTGTTCCATCAGTGATGGAAACTTTTAGGCTGCTGTAGGCACAGGCTCATTTTTAACTGGCGTTTTTTCTCGCCAGATTCTAATTTTTGGCGGACAAAGAACTATGCGTTCTTCGCCTAATCGTGCGATGTCTCCGCTTATGGATTCAGCGAATGCGTACAGGTCGTTCACGGCTTTTTTTACGTCTTCGATGCTTTTGTTCGCTAAGGGCGTGATGCGGAGAATAAGGATGTTCCCGTTGTTCACTTCGTCTTTTATCGCTTCCAAATCTGCCAAGTCACGCAACGGCATAGCTTTCAAGTAGGTTTTGCCGTTTGCTTCTTTGTTCTCAACTGGTTCTAAAGGCGTTGCTTCTGGTTTTTCTTCCATTTGTTGTTCATCTTCCTTTTTTGGTTTGCGGAATATTCCCAGGGACGGCAAATCGCTCCTCTCTAGAAGTTACTGTATTACGTTTGGACAGTTAAGCGTTTCTTTATTTTGAGTCTAAAATTCGTTTTTCAGTATGAATTTCACCAGCAATAAGCCTGTATAATTGAGAATTTTGGCGACTTTGTGTTATGCTTGGAGCAGTCTATAGCCCCCTCTTTATATAGAATCCAACATGACACGTTTTTTGACCTCTGATAGGACCCTATAGTTTTGACCTACCCCTTCCCCCCGCCCTTTTTTCTTCTTG